>NZ_AUAF01000003.1 GCF_000428585.1 Zooshikella ganghwensis DSM 15267 | reverse complement strand
TCACTTGCTTCTACCCGTTCATTTGATAAAAAACGATAAAAAGCTTTAGTGGATGCCCACTCCTCACATATCTCAGGTATGGATTTACCACTTTTTTCGGATAAACAAGCAACAATACTTTTAAAACGAGTTGTCAAACGCTGATCTTTAAATGCACATCCTGACAGCTCTTCATTTAGCCAAGAATCCATTGTTTTTTGCCCAAAAGTCCACTTTTGGCAACTAAAGTGACATAACCTTGTATTCATTGCAAATTTATGGGTAATTAAATGCTATCCTTGGTGGTCAAGAGCGAAGACAACAAACCCTAAAATTGATTCGCGAAGATTATACATAAAGGAATAAACCGCGACGGAGTGCCTCATGTTAGGAAGCGTGCAGGAAAAGCTGAACAGGGTAAGACCACCTCGTGTTAAAATTACCTATGATGTTGAAACAGGTGGAGCCATTGAGCAACGAGAGTTGCCTTTTATCGTGGGTATCTTTGCAGACCTCACAGGAGACCCTGTAGAACCATTACCACCGGTTAAAGTACGTAAGATGGTCGATATTGACCGGGATAACTTTGATCATGTGTTAGCCGCCTCCGCCCCAAGGGTCAAACTGTCAGCGATTGCCAATGAAGTTGACGGGGAAGGAAAGTTATCAGGTGATTTGTTATTAAATCAGATAGAAGACTTTGATCCTTTATCGGTTGTAAAAAAAATACCTAAGTTAAATGAAATATATGAGCAGCGCTGTCGGTTACGAGATATGCAAGCAAAGCTGGAGTCAAGTGATGCATTGACTCAGTTATTAGATGACATGGTCTCTGAATCACCATCTGATGATGCGACTAAAGTCAAGGATGATTTATTAGCGGCATTCAATGGTAAAACCGTAGAAGAGTGGTCGGCTGTAGAAACGAATGACACACTGAATAAATTACTGTCTCGGGATTATATGTTGTTAAATGAGCAACAACGATCCCATGTTTTATTATTATTAGGACAGTTTGTACAAAGTATAGTGTCAGTATTAGATGCAGTAAGTGCTAAGGGCGCATCGACTGCGTTACTGATTGACGATAGTATTGCTAAGTTGGATGATGTACTGGGACGTCAATTAAATCTGATTCTTCACCATCCACCTTTCCAGCAGTTAGAAGCCACTTGGCGGGGTTTATATTACCTTGTTTTACGTACGGAAACAGGTCAATTATTAAAATTAAAAGTACTCAATATCAGTAAGCATGATTTGCTAAAAGACTTGGAAAAAGCGGTAGAGTTTGATCAGAGTGCCATTTTTAAAATGATTTACGAAGCAGAGTATGGCACTTATGGGGGGTACCCTTATAGTTTATTGGTGGGTGACTACGAGTTTGGACGGCATCCTCAGGATATTGAACTATTGATTAAAATGTCGAGCATTGCGGCGGCCGCTCATGCTCCCTTTATTGCAGCAGCAAGTGCCCAGTTGTTTGACCTCGATACGTTTACTGCGCTCGGACGGCCTCGTGATCTTGCTAAAATTTTTGAAAGTGTTGAAATGGATGGTTGGCGAACGTTTAGAGAAACAGAAGACTCTCGCTATGTATCTTTAACGTTACCGAATGTGTTATTGAGATTACCTTATGGTATGGATACACAGCCTGTCGATGGCCTACCTTTTGAAGAAATTGTCTCAAGTAAAAACTATAAAATGTTTTTGTGGGGTAATCCTGCCTATATGTTAGCAGAACGAATTACTAATGCATTCGCTTTATATGGTTGGGTAGCGGCTATTCGAGGAGTAGAAGGTGGTGGTGTAATCAGTGGTTTGCCAACCTATAAATACAAAACAGATGAAGGTGATATCGCTATGATGTGTCCTACCCAGGTAGCGATTACCGATCGTCGAGAAAAAGAATTAAATGACTTAGGGTTTATGGCAATTTGTCATTGTAAAGGATCAAATAAAGCTGCTTTTTTTGGTGGACAAACGACGAATAAACCCAAAAAATATATTTCGGATGAAGCGAATGCAAATGCGCAGATATCCGCTATGTTGCCCTATGTTTTATGTGCATCCCGCTTTGCGCATTTTATTAAAGTGATAATGCGTGACAAAGTGGGCAAATTTATGACGCGGGCTAATGTAGAGCAATTTTTAAATAATTGGATATCTCAATATATTCTACTTGATGATGATGCCTCGCAAGAAGTAAAAGCAGCTTATCCTTTACGTGCTGCGCAGATTCAAGTTACTGATGTACCTGGAAAACCTGGTGCTTATCGAGCAACCGTTTTTATTAAACCTCATTTCCAACTAGAAGAGCTAACGACCTCAATTCGATTGGTCGCGGACTTGCCTGCATAATCTGAGATATACCTTACATCAAGGGTATGTCAGCAGATAGAGATGGTATCAGTGAGGTTTCAATTAAAATAGGAATGATGTCATGGATTTGATTTTATTAGAGCCAGGGAATAAGGAAGTTTTTGGTGGTGATGATAATAGTTGGACAACAGGAGGTAGTTTGATTGACCCTGTTGATCGGGATGAGATATTGAATTTTGGTCAGTGTATTGAATTAGTATCTGTCCATCAGGGGATGAAACAACAAGTCACAACAGATGTGAGTAATTCTGCACGTACATCGGGCAGACCCATTATTACCGAATTTACCTGTGTTAAGTATGTTGATAAAACCTCAGTTAAATTTTACGAATATTGTTTACGTGCAGAACCTCTGGGCAAAGGCACTGACCAACCCACAAAAATTTATATTTGCCGGAATTCAGGGGATAAAACCGCAAATATAATGACCTTCACGATTAGAGATGCCATTATCAGTGAAATACAATTTCAGTCCCATCCAGATGACATGCCAACGGAACAGTTTAAGCTGAATTTTACCGAAATATTGTGGGACTTTACTGTGCAAAATGCGGATACAACCCGAGCAGGTAAAAAGTCTTCTGGATGGAGTTTGGCTCGCAACAGGGTTATTGGTCAGTTTACAAGTTAATATACCCAATACGAATGGTTTTTAGGTGTGGCTATGGAGTGACGAAGCCCCATGAGCTTATATTAATAGGTGATTGGGGTGTGGAGTGAAGATAACAAAACCTAGAAATTATTCGTGAAGGGTATACAAATAATATAATAAAGGAAATAAACGCAACACATGCGTTATTTATTAGAAAGACTGGACGTATTGGGAGAACTTAGCAAAGAAGATGTTTTGGAACTGGTCGTTGAAAATATAACACGTTTACTGAGTGTTGTACCTGTAACAGTGAAAACATCGGTTAATGCTCCAATCGATATTTTACATTTGGGGCTACCTTCGGTGGCGGATTTAGCCACAAACCATCGCAGTCAGTTACAGGTAATAGCGGATCGTATAAAAAAAATAATTTTAACGTTTGAGCCACGTTTACAAGATGTCGAAATTAGTTTAACGGACCAAAGTGACCCATTAAATCCGTTTACGATTTGCATAAATGCACAGCTTGTTTGGCAGTCTCAAACTATTCCAGTGCAGTTTTCTTTGCCTGCCAGTGCACTCAAGGGGGAGTAGCATGAGTTGGGGGGATTCGCACCCGCTGGCTGATTATTTCTATCGTGAAATACAGCATTTGCGGCGTGATGGAGTTGAGTTTGCAAAAGCGCACCCTGAATATGCACAAGCACTTGGCCTAAGTGCGGGTGTATCAGCAGATCCTCATGTGGAAATGTTATTACAAGGGGTTGCGTATTTAACAGGGCGATTGAATTATCGACTGGATGTTGATCGTAACCTATTGCCTGCCGTTATATTAGATCAGTTATATCCTCATTTAGTCTCTCCTTTACCTGCTATGGTGATGGCTCAGGTTAATATTCAACCTGATGGCGCCAATTTTCGAGCAGGATGGCAATTGGCTCGTGGTAGAAATGTCTTTATTGAAACTGAACAGCGGCGAGGGGATCAAGTTCGTTGTCGTTTCCAAGTGGCGTGTGATACCCCTTTATGGCCACTGGCTATTAAGCAAATCAACTGGTCTCCTTTGGCGGGTTTACCAGCTGAAGTTATTACGGCAGATGTCGTAGGTGGTGTACATGTTACCTTTGTCAATATGGGCGAAGATCCAGTTCAGACACTGCCGCTTTCACAATTACGTTTTTATTTAGCAGGAAATACAACTCAGCAGTTTAAGCTTTATGAGCTATTGCATGAGCATATTGTATCGATATGGATAAAAGTGAATGAAGAGAGTTCATGGCGTAAATTATCAGCAGCATCGTTAGTAGGCTGTGGTTTTTCAGATGAAGAGGCATTGTTGTTAGATGAGCCAACGTCTTTTTCGGGGTATCGCTTATTGCAAGAGTATTTTGCTTTTCCTGAGCGCTTTTTATTATTCGATATTAAAGGCTTGGAGTTAGCCGGTGCCACTGACCAGTTTCAATTATTACTATTGAGTGACACAGTATTACCAGAGCAGCTGCATTTAACGGAAGAATCGCTGAAGCTAAACTGTGTACCTTTGGTGAATTTATTTAAACAACACTTGGATCCATTGCGAATGGATCATCATCATTACGAGTATCGGCTGGTAGCTGATTATTCCCATCATTCTTACTGTGAAGTGGTTAAACCAATTCATCTGGAAGCATTTCGCCCTGGACAGCCGGTCCGTAAAGTAGAGTCTTATTTTGAGCTGAGTGATATTTGGCAAGTAGAAGACGATGATTACTTTTATCTTTGTCGGCGAGAGCTAAGTCAACGACCCGATATTCCAGGTACTGAGTTATGGATTAGCTTATTAGATCCAAGTTTATCATTGACCAACCCTGTGGCGGATACCCTAAGTGGATCAGTGTGGAGTACCAATCGGACTTTACCAGAGCAGCTTCGACAGGGGGATGCATTACAGTTGGAAGGGGCAGGACCGGTTAATCACCTTACGTTATTGATGTCACCCACAGCTTACCATCCACCACCACTGTTAAGTCAGACACCTTGGTTACTTCTGGCCCAGGTGAATAACCTGCACTTATCTTTGCATGATAGCGAATCATTGTTAGCCAATCTTTGTCAGCTATTGCTGTTACATGGCGGAATGCGAGGGGAAGCTAACCGTAAGCAGATAACCAGCATTCAAAGTATTAAGGGTAAATCCGCTGTACAGAGGATGGGAAACGAGTTATGGCGGGGATTTTGTCAAGGGATAGAGCTGACCATGACCGTTAATGAAACCCAGTTTGGTCAAGGCAGTCCCTTGTTATTGGGTGAGATATTGCAGCATGTACTTGCCCGTTATGTGAGCAGCAATCATTTTGTGTCATTAGTGTTACACAGTAAGCAACGGAAAGGCCTATGGAAACGCTGGCCAGCTCAGGTTGGCGAACAACTCATCCTCTAGTGTCACTGTGGCAGCAACAGCCTCTGCTGATTAATTTCTATCAGTTAGTAAGGTTGCTCACTTGGCAAGGAGGAGTGCATGACGAGAAACCAGCCGATGAAAAAGAAAAGCATCATAGCCTTTACTTTTCAGGGGGCTATTCACCGGCTTTTCCAGCCAGTGAAATTGAGTTTATTAAGCCGCGCACTGAACAGCCAGGCTGGCATATTCGAGTCAACAACTTTAGCTTGGCTGGCAGCCATGGGCCGCTACCAAACTTATTTTGGGATGCCATTTGGCGACGGCAGCTCCAGGGACATCAGGTTACCAGTGATTTTCTTGATCTGCTGCAACAACGCTTGCACTGGTTACGCTGGGCGGTTAAATCGCACTGTGTACCCGGGTTAAATAACCTACCTCCCGTGCAGTCAACAGTAGGGAAAAGTCTCGCAAGATTGGCTGGCTGGTGTGATGTAAAACTGGTGAAAGGGCTAGCAGCACGGCAACTGCTTGGTTTGGCTGGCCTGCGGTTAATGCAACGCAGTAACCCTGACAGTTGGCGACGAATAATCGCTGCTTTGGTGAAGGCGCCCGTATCAATACAGCCCCTGCATGGCTGCTGGCTGACAATACCTGCCAATGAGCGCTTATATATGGGGCAGACATTAACAGCAAACAGTTTTATTGGCCGGTATTACTGGCGTCAGCAGGGGGCTATTCAGCTGGAAATTGGGCCACTGCCATACACTCATTTCTGTCGTCTGCTACCGGGTGAGCAAGGTAATGAAACGTTACGACACTGGTTACTGGTATTGACAGGCGGTGGGCTAAATTGTTGGCTGGTACTCTCTCTGGCTGAAGATACTGCACCAGACAGTACACTCTCTCACCCACAGCAGCAGCCACTGTTTCATGGGCTGCGCCTCAGTCATACCGCCTGGCTAGCAGCTTCATCGTTGAAGAAAAAACGAGATCGAAACAAGCCTCAAACCAAGGCAATGGTGCCATCACGATTCTGGTTATACCAAGTGGATAATAAGTGTGATGGTGATGAAGGTTGAGACTAGATGATGGTTGATAGTCATAGCAGGGAGGCATCATGAGCACAATTGGACAAACACAACTGCAGCAGCATGGCTATCAAGAGGTGGTCCTATATTGGGCCGTTAAGCTGCAAAGTGGTGAGTGGGTTGGGGATGAAACATTGCGCTTGGTGCAGTTGCAAGGCCAGGAAAAGGTCGGTGACTTATTCCAGTTTCAGCTTAGCTTGCGAGGAAACACTGATGCCAGTGGCTCCACCTTGACCTTTGACGCCTTACTGGGGCAACCGATAACCATCGGCATTGTTTATCCGAAGCTGGGTTCCACTCCACAAGATTTTAAAGCGGCCCTGGCGGGCTCGTCAGTACCAGGTATGGTCTTACGCAGTGGCATTGTTGCTAGTATGGCTATGGAGCAACCTGGTAGTTATCAGCTGGTCATGCGCCCTTCACTCTGGCAGTTAACGTTAACCAATCGCTATCAAATCTATCCTCAACTGTCTCTACGAGATGTCATCGCGAAGGTGCTCAAACAATTTGGTATTACGTATTCCATGATGGGTATTACCGGAAGAAGTAATCCTGCATTAACCAGGGTTCAGGATTGGTTTCAAGCGGGGGAGACAGCCTTAGCTTTTATTCAGCGAATTATCAGAAAGGCACATATTTTCTTCTATTACCAGCACCAGCCTTGGGTGGATGAGGTTATTTTCAGCAATAGCACTGACTATCCATGGGCTTTACCTGAGCAGCCCAAATTACGCTATACCTATAACCACTTGCCAGCACAGCATGAAGATGATGTTGTAACCCATTACCATTATCAGCAGCACATGGTATCCAGTAGTGTCGCGGCTACGCAAACTCGCCAGCAGGCTGCCTGGGAGGCAGATACCGTCGCCAATACACAGTCCTATCAAGGTAAGAGTGACACGGCTGAGGGAACCCTACCGTTTTACGTTTATAAAATCTATCAATATGGATGCAGTGATCAAGAAGCTCAGCATGAGGCCGATACCCAGCAGCAAATGATTAACGCTTCTGCCACGGAGTTTTCTGGAGGTAGCCAGAGTCCCGCCCTGCAAGCAGGTTATAAATTTTCTTTGGCTGATCAGCAGGGTGAAAGTCACACCCCTAATCCCATTCAGCCCTCCCTGGCGGGACAAACCTTTGTTATTACAGAAGTCTCTCACCAAGTGAGTATTGATGGGCAGTATCAAAATACCTTCAAAGCAACTGAGCCGCAGGGGTTAATTACGGCATTTTCCATTCAAGAAACACATCAGGGCAGTGTGTTGGCGACAGTGGTTGACCATGGTGGCGGTGGTTCAGAAGTCAGTGCGGGAGAGTGGAAATACTATGCACCTGCAGTCTTTGATCTGGAATTACAGCAATGTCGAGACCGAAACAGTGCTGACTCGGTGCTGCAAGCTAAAGGGGTCTTTGTGCAGTTCAGCGTACAAGGCACTCAGTCAGAACCCTGTTGGGTCAAGCTGGCCGCTCATATGCAAAATATTCCAGAAGTGGGGGCTACGGTGGTCGTGACGCGGGCCAATGATGACTCTGAGCTGCCTGAAATTCAAAGTATTGTACAAAACAATGGCACTAAAGTGGTGACCCCCTCTGGTTGGACTGCATCCACTCATGTTGGCAGTCAATACAGCACTCAATATGGTGACAGTCAAAGTATTCGCTTTGGCAAGTTATCGCAGGTTTGTTTGAGTGAAGCGATTGGTATTGTTCAGGAAGCCTATGATTCGGGGCAGTACCGGGATAGCAGCTACTCACAGGGAGCCAGCTTCAGTTACGCTACGGCAGAAGAGGGTAAACAGGGTTTACTGAGTAGAAGCAAGTCGTGGGGCTGTACTTACAGTGAGCATTATGGCCAAAAAAGCTGGAGTCATAGTGAGATAGATAGCTCTTACAGTGAACAGCTGATGGTGGATACCGAAAGTCACAGCACCATTCAAAATAAGTCTTTGAGTTACAGCACTATAGGTGAAACGGAACAGCATAGTGAAATACTTAAAGACACCCATAGTTACTCTACCGTCAAAGGGTTGAGTTACAGTGAGTCAACCTTGGGATCTGTCGAATCTAAAAGTACGATCAAAGAAGATAATATACAGGACTCGTTGATTAAAGGTGACTCCATCAGCACTCACCAAGTGGATGGCCTGAGTGACTCAACACAGACCATGAACCAGGTCAGTAGCTCAATGACCGCCAGTACCCAGTCCAGTACCTCCGCTATTGGTACCACAACCAGTGCTAATGTCATTGGCAGTGCAACCCAAGGCACTGTGACGGGGGTCAGTATGACGTCTTCAGCCATAGGTCTCACCTACAGCGCCAATGTGGTGGGGAGTATTACTGCGGTTAACACCACAGGGGTCAGTGTCAGTGAAACGACAGTAGGGAGTAACGTGGCAACCAATATCACTGGGGCCAGTGTAAATACCTCCGTGGTAGGGGCGAGCACAAATACCAATGTCATTGGCAGTAGTACGGATGTAGGTGTCACAGGGACTTCAACGCGAGTGAGTGTGGTAGGGGAAAGCACACAAGTGAATGTGACGGGGGTGAGTAATGATGTCAGTGTGGTGACATCGTCTAATAGTGTTTCAGTTAAGGATACCATTGCTGTTGTTGATGTGGTGGCGAGTGGTGTGCGTTTTCAGACCAGCCCAGACTTGGTGAAAACAGAAATTATTGGTACCGAAATTTCGCTGTTGTCGGCGATAAAACTGATTATGTGAGTGATGATGTTATGCAAGTCATTAAGCCTCATTCATTAAGCTTGCTGCATAAACCGCTGCGCATTCAGCAACAGGATCAGTGGGTATTGGCAGTCATCGGTTTTTTTCCACTGCTTACGCCATGCATACATTTTTTATCTGAA
Organism: Zooshikella ganghwensis DSM 15267; assembly: GCF_000428585.1. GTDB lineage: Bacteria > Pseudomonadota > Gammaproteobacteria > Pseudomonadales > Zooshikellaceae > Zooshikella > Zooshikella ganghwensis. Next base: position 99,133 of record NZ_AUAF01000003.1, on the reverse strand, counting down.
CAACAAGGGTGGCCTAACTGGCTTAAACATCTGCCTAAGCAGTGCCCTCCTGATGAGCTACTGACTAAACCTGTAGGAGAGTGGTTACTCATGGGGCATGCTTATGCGCCTAATAACCCTGTTACAGATTTAGTTGTGGGGGTTCAGGTCGGCCCCCTGGTGAAGAACCTTCGAGTTCTGGGTGACCGACAATGGCATTACAACCTGGCAGGGCAAGTAGTATTTACTGAGCCGAACCTTTTTCAACGGCAGTCACTTGACTATACCCATAGCTTCGGTGGCAAAGCTTATAAAGATAATCCATTAGGGATTGGTTTTATGGCTGCTTCGCAATCACGCTGGAAAGGACCTGCTCAAGGTAAGCTGCCTAATATTGAAGACCCTGATACACCAGTGACCAAACCCTGGGAGCATTATGAACCTGTGTCTTATGCACCACTTGATTTAAGCTGGCCGCAACGACAACGTTGGGCGGGTAGCTACGATCAACAATGGGTAAAGCAGAACTTCCCGGGTTTAGCTGCCAACGCAGACCCACGTTTAGGGAGTCGTGCACCAGTAGATCAGCAGTTAAAGCAAGGTTTCTGGCAAGGAGGTGAGTCATTCAGGTTAGCGAATCTACATCCATCACTTTCGGTCATTGAAGGGAAGCTACCAGCATTTCGGGTACGGAGTTGGGTACGGCAGCAGGCTCAGGATACTGCAAGCAGCGAAATTCATGAACTTGCCATGAACCTGGATACGATTTGGTTTATTCCTGATGCAGGCCTAGGCGTTGCAGTTTATCGAGGGACTTGCCGGCTAAATCACCCTGATACTGAAGATATTAAGCAGGTTTTACTGGCCTATGAGCATACTGATGAGCCTGTTCGCCCTTATCAACATTATCAGCCGCTGCTGGAAACGGCCGGACAAAGCCTTGAAGAGCAAGTGTGCCGGAGAATGAATGAGTCATTGTTAGTGCCCTCAGTGCTAGATGTCCCGAGCTTACCGTACAGCACAGACTCGAGGCCTGATAATAACCCGCCAGAATCTACAACAGCCAAGGCTGATAAGCGCAAGGCGGCCATGCAGAACTATGTTCAGCAGTTAGTGGGTGGGCCACTTAATACCTCAGCTCTGCCAAAGGTAAGCGCTTCTGCTACGGGGGAGCATGACGCAGATGCCATTACTTCTGGCGTTGATACCGCGTCGTTAACTATAACGCCCCCCAGCTGGAAAGCTGTGCAACAAGGTAAACAAGACTTGTATCAGTGGCTAAAACAAACCCGTGCTATGGCGGGAAGTTTTAAGGCACAAGCCAAGCAACAACAACAGCGTGCCCATGCTGCTTTAACATCATTGAAAGAGGTGAGTGCAGACCAACAAAGCACTGAACCTGCTAAGCCCCGTAAAGCTTCTATATCGTCTATTCATAAAGTGAGTCATGCAGCCGCAGCCACCATTGATCAGGCTCAGTTAGCACAGTGGCAGCAGCAAACGGAGCAGGGCCAATATCAGGCAAGGCTTCACTCTCCTACAGCTATCGTGGGTGATGATCAGATAGATCCGCAAAGTAAACGTCAACTTATTGTTAATCACTTACGCCAAACTCGCTCTCTAAAGGGGATGGATTGTGCCGGGGTAGACTTACGAGGGCTTGATTTACAGGGTATTGATGCACAGCAAGCCTTGTTCGAGAACTGTAACCTACAGGGCGTGAATTGTGCGGGAGGTAATTTTCAAGGTGCTGTGTTTACAGGGGCCTGTCTTGCACAGGCAAACTTCAGGGGCAGCCAGTTACAGCATGCAAACCTGTCTCAGGTAAATGCCCAGGACACTTGCTTTGAGGGCGTAGTATTTGACCATGGACTGGCAGAGCAGGCTGACTTTAGCGGAGCAGACTGTAGCAAGGTACAAGCCAGACATTGGCGCGCCCGTGCATTGCTTTGTCCAAACAGCCAGTGGCAGGCATCGGTGTTAGTGGATGTATTACTACTTGGGGCAAATGGCACTGCATCCTTGTGGCAGCAGAGTCAATGGCATCAGGTTATTGCTTATCAGGCTGAGTTTAATCAGGTTGACTGGCAGCAGACACGCTTTTCCAGGTGTGTGCTCATGGGCATTAAGGCCAAAAACGCAAATTGTCAGCAAGCCCATTGGCAGCAGGTATTTTGTGGCAGTGCAACATGTAATGGCTGGCAAGGTACTGGTTTTCAGGCCTATCAGTGCAGTTGGCGCGAAAGCCCTTTAAGGGGGAGTCAGCTGAAACAGGCACAGTTTGCTTATTGTGACTTTAGCCAGTGTGATTTATCCCAATGTCAGGCCAATGACAGCCATTGGTATCGCTGCTTATTTGGACATACTCAGCTACAAAAAAGTGAGTTTGCTCGTGCTAACTTTTTGCAAAGCCGTTGCCGAGGAAGTCGGTGGTATCAGTGTGAGCTAAGCAATGCCAGCCTGGTCCAAGTAGATTTTACCCATGCCAAGCTGGAAGACTGCTCAGTAACAGATGTGTATCGCTAGCGTTCAAGTGCTACGCTCAAATAAGGATTAAATGCACTATTCATTTAAATGATTAAGCCTTAAGGGAATAAGTAGAGTGAAAGCGCATGGACAATGATGCCTCCCAGCCGAGTATTGAACAGTGTGTTCAACTTGGCTTGCCTATCAAGCAGCGTTGTTTTGATGGACAAACGGTGTTTAATCGTAAATGGGAACAGCTGACCTTTATTCAGTGCTCATTTCGTGGCTGTCTGTGGGTTGACTGTAAGCTGGATAAGTCGGTTTTTATTGAATGTGATTTTACTGAGTCTCGATGGCAGTCAGTGTCGCTGCTCCATGTTAGCTTTGTTCGCAGTTTATTGCCTGCCGCTGTTTTCTGTACAGAGACTTACCACGGCGTGAGTTTTTCCGAATGCGACTTACAGTTGAGCTGTTGGGCTGAAAGCCTATGGCGGCGCTGTGTGTGGCTTAAATGCAAGCTGCAAGGCAGCCAGTGGTTGCAGGCAACACTGGTGCAGTCCTGTCTGGTGGACTGTGAACTAAGGGCCGCTGATTTTAGAAATACCATGTTGCAGCAGACCGCTATGTTAGCAGTACCCTGGCAAACCATGACTATCCAGGGGATGCAGGCAAACCAGTCAGTGTTAAAACAAGGTGACTGGCAGGGTTGTGACTTGCAGGGGGTGAGTCTCCAGCAATGTAATTTGCAAGAGGGAAACTTTTGCCAAGTGAATGCTTCTGGTGCTGACTTAACTGAAGCTAATTTGAGTTTCAGTCAGTGGCAGCTAGCGAATTGTAAAGGCGTCACTGCACCGCGTTCATTATGGCTAAATGCCCAGTTACAGGAAGTCGATTTTTCTGAAGTAACGATGGAAAGTGCCGTCTTTCAAAAAGCTGATTTGGGTGCTTGTGGGTTTATGCATAGCAACTTAGAAAAAACCTGTTGGCGATTTGCCAGTGTTAATAGGGTTGATTTTCGAGGTGCTAACTGCAGTTATGCGGACTTTTCTCATGCAGTGTTAGCGGATAATCACTGGTTGGGTACCGTGTTAGATCATAGCCACATTCATAACACTGAAGGGGACTTAACCGCTTGGCATCGCGCAACCTATGTGCAAACAACGGATGACAAGCTACTTGATGCTGAGCGCCCCATTCTTCATTGGGAAAAAAATTGACCAAAAGCCAATGGATTAGTTTTTAAGCATAAGGAGTATGCAATGACAGCACTTACTTCTCAGGTCCAAATGGTACCTGAAGATCCGGTTTGGCAGTTGCAGTGTTTTCAGGTGATTCAGCAGGAGCGGGAAGGCTCCTGGCGTTTAGCTGATGGGCGACGGGTTAAACAAGCGGTAAGTTGTTTAGTCACCCCGCAAGTAGGGGATCATGTGCTGGTGGCAATGGCCCAGGATGGCAGCCAAAGCCGAGCCGATAGTTTTATTGTGCATATTTTGCAGCGGGAGCGTTGCGACTCAGTGCAATTGAATGTGCCTGGAGCAATACAAGTTCAGTGGCAACAGGAGCAGATTGCACTTTTGGCGAAAAGCAAACTGACACTTTTTGCAGCACAGCAAGTGGATTTGGGCAGTTTAGAGCAGCTATTGATTCAAGGAAAGCACCAGGTTTATACCGCTTGGGAGACAGCCGTCAGCCATGTTCAGCATTTTGTCCAGCAAGTAGACAGTTATACCTTAACGGCGAAACACTTACTGAAGCTACATGGAGAGTATCAATTGCTGACGGCGGATAAGGAAATCAAAGCCGATGCGGATCGAATTATGATGGGGTAAATCAAAAGGAAGCAGAGGGTGTTTGCCAATAACAATTTAAGTGTAATGAATTTTGCATTTCCTGATGTTTGCTATGAACCAGCGCCAGGACCTGTTCCATTTCCGTAGTTAAATATTGCGTTTTCTTCAACCCATGTACCCAGTCAATATCAACTGTTTTTTGGGACAGGGCTTGCTGAAAACCTGTTAACTACAGGTACGGTAAGTACGGGAGATGAGGCGGGGGTCGAGTTAGGTATGGTGTCTGGGATGATTATTGGGCCAGACCAGTACTTAATGGGCAGCACCAAAACCTATGTGGGGGTGGTGCCTGCTACGCGGCTAACCAGCTTAACAGGTCAGAATGGTTATATTTCTAATGCTATTGGCTTATCACTGACACCTGGTCAAGTAAAAGTCTTGCTATTGAGCTAGATTCACGGGCAGGTTTGAGATGAAAGATCCAGTTTGGCACAGGGATGAATAATGATGAAAAAAAGGTGCAGTTGGCCAATGACCTTATGCTGGGGATTAATCACAGTTGCCATTAGTGGTTGTAGTGGTGTGACAGAAAAAATAACTAACCTGTGGTCATCACCCAATGCAGTAAAAGAAATAGCTGTGGTGGCTGAACCCACCGCTAATCAAAACTCAGCTACTGCACTTGATATCGTATTTGTGTATGAAAATGAATTGGTAAAGCAACTTCCTGATACGGGGCCAAAGTGGTTTCAAGCACGTGCTCAATGGCAACAGCAATACCCACAGCAGTTTGAGTGGGTTTCATTGCAGATTCCTCCTGGGCAGCAGGTTAAACAGGTGACTTTGCCGGATTGTGCCAGTGACGCACAGTATATTGTAGGGTTTGCTAACTATCTGACTGAACAAGGTCAATACCCTTTCAACCTCACTCCGCTAAAGCAGGTTCAAATTCGCTTACAGGCGGATCGTATTGAAGTCATCGATAAAACAATGAACTGAGGTTGGATCATTTAACGAGTGCAGGATGCATCAATGAGATCAATGGAGTGATATATGAGCCAGCGTTTGCCAGAAAAGATTCAATGGGCAGAAGGGATGCTTCTGACGCCCCAACACTTTCAGCAGCAGGATCACTATTGGCAGGCGATGTTACAGTTCAGTCGGGCACTACAACAACCTTATCACTGGGGGATTGTTGACTGCCAAATAGATCAAGCGGCTTTACATGAAGGGCAGTTAGTGGTTGAAAAGCTGCAGGCCGTGATGCCTTCAGGCCTGTTTGTGCAATATCCACCTCATGAGCCACAAACTCCACTAGCCGTTGACCTGACCCAACTCAAAATGGGAACAAGTTGTACTGTGCAACTGGCGGTTCCTCAGCCCCTGCAAAATGGTGGGCAAGGCCAAGCTGTACAACGTTATGTTCCCGGCTCTCAGCAGTTAGTGGCGGATGAAAATACTGGAGTAGGGGAAGTCGCGATTTATCGGGTATGCCCTAAGCTGACACTGCAGACTGGAGAAACATTACCTCCGCAGTGGGAGACCCTTAAGCTCTTTGAGGTGGCTTCAAGCCATAACGGCGAGCTGCAGCTTACCGATTACCATCCTCCAATGCTGTTTTTGGAAAGTAGCTTGGTGATGGGAGACCAAGCCTTAAGTAATCGAGTTCAACAGTTGGTGCAACGACTCAGGACAAAGGCTACTGAGCTAGCAGGGAGTACTCCTGGTCATGGTGCTACGGCAAGTCCACAGCAACGGCCAACAATTTATCAGTTAGTGGCAGCGCTTCCAGCACTCGAAGTGCTGGTTCGCTCAGGGAAAGTTCATCCATTTACCTTATATTTAAAGCTCGCCGAAGTCATAGGGGCACTGTCTCCACTGGAATCGAGCCTGCTGCCCATGCGCTTACCCAAGTATGACCATAATAATATTTCAGCAGTTTTTAACCCTGTATTGCAGGCAGTTGATAGGCTTATCAGTAAAGTTAATGTGGCCTATGATGCCTTACCTTTTGAAAAGCAAGCGACAGGTCGCTTTATCCGGATATTGGGTGAACGCCTTTTACAAGAGCCTTTATTACTGGAATTAACACCACATCCTGGGCAGTCAAGCCGGCAAATGTTGGAGTGGCTGAAAACAGCACGTATTGCCAGCGAAAAAATTATGCCTATTTTACGCCAGCGAAGACTGACGGGGGCTATAGTGCGTCGCTTATCAACTGCCCAGTGTTCGCAGTGGGGGTTAACTGATAACGGCTGTTGGTATTTGTTAAGAAATCAGCAAATAACACTTCAGGATAAGGCGGAACCTGTAATTGCTCAGCAGCAGCCATTGTGTATTGAAGGCTCGGTCAGTGAGTCCGGACCTGCGGCCATTACCCTCTACCGACCACGTCGGAAAGTCACTAAACCTGAGCAAAAGGAATTGGCTGATGTCAATGTATGTTAATGAAGGCGATCATCAGCTGGTTAGCTTGTTTACTGCGTTTTACCAACAACTGGCACAATTAAAATCATTACAGCGTGAAGGTGAGCTTAGCACTTGGTTACTGGAAGAAAACCAAGCCCTTGCCATTAATGAGGTTGAGTTAGCCGCATTGGTACAAAATCGCTTATTAGCTCAGCTGCACCAGCAAGCAGAGCTGTTACAGAGTATGGGGTCGCAGGGAGAAGTGCGGGCTTATCGCATGGCGCAGTATGTGATGGCAGTATTGGCCGATGAAATTCTGTTGTTGGAATGTGAATGGCAGGGAAAAGCCTGTTGGACTGAGTTTTTGCTTGAAACCCAGTTATTTAACAGCGCAACAGGGGGAGAAGGGTTTTATCACTATTTGGATAAACTACTATCGATTCGCCTTAAGAAGCCTGTGCATCACTCATTAGCCGCAATATTTCTAATGGCTCTGCAGCTGGGTTTTCGAGGGCAATATCGTGGTAGTCAAGGCGCACCCGTTATTGAGCAATATCGGCAAAAGTTAGGGCGCTTTTTAGGGGCAGGGGTAAGTTTGAATGCTGAGCGGTTGTTTCGCCAGGCTTATCAGGGACAGCTCGGTAATATTCAGTTAGCAAAACTTCGCCCGATGTTGCGCTGGTGGATTATGATGGGGGCGGGAGCAGCTACGTACCTGGTGATTTCTTCTGTAATTTGGCTGGCTTCAATTCAACGTGTTCAGCACATTATTGCTAGCTAGCCCCCTGTGTCAGGATAGTGTTCTCGGCCCCTAGTATGGTTAATCGTGGACAATTAAGGCAAGGATAGGGATGTATTGTGAACACATGGGTTGTGTTTTTTATTATTTTGCTAATTGGACTGATTATTTTTTCGGTAATGGCTTGGTTTATTGGCCGCCGAGCAGATAAACCAATACGTTACCAACCATTACCGCTAGCTTCTGCTAATAAACACTGGCGTCAGTTTCTGGTGATAGCCTGGTCATGGCTTAAGCAGTTTAAAGCTTACTTGCAGCGGCAGTGGTGGCGTTGGCATCAGCGTCGTCAAGGTGCTTACTGGTTACCTTGGGTTTTACTGTTAGGTGATAACGGAGCCGGTCGCCACAGCCTGTTAGCATCATTGCAGCGGCAGCAGCAGTTATTAAGCCATGAAGATTGCTGGGGATTTTCTCATCAAACCCAGTGGGACTGGTTGGCAACTGATCTAGGGGTACTGGTTACTCTTCCTCACTCTGACCAGCCTATAAAAGAAGTGTGGGAGCATCATTTAAGGCATCTAGTAGTATTGAGGTCAGAGCGGCCACTTGATGGCGTGGTGGTGGTTATTGATGTCCCACAGCTGTTGATGGATGACCCCTTAACGCAAACCCAGCAAATCAAACTTTATCAGCATTTACTACACAGCTTACCGGATAATCTCGGCTTTCAGTTACCCGTCTATGTGTTATTGACACAGGCCGATGTATTATCTGGCTTTACCTTATTTTGGCAGGAGCTGGATGATGCCCAGCAAGGTGAAATGGTTGGCTGGTCAAATCCATATCCAGTGGCTGAGCCTTTTAATGTGGAATGGGCAGAAGAGGGCTTATCGTCAATTCGCCAGGGGTTGGAACATTATTTATTACAGCGAGCAACTCGTGGTGAGCTAGAAAGCGCGGATGAGGTTTTTTTATTTGCAGAGCAGTTTAACCGTTTACAAACACCACTGATGTGTTGGCTTACAGCGTTATTTGGACAGCCAGAAGCACCTCAAGGGCTTCTGTTCAGAGGGGTTTACTGTTGTGGGAGTGTAGCGGCTGAAGGTCAGTTTCAAAAAGAAATTCGGAGTGATATCTGGTTTCTTAGCCATTTATTTGGCCAGAAGTGCTTTTCTGAAAAGCATTTAGCGCAGCCTAGTCATCAAGGGATATGGCAACGAGATCAGCAAAATCGTCGTTGGCGCTGGGGCTTTGCTGTTGGCGCACTATTGTTGGCTGCAGGATTAACGGTAACGACCATAAAACTCCAGCAGCAAGTGGATACTGTTGTTTACTCACTAAAGCTTTTGCAACAGCCTACCCAGAATGCACAAAGAGAGCATGGGTGTATTAGTAAAACAACGGTGTTTGACTTGCTTGATCATTTGGCCCGGCTGGATACTCACATGTCGTTTGCCGCAATTCCACTGTCTTGGGTGGATAATCGTGTTGGTCAGCAAACAACGCGTTTTGTTGCAGAGCAAGCCTTTGCCGATGTGATTTTTCCGAGTCTGGCGTGCCATCTTCAACATGATATCGATACGCTAGCAGGTTACGTATTACCGACGCTGGGGGCAGATAAGTCGGTCACGCACTTGGCTGAAGTGCAGCAGGCACTCATAGACTATACCCAGAAGTGGCAAGTGCTTGAGAAAAACCTAGCGTTATTTCGACAAATCAGTGAGTTCACGGATCACTATCGAACCGATGAAATATTCCCCTTATTTGAACAAGTCACAGATTATGTGTTTGGGGAACAACTACCTATCAGTACTAAGCGACTAAATGGCTTACATCGTGCCGCCTTAGCTAATGTGATTTACCAAGAGTGGCCTTCAGTAAATGAAGCTACGCAGATACTAGTGAGTCAGCGTATTAGTGAAGGTTTTGTGGGTTGGCGTCAGAGCTTGCAGGATGCATTGGTTCAGGGGGAAGACTGGCTGCGTAACTTGCGGCAGCATACTGCTCAAGACCAGTCGCAGCTGATTAGTTTAGCTAGCTGGCTAACCTGGATTGATCAGCAGTGGCTTGCCAGTGGTCTAGAAGAAAATAATTGTGAACAGCTGAGAAATCAGTGGTTACCTCCAGTTAAAGCCCTAGTGCAAGATTATGGTTATCCATTGTCTGTTTCTCCGCTGACTGCCAGTCTTCAGCCTGATCATTGTGATCAGCGTATTGATCGTCAACTACTGGCGATGCAAGTTTCCCCTTATGGCCACTTATTTCGTAGTGATGCTAAGGGGGGGATTTACTTAGCAGACCCTTTGAAAGAGGAGGTATCTGGTTTTTATGCAGTCAGTGAGCTGGATTATTTTAATATTGAGCCAACCAAGCAGATGCAGTGTCCTGCAACATTACGGGGGTGGAATGCTCAGCCACTTCAACTATTGCTTGCGGCTTTACGGGAATATCAACAGTTTATGGTGAGTCGCAAACTGGAATTGCAACAGGCCGATTTACCACTCTATGCAGCTATGGCCAAGGATCACTTACAGGGGGTTAGTGAACACCTGTTGAGCAAGGCTCAGTTGACCAGTACGTTAGCTGATACGATGGACAGCTCAACAACCAATATTGTTTTGGCACAAGAGCGTCTTATTATCAACACTGAACAGCAGTTTAAGGAAGTGTTGTCAGCCCTGTTATTAATTATGGGGCAATTTCAACAGGTGCAGCTGATTGCACAGCAACAAGCGCTGTCCCAGTGTATTCAGCTGTTCGCATTAGCACAATTACGGGACATTAAATTATTGGCGGTGTCCAGCAAACTGTACGAACCAAAAGTAAACTCGCAACAGCCTAAGGATACCAGTCAGCTGTTGTATAGCTTAGGGGACAAAAGTAAAACACAGGAGTTTTTGCAACAACAATGGCAGCGCAGCCAAATTATTGTTGGTTATACCACGCCTTATTTATTTGTGCTGAATAACACTTATGATTCTAATAATGGGACAAGCGGGGCTGGTGCTGTAAAACAGTTTTGGCGTAATACCATCAATGAGATGCAAGCCTATCAAGCTCAGAATAATAACCAAGGTGAAGTCGGTAAACTCAATCATTTTATTACAAATCAACTGAGTCAATTAACGCTGGATAACTGTAGTCAGCGCTTAGCATCATATACCCCTCTAACCACCACTAGTGATTTATTTGCTCGTCAATATCAGCAGTTAGAGCAGCATGCAATGCTGTGGTGTGATAATCAACAACTTGCTTTGGCCTACGAACACTACCGTGAAATAGCACAAGCTTTCAATAGTCTTTTAGCTGGGCGTTATCCTTTTGCTCAGCCAACGGCTAAGGATGTTTCTCTAGAGGCAATACAACAGTTTTTAGCTCTTTATGATCAGCGCCAAGAGGCATTATCAATTTTAAAAAATTTACCTATCCAAAACTCTTCATTTTCATCACAAGGTATACTCAGTAGCGCTGACTTAAGTGAAAAATTTAATAAAAACATAAACTGGAAAAAAGTCGCTGCATTTTTGGTGCAGCTTGATAAAGTACTGCCTTTTTTTAAAACCTATATAGCGGAGCAAACACCGCAGCAAAATGGTATCAAATTAAAGCTTACTTTTCGTGCTAAACCAAAAGACTCTCCTGGCAGTGAACAATTAATTAGCTGGGCACTATTAAGTGGTGAAGAGCGCTCAACCTACCCAAATGGTAATGATCAACTTCATTGGGTGATGGGTGATCCTATTCAGCTTGATTTAACATGGGCAACACAGTCTTCTTTATTACCCTTGGTAGATCCTAAACAAAATACAATGGATATTGTTAATGAGCGAACTGCACGATTTTCCGTCTCTGGACAATGGTCACTCTTGAAGTGGTTACAAGCATTTGGCTCTTATACAACAAGTGCGGCTGACGAAGTGCTATTAGCTTTTAAGGTACCGATTAAACATCGTGATCAGTCACAGCCTCAAGGTGAAAGCAGGTTATTTTTGGCCATGCAGGGGCTACATGTAAAAGATGGTCAAGAACAGCCACTGGTATTACCTGTTCAGTTTCCAACACAAGCCCCTGCAACTTGGTAGTGATATTCAAACAGTGTTAACAGGCCCTAGTTGAGCATTTAACAATGATAATAAAAGTTGGCGGGTGCATCATGCCACTTAGGATAATCTTTCAATGAATAATACATTAGAAGCCTATTACGACTATTTAAGTCAATACGAATTACCTGTTGAAGCTATATTGACACCTATTTCTGAAGCCCAGCCCGGTGGTGAAAACTTAACTGGTAGCCGTATATATCATGCTATCCGAGAAGCAAGGCGGGCTGATGATGCATCGTTGCCACAAGGGGCATGGCAGTATGAGCTAAAGCAAGCAGACTGGCAGGAGGTGATCGAGCTGAGCCGAGATGGATTAGTCAATCAGAGTAAAGATCTACAACTCATGGTGTGGATGTTGGAGGCTTTGGTTCAGCGTTGGGGTATGGAGGTTCTACCTGCTGGCATTACACTACTTCGGCTTTTTTGCGAACAATTTTGGTCAGTCATGCAACCACAGGTGATTGATGATGATATTGAACATCGTTGTAATATTTTATGTTGGTTAGAGCAGCAATGGACCCTATGGTTACGTTTGATGCCTTTATCAGAAGGCGATGACCAACTCAATTGGACTCGATGGGAGCAAGTCAGTCGTAATGAGCAATATGAAATTCAGCGGCAAGGCAATATAGAGACAAAAAATAGAGAGCATTGGCTGCAAGTGATGGCGGCTACAGTGGTTGAGTTTTATGAGCAGCTTGCTGAACAGCTGCTGTTATGTCAGCAGTGTTTGATGGATTTACAATATAGTTTACAAGCGCTGATGCCAGCTAACGAAACACTTTTTACAGCATTACAAGCACAGCTCAATGCCTTGCATACGCTTACACAGTCAGAGTTACAACGCCGTGGACGGATCAATAACGCCGTACCCGCCATTAGTCTCTCGCAACAGGTATGTGCAGTGGGTGGGTTACCAATCCATGATCGTAATGAAGCTTATGCCTACATCACCCAAATTGCAGATTTTTTACAGATGACAGATATCCATAGTCCAGTGCCTTACCTGTTAAAGAAAGCCGTTGAATGGGGAACGCTGGACACAGTCTCGTTATATCAAGAGCTTTTTATTACACGACAAGGGCAGATTAATATTTTTGAGCTGCTAGGCATCAAACCGGATCCTATTGGAAACTCTCGCAGTTAATGAATATTGCTTGATTTTTGCTTACGACAACTGTTTAGCACTTAATGTGCGCCACTTGAAGTAGAGTGCTGGGCGCGCTGGGTACTGGCCGAGTCATTAACAGATGACGAGAGGGTTTGCTGACGAACAGGTAATACCGCATGTCCGGGCCCAAGGTGAGCACGATGTTGAAGCCCTGGAATGAGTTGTTGACGATTAGCAATGGGGCTGGTTGTGCCAGGCTGCAGCTGATGTTGAAGTAGTGTATCAAGTTGATAACTTAATATATGTTGATGTCGAGTAGTAAAGGGAACATGAACTTTTTCTGGTGACTGATAGCGTGGAGAAAAACCATTAATTCCCCATTGGGATAAAATCTGTTCACGACGATGACTTTCTTTGCTAAAAGCTTGCCCCAGCGTTAACCAATGTTGGTTATTGACTCGAAAGATACTTACCATGTGTCGTTGGTTTCGCAACCCAAGATGAAAAGGCAGCTTCATTGAGTGTACTCCTAGCTAGTAGGGGGAGACTTTAGGATGGGCAGCTCTGGGGCTAAGCCAAGATCAATAACCAGCGATAGCTCTGCATTTTTAGCATTGTCTTGAGTGTCAAATGTGCCTGTAGTTACCAATACCCAAGGCAGACCATATTTATCAACGACACGGGCGATATTGGATTGATAACCATAATGTTGCAATCGTTTTACCATAGCGTCAGCCTGAAGTTTGGCAGGAAACAAACCAACCTGCAGAGTATAGGAAGCAGCATCAGCCTTCAGGTTGGTGACTAAGAGGCTTTCATAGGGTATGAGTGATGCGTTGGCTGGTGACGCGTCAGCTGAGCTAGACATAAGAGATGGTATTGAAAGCCACGCCGGAAGTAGCGAGAGTTGAGCTAAAATGGGCTGGCGTACTTTGTTGGGACTGACAATACCTAATAAAAACATAACAGCCCCAAAAAAAATAATAAGCATTATAAAGCCTGTCTTCTTAAGCATAATGTGTTTCCTGTACCCCGGGCTGGGTTTTGACGCTCATTTAATTCTCCATAAAGAATCATAGGTAACTATTCAGCACAAAACAGTCTTCTTTCTTATTATTTTAGGTGGAGTTTAGGCAGAAGGTAAGTTCATGAAAAGTACACAAATATGACAGTATAATGTATGGCTGAAACGTTACAGCTAAATGTTTTTCTAGTTAATCAATATTATTAATTCAGTCTTTTTTTTCTTTGAAACTTTCGTCGAACTACTGTTGTTGAAAATAAAATCCTTCGTATTGGGTATAAACTACGTCTTTCGATTTATTTATTTCACGACTGATCTTTAGCAATCCTTTCAGAGGTGAAAGATTTTATCAATTAAAGAATAGTACGTTTGTGCATGTTTAAAAATTAGTTATTGTTTTTTTTATATCAATAAACCGCTAAATAGGCTTGAGTGAGGTATATTGCGAATTAAGAAGATTATTTATATCACAGTTTTTGCATAATATTGGCAAACATCTTGATTCTATTGCTAAATTCTAAAACACTAGCAGCGGTTAACGGCTGGAGACACTATTTGTACTGTCCATATTGTTGTGGTGTTAGATGTGTATAACCGCAGTGAAGGCTGTACTTAATGCGATGTATTCTGTGAGAGATGTCTCATAGAGTGCAGTAAATTTATATAAGATATTTCTAAATGTATGGGCTGAGCTAAAACTGAAAAACAAGGTTTTATGCTATTTCTGCCTTATATGCCTGTATATACTCTTTAAGTCGTTAATTTTAATGCTTGATACATCTTCAATATAAGTTTATCCACAGTCTAATGATGATGAGTTTTAAATTGTGCACCTTTGTTCACTACTCTTTGTAACCTTTGCCGAGATGCCACCTCAGTCACTTAACGGCCATGAGCACGTTAAAAATAATTGTGGTTACTAGCACTAGTCTTAACAGATTCAATTAGCTTGATAAAAAATTATTTGCTATGGGGATATATGCTATAGATTGCTTATGTTTGAGAAAAGTATACGACAATCATGTCTGATTAAGACGGATGTATTAAATAGTATTATTTTGTAATAGTGTTGTTAAGCGCAAACAAGTTTGATAAAAAATTATATATGGTAAATACAGTATTTGAAAATTGTATAACAAAGAGTATGTTTTGAATGGTTGGTCAGCAGTTTAATGACTAAGGTCAATTATTGTGGTCGTTATTTTATTTTTTACGCATCGCTGGTCATAAGTGTTTTGTCAGCGAAAACGCTAGAATTGTATGGTTCAAGCTAGTGATACCTTCTTTGTAAGGTATAAATTATTAGGGAAAACAAGATGGAGATTCAATGTGACAAGGAGGGTTATAGTATTTGTTTAATATGTTAGGAGAAAATGTACGATAAATTTATTGTTTGATATTGGTGTTAACAAGCACTGCAGGGTTGATTTTAAAAAAATAATTGCGTTGAAGTATTTTATATTTTTTTCTCCTTTTTGTTGGGAGATTTTAATAAAGTGTGGTTTCCAATGCTGGCTATGTGCCTATTATAGGTGCTTAATCTTTTATTGTTATTGCCTAAAAAGTAGTGCATAGCTTATCCATTGGCGTTTACCGTTCTAAAAACATAATACTCTCTGATTCATATTTCTCCAACTATACAGAGAGCACGAAGCCGAAAGAGGTTCACTGTAATGAAAAAGCTTTCATTGTGTATTGCTTTAGCAAGTTATTGCTTAAATTCTTATGCTATAGATCTCCCTCCTACCAGCATACCTCAACATAATAGTGATGTTGGCATGCATAACCACAGTCACTCGCCAGTTGAAAAAGTAACACCCGATATTCGCCCACCTATTGCTGATGATAAAAAAGTCATGGTTGAGGCTATGGCAACCACTAAATGTGATACTCAAAGCTTTGTTGATTTAACAGGAAAAGCGCTTGTTAATAAAATATTTTCTGTAGAGCCTACTTGTATTTACGACTTGTTTGGTATACCCGCAAGCAGTGCTCAGCATGTATTTAAAGATAAACAAATGCAAACAGTTGCAAATAGCTTTTCCGGTTTAGCTGAAGATTATAATGGCAATAATAATGATAAAATCTTACAAATAGTTTTATTTTTAAGAGCCGGGTATTATCAGCAATGGGGGAATCAGGATCAAATTGGTGATTATAGCCCTGCTCTGAAGGAAAAAGTGAAAACGGCAATTTCAAATTTTACTAAAAGTAATCACTTTGATGATGTGAGTCGTGAACACGGAGAAGTTTTGAGAGAGGTTATTACCTTAATTGATAGTGCTGAAGTCAATGGACAGTTTATTCCAACACTAACGCGATTACTCACTAATTTTGGTAGTAAACATAAAGAGCAGTGGCATATGGCAGCTGCACTGAACAGTGTATTCACTGTGTTATTCCGTGGACATAATTTTGAAGACTTTAAAACGAATATTCAGTCTAACCCTGCCATCATAAATAGCTTGTATCAATTCATAACGAATAATGATGACATGCTTGGGGGAGATTATGCATACTTGCTACCTAACGCTGCTCGTGAGTTAGGCCGTTTTTTACAGTACAATGGTAAGTTGAAAGAACAAGCTAAGGAGTCAGTGCTCAGTTTATTACAGCGTTATCAGTTAGGTGGAAAAGGTGGCGCCATTTGGATGGGTGCTGCGGAAATGGCTGATTACTACGATAATGGTAATTGTAGTGAGTATGGTGTATGTAATTTAAGAAGCCGTGTTGAAGAACAGGTATTTAAGCAATACCACGAGTGTGCGAAACAAAATATTGTTATTCGCGCTCAGCAAGCAACCACAAAACAGATGGATAAAAGCTGTAATGAACTCAGTGCACAGTCTACTTATTTTCATGACCAGTTTAAAACAAATTACCAGCCAGTTAAAGATGATAATAATGATAGCCTAGAAGTCGTGGCTTTCCATACCCGAGAAGATTACCAAACTTATGCGGGATTCTTATTTAATATCAGTACGGATAATGGCGGAATGTATCTGGAGGGAGATCCAAGCCAGAAAGGAAATCAGGCGCGTTTTATTGCTTATGAAGAAGTAGGAACGAATAATTTCGAAGTATGGAATTTACGCCATGAGTTTAATCATTATTTAGATGGCCGTTTTAATATGTACGGCGATTTTAATGATGCAATTTCAGCACGTACCGTCTGGTGGATTGAGGGTATGGCTGAATATATGGATAAACGTAATAGTAACGCACATGCAATTGAATTGGGTAAAGCTAAAACCTACCGGTTAAGTGAAATACTTTCAAATGATTATAATAGTGGCACTGACCGTATTTATTATTGGGGATACCTGGCTTCCCGCTTTATGTTTGTAAAACACTCTGCGGATATTGTGCAAGTGCTAAATTATTTCCGTAATGGAGATTATTCAGCATATACAGAACATATGGGAGGTATCGGCTCTCGCTATGATGAAGAATTTTTCAGCTGGATTGATACTCTGGAAGATAATGGTGATGGCGACGATAACGGAGACGATAATGGCGATGGAGATGACAACGGGGACGGAGACGATAATGGCGATGGAGATGACAACGGGGACGGAGACGATAATGGCGATGGAGATGACAACGGGGACGGAGACGATAATGGCGATGGAGATGACAATGGGGACGGCGATGATAATGGTGATGGAGATGACAACGGAGACGGCGACGACAACGGTACTTGTGTAGGTAAGCAGTCTACTGATCGAGATGATGAATTGATCAGTGCTCAGCCCAAGGTTAATTTATCGGGTGGTGCGCAGTATTATTTTGTTCAAGTACCTGATTGTGCCAATAAATTAACGCTCTCTGTTACTGGTGGTACTGGCGATGCTGATTTATACGTTAATAATGAAGGATGGCCGACACAAGATGCTTATGATTACAACTCAGCAGGAAAAGGTAATGAAGAGCAAATAGTCATTCAGTCACCTGAAAAAAATGATTATTACCATATTTTATTATCTGCTAAATCAGTGTTTAGTGGCGCTAAATTAAGTGTTAACTTTAATGATGCTGTTACTACACCTGATCCAGGCCAAGACAACTGTCAAAAGCAGCGCCAAAGCGATCGAGATGATGAACTGACAAATTGCTCTCCTAAACAGCTAAGCAGTGCTTACAGTCAGTATTTTTATATATATGTACCTGCTGATACTGCCAAGCTGACAGTTTCCACTCAAGGTGGGTCTGGTAATGTCGATTTGTACATGACGAAAGAGGGTTGGCCAACGACAGAGTCTTTTGAACAATCTTCAACACAGGCAGGTAATACCGAGCAAATCATTATAAATAATCCTGCTTCTGGTTATTATCACTTGCTGATTGAACCTAAAGCGCCTTATGAAGATGTTAAGTTAGAAGCCAGGTTCTAACATAACACTTATCTTCACCTTTAAAGAACAAGCCTACTGTACTATTTGTCTGTAGGCTTGTTTTTTAAACACCTTATCCTGACTCCGCCTACCATTAGCAAACCTAAAAATGCAACAGACGTTGAAAGCATTTTTATCAACTCTATTACTGCGGATTTAATATTTCCATGCCAAAGCAACGTAATATTTATTTTGGCGGGATTACTATGAAAATAATTTAGTGCACTACAGTTAGGGTAGCATTAAATACATGAAAACTGCGACATAATGTTAAGAAAACGTTGAAAGGTAGTTAAAAATTAGGGGTTGCTACTTGTTAGGTTTGCTTTCAATGTTTAAGTCTGAAAATAACATTATCAATATTTTAAGTATGATATATAATGAAGTGGTAATAGCTAAAAGAAGCCAATAGTTTAGAAAGATTATTGCAAAAATTGATAAGGCTAAGTTTGTCCAATAAAAAAGTCTAGTGCTGAAATAACTATATTCTTATAGTAATACCTAAAGCCATTATTATTGGCTGAAGAGCAAAATAGTAAGGTGATAAAGATTCGAATTAAAGTTAAATCTTTTGTTTTAAGTGCTTCTTTATTTTTCATATAACCCCCCAGCAAAATTGAATTCAGCCATTTCAATAATTGCTGAATAGGCTGCTTTTGGCATTAATGCTGTGTTTTAAAAAGTAGTGACATTTTATCTTCAAGAACTTTACTGTAGTTTAATCGTTTTTGTATGAGTTAACTATTGTTAAGTGTATCAGCAAGTGGACTGCTTGCCTGATGATGACTTAAAAGAGTTTTCTACTGATTGATAGTTTCATTAAGAAATCATAAGTGACGGTGCAACAAGCAGAATCTTTAGTTCAATCTTTGCTGTTCAGTAAGGTAAGGAAAGGTAGGGCAGGTTATAGGTTGTTTCTTGGGGACGTGTGTTATGAGTACGGCTCTTGAATTACCTAATGGTGGCAGGAAAAATAAAGGCTGGCTAATTTCCTCTGAACCGTCTGCCGCAAGGATGCGGCAGCCGAGCTTCCAGGGAAGGATTGACAGCGTGTTCAGTGGGATTTAAGCAGCCTCTATTTTTCATACTTATATCCTTATCCCACAAATTGTAAGCTGTTGTCAAAAGCTTATTGGGTCAGAGTGACTTCATAAACTGCAAAGCCTATATCGTCTTTCTCCACAGGTTTCATAGGGTACTGGCTATGTTGCTTGATAAAAGTAGACGCTTTAGGGTCTGGAGATGTCTCTACCAGGATCTTTAACGGAGTTTTATTATTGATAGGTTTAAAGGACCAGTTATTGTCTGCTGTGGGTGTTACTTTACCTTTTGATTTAGTTTGTTGCTGAATATAGTTGGCGAGCACCTGGCGATTTTCATCGGGGGCTGCAAATGCGATAAACTCTTCTCCTGTGCCAGGGAATGAACCACCATAAGCTCTGTAGTTGTTGGTTGCGAGAAGGAAAGGCTGATCGTCGGTGATCGGTTTGCCTTGATAGGTTAGGTTATAAATACGTTGTGCTTTGGCATTTTTAAGTTGACAGCTTGAATCGTATTTAGCGGGTTGTGTTACATCGATTTGGTAACGTACACCATCAATAACATCAAAGTTATAGGTCCTGAAATTATCCCAGTTAATCAGGTGTTGTGCTGTAGTTTGGTTAGGATTAATTTGATTGAACTGGCCTGCTGCACACTCCAACCAGGCTTTAACATGCTTTCCTGTGACTTTAAGTGCAACCAGGGTATTAGGATAAAGATACAGGTCGGCAGCATTACGATAGGTTAGAGTGCCTTTGGCGACTTCTGTAAAGTTGGTGGGGTCATTCTTACGGCCACCTACTTTAAAAGGTGCGGCAGCAGATAGCACAGGGATATTGGCAAGGTCGGGATCACCTTGAATATAACGTTCAACGTAATCTTTTTGGGCATCATTGACGATTTGAATAGAAGGGTCATCTTGTAAAAGAGCCAAGTAACTATAAATATCATCACTGGACTTCCCGATAGGTTGATTCACAAACTTCAAAGTTGCTTGATGATCTTCGGCAAGTAGCTTGGTTAATTGCTTATCAGGCATCACTTGCTTTGTTTTATCTTCATTAAATATGCCTCGGACTGAGCCTTGTTTGCTGGTGATCTGCCACTGCTCATTTTTTTGCGTTAAGGTGAGATCAACAATACCAATATGATCTGCCCAACGTCCTGGCATTACAGCAGGAATACCATTAATGGTGCCTTGTTTAATATCGACACCTGGAATACGGCTAAACTCTTTTGAAGGAAAGACAGCATGTGCGTGGCCAAAGAGAATAGCATCAATGCCTGATACTTGTGTTAAGTAATACACTGAGTTTTCAGCCATGGCTGTATAAGGTTCTGTACTTAAACCTGAGTGAGGGATTGCAATAATGATATCAGCCCCTGCTTGTTTCATTTCAGGGATAAGTGTCTCTGCAGTTTTTTTGATATCTGTTGCGACAACGTTACCGGTTAGATTTTTTTTATCCCAGAGCATAATTTGGGGGGGAACAAAACCGATGTAACCGATGTTGAGCGTATGTTGTTTTCCTGCTTTATCGACAACGGTTGTAGGTTTAATCAGGTACTGCTTGAAGTAAGGTTTGCCTGGCTGACCTTTGCCATTATCGTGAAAAGCATTGGCACAAATATAGGGGAATTTTGCATCATTTATGCTTTCTTGGAGGAAGGAAAGACCATAGTTAAACTCATGATTACCAATATTGCCGACATCATATTGTAGTTGGTTCATCGCTTTATAGGCAGGGTGTAGTTGTCCTTTTTTTAATCCTCTTGAAGCAATATAGTCTCCTAAGGGGCTGCCTTGTAACAGGTCGCCATTATCCACTAAAACACTGTTTTTCACTTCTTGACGGGCTTCTTTAATCAGTGTTGCAGCTCGGGTTAAGCCGATTTTTGGACTGGGTTTGCCTTTGTAATAGTCAAAGTCCATTAAATTGGCATGAATATCGGTAGTTTCAATGATGCGGAGCTTAATCGTTGCGTCTGGGGTGCTACTGAAGCTATTGGAACTGATCGTAAGCGCAACAATAGACATAACAGCTTTAATATGAATACTCATTTAGTGCTCACTTAAGTAAGGTTGTATCCAAAGTAGGTTGCAGATAAAGATGACATGGTTGTAATTCAACCTGATGTCAACTGAGTTGTTGTTTTGCACCTTGCTTTGAATCGTTTTGTCATACGTAGTCTTGAAGCGTTATCAAACCATAGGCATAGAAAAAAAAGCAAGGAGCAAGCGGCTTATAGTCACTGCTTTTAATCAGACGACTTTAATGAAGAATTAATATGGTGCTGCAGTCTACATTTTTGATGTTGGACAAGGTAGGTGAATGCTTGCCATCTATACTTTCACTACCGAGTCACTCGCTTATTTACCCTGCAGTTTGGGTGTACCCTTGGAAAAGGCATATTCCTCTGTACTTTGTCGGAATGGAGTTCTGACCTTTGACGGGTGAGCGGACTAGAACACGACAGATTATTTGGGTAAGAGGTTATTCGATGAAGACAGTAACATTGACCACGAAGGATTCCATGATTACCAGTGATCAAGGTGTTTTTCAGGGATGGAAGCAGTTTATTGATCATTTAGCCAGCAATAGCCCTGCAGGTGCCACGTTAGTCGATCGGTTGTCAGGCTCACATGGGTTTACCATGCCACTGATTCATCGACACAGCTGGTTGGTAGTAACTCCCAAGGGAGAGCGATTTGTGGTTAAGCGCAAAAATGAATGTTAATTAAATTCTTCTCGGTTTGAACTTTATTTTTGTAATAATAACAGCGCAGTTGTCTATACAAAGTAAGTGTCAATGTGACTAATTTGTCCTACAGAACTTACACTCTCTTTTATTGAGAAGATCATTTAGGCAACTGTTGTTGTGTGAGGTATTTACTAAAAAAGCCCGCTATTTATGATGTTCCTCTTGCTAATAAATTAGCATTAATTGCTTTGAGTTTAGCTTTCCTTGCCAAAATAGACTGCTAATTATGGCTAGCGCTCCATGGGAAAATTAAGTAACAATGGTGTCCATACCATTTTTAGGTGAGCGTTGATTTTTCTAGCCTTAGGCCAGTTTGGTCTGAAAAAAACACCTTGTCATAAATTAAATAGTTCCGCACAACTTACGCGCAGTGTATGTCCTATTAGGTTGTTGTTTTTTTACTGATGTTAATAGGTAAACTCGCGCTTTTCAGTGACAGACTTTACGGTCGTGTGATGTGTTGTTTTTTGGTGCGTCGGTTCTATTGAGGCACTATATACAGGCAAAATCATGGTTAATCCGAAGAGTCATTTTTTTTATTGGAAAATATATTGCATTTAGGAATCTCATTGTAATATATTGGAGCTGTAAACATGGAAAAGTTTACTTTTATTAAATAAGAACTGCCTCAAGGGCGTTAGAAATTCCATAAATTAATAATTATATCTGCAAAATAATAAGCAGGGAGTGTGGTAAAAATATAAAGGTAGCAGGAAGCTATCAAACAAATAGATTGACTATTATCTGAGTGATTAGGGGCTATCAATGACGAAAACATTATGTGCTTTTGTGTCTATTTCTGTAGGCTGTTTGTCGGGGGGCGTATTAGCTGAAGAAGTGTTAGGGATAGCACCAAAGACAAATCGCATAATTATTAAATATAAGCAATCCACCTCAAAAAAAACAATGGGTCCAATGTCTGCTCCGGCTGTTAATGCGCAACCTCGCATGTTAGCAACAGCTGCTGGAGAAAAGCTTAACCAACTTAAAAAAATAGATAATAATAAAGTGATTTATACGCTGGGTGAGCAGATGGATGTGGCAAAAGTCGAGGCGATAGCTGCGTCATTAGGCAACGATAGCCGTATAGAGTATGCTGAGCCTGACTATATTATGACAATTCAGCAAACGCATCCAAATGACCCTCGTTATGCGGAACAGTGGAGTTATCATAGTAATGATGAAATTACCGGCGGTATGAATTTACCTGATGCCTGGTCAATTACTCAAGGTAGTCAGGATGTCGTAGTTGCTGTTGTCGATACAGGTATCCGTTATCACGAAGATTTAATGGATAATATCGTTCCTGGCTATGATTTTATTTCAGATGAGTTTGTCGCTAATGATGGTGATGGTCGAGATGATAATCCGCTTGATTCTGGAGATTTTACCCGGCAAGGGGAGTGTGGTTACTCAAGTGGTCAACCTGTACCTTCGAGAGATGAAACCAGTTCATGGCATGGTACTCATGTTGCGGGAACCATTGCAGCGGTAAGTAATAATGGTATTGGTGTCGCTGGTGTCGCTTGGAAGAGTAAGATTCTGCCTGTACGTGTATTGGGTCGCTGCGGGGGCTATACCAGTGATATTGTTGAAGGTATGCGCTGGGCTGCAGGTTTACAAGTTGATGGGGTACCTGCAAATAAAAACCCAGCACAAGTTGTAAATTTAAGTTTAGGTGGTGAAGCGCCATGTAGCCGTGTGTATCAGGAAGCAATTGAAGATATCACTGAAAAAGGCACCACTGTTGTTGTTGCTGCCGGTAATGAAGGCGTGCGTATCACTAGTCGTAATGCAGCACCTGCCAATTGTTCTGGTGTTATTACTGTTGCGGCTAATAACAAAAGTGGCGAACGTTCTTACTACTCAAATTATGGTGACTACGTTGACGTTGCGGCACCCGGTGGTGAAACCAAAGTTAAGAAATATGACTACTGGTCTGGTACATACACTTGGCAGAAGCGACCTGAAGGTGGCATTTTATCAACTTTAAATGCTGGGCAGTCTTATCCTGGAAGTGATAACTATGATTACTATCAGGGCACCAGTATGGCGACACCCCATGTGGCTGGATTGGTAGCATTAATGTATGCGGTTAATCCAAAAATTAAACCCAGTACGGTTCGTTCAATCCTGAAAAGCACTGCGAGACAAACTGACTGTGATGAGTGTGGTGCTGGTGTGGTAGATGCTTATGAAGCGGTGAAGAAAGCCAAACTTTATTACTGATAAATAGAGTATTTAAATCAGAGCCTCTAAAGAAAAAGGTCAAGCATTGCTTGACCTTTTTTGTGTGTGACGATTTTTAAGGCTTTTTAGCCGGCTCATAACTGTAATTGACTTCATTTTTAGTTAAGAACATGGGCTTATGGCCAAGCTTATCCCGATAAATAACCTGATATGCCAGCACATTTTGTACGTATTTTCGGGTTTCATTAAAGGGTATCACTTCAACCCATACATCATGGGGTAACTTGCGATGGCGCTTCAACCACTGATTTACCCGATGAGGTCCAGCATTATAAGCAGCTGTGGCTAAAATTCGATTACCATTAAATTGCTTGTACAGCTCAGCCAGATAAGCGCTACCTAATTTGATGTTGGTTTCAGGTTTTAGGAGTTGCTTGGTACTTTGATAGGGAATGCTATTTTTTCGAGCAACATAGCGAGCCGTTGCTGGCATCAGCTGCATAAGGCCCATTGCCCCTGCGTGAGAGCGAGCTTTATACATAAAGGCACTCTCTTGTCGGGTAATAGCAAAAACCCAGCTGCTATCAAGGTCCTGGGCACGACTATTTTTGAGGATGGGTTTTTTATAAGCAACCGGAAAGCGCAGGTTTAAATCGTCCCAATACTCAGCACGTGCGGTACTAATAATAGAAGGAAAATACCATTGCCAGCTCATGGCAACTTCAGCTGCAGCTAATAACTCTTCGCGATTCATTTGGCTAGCCATGTGATACCACTCACGACGGGCAGGCCAAAGTTGCTCCATTTGAAAAAATTCTTGAGCGCGTTGAACGGCTGGTAGCTGTTGTACACGGCTTCGTGTTTTTGACGATACTGGGTAAGGCTTATGTTGAAGCGCATAATTCCGGCTCATTCTATCTGCAGCTAAAAAGCCATAAAAATCCCGTTCACTATCCGCGAGTTTGCGATAGATAGTATGAGCTTCATCACGCTTAGCCTGTGAGGGATTACTGGCTTCAATAGCGCGAGCATACCAATATTGCCAGCGGCTGGTTTGTCTTTCTTCTTTAGGAAAGGCTTGTGTCCATTTGGCAATACTGGCCCAGTCCAGTTGTCGCAATGCTTGTCGTAAGCGCCAGGTAATTAGCTCGGTTTCTTGATGCTTTGCCAGGACACTATCAATCCACTGTTGGTGTTTTTTAGTGTATTTTCGCATTAAACGGTAGGCTAACTTAGTTTCTACATAAGCTTGCTGTTTATCTGTAAACCTGTGTTGTTTCTGGTAAGTAGTCCAAAGGGAGAGGGCTTTACTCGGCTTGCTTTTTGCCAGGCGAACCAGACCAGTACTGATAATGTCACCCATTTGGGCATGTTTAGCAGAATAATTTGCGGTTTTGGTGAGCCGATTAGGCTGGTGATAGGTGTTGAAATAAAGATTACCCAGGCCACGTTGAGATTTGGGTAAATAACGAATGAGATAGCGGCCCAAAGTACCTTGATTTTCGGCATAGGCCAAGACCATGCGTTGCCAAACTAAATCGGGGGTTAATTTATTGGCAGACCGCCAATTATTCAGTAATGGGTCACAGCTTTTGGGTAGCGATTTGCCTGTTAGCCACAGTTGTTGTGCACCGGCATAGGCTGCTTTGCTATTACCTGTTTGTAATTGAGCATAATGAAAGCTGCATTGTAGATCAGTCGATTTATTATCTTCAGGAAAGTGCTTGAGCAAAGTTTGCCACTGCTTTTTATTTGCTAAAGAACGTAACCATTTTTGCTCCAGCCTATTTGTGAGTGGAACATCCTGATATTTATTCACGAACTGAGCAATAGTGCGATTGCTTTTTGAAGACAGTCCTCTATCAAGCTGATAGTACTCAAGGTAGGGGTAAAGAGGATAGTGGCTCAGCTTCTTTTTTAGGGTGTTAAATTGCTTGTTATTATTAGCACGATAGGCTTTTATTGCCTGCTGATAGTAGCTGCGCTCTTTGCTGTAAGGTGTCTGGGCGCTGGCAAAGGCTGTTTGGCTGGTAATGGCCAGCGTCATACAGGTGGAGAAGGGCAGCAAGAACCCGACGCGCAACACCTGACTTATGGGGATGGGTTTGAGCAATACGTTAATAGGCATCATGGAATTGCTGTCTTGGTTAAATTCTGTTGAAAAGGGCTATGTCAAAAATAGTATCTATGTACAGATAATAATAGTCGTCTTGGAGTTCCGTTGATAACATTTGTCTCAATCAATAATGTGGTACGTTGGTGAATCACTCTGTGAAGTTGCACATTGAGTTTAGTCAGGTGTCTGGCTTCAGCATAACCGCTTCTATACTACAGATTGAATGCGCCCAGGTGTCATAATGATGTTTGCCTGAGCTACCCAGTTAATGTACACATTTAGGCATTTAATGTTGTGTTATTGAGTGGCTGCTGGTTAAGCCATTGCTAGTCGATCTGTTAGTTGCTAGTAGAACTGTTAATTACTAGTAGAGCTGTTAAAGACTGAATTGTTACAGGACATAGACCTAATGTGCACTAGGTTGATAGGTAAGATGTTTTTAGTGTGAATTAATTCTCACTTATTCGTTGCTTTCTTATTATTTGATACGCTTAGCCACTGTGAAATTAGTTGCTGTGAAAAAGAGGTTGTAATCCCTTATGCCAATTATGCGCTTTGATGAAGTTTCTCTCGCGTTTGGTGCAATGCCGTTATTAGATCAGGTCAGTTTTCAAGTTGATAGTGGTGAGCGCATTTGTTTTATTGGGCGAAATGGGGTGGGTAAATCCAGCCTTTTAAAAGTAGTTGAAGGTATTCAGGATATTGATGGTGGTACGCTTTGGCGTCAACCAGAGCTACGTATCAGTGCACTCCCACAAGAACTTCCCAAAGCGGATGAGAAAACCGTTTACCAGGTGGTGGCTGAAGGCTTAGCTGAAGTAGGTGAGCTACTTACCCAGTATCATCAACTTACTCATCAAGCAAATGATGAAGCAAGCTTGCAAACGTTGGCTCATGTCCAGTCGGCCTTAGAGCAAAAAGATGGGTGGCGTTTAAACCAGCGTATTGAAACCATGATCAAGCGCTTGAACTTGCCTGAAGATAAAACCATGGCAGAGCTGTCGGGTGGCTGGCGAAGACGGGTTATTTTGGCGCAAGCGCTGGTCAGTGATCCGGAATTATTGCTGCTGGATGAGCCGACTAACCACTTGGATATAGCCGCCATTGAATGGCTTGAACAGCAGTTAGCTGAGTTTAAAGGCGCTGTATTATTCATTACCCACGACCGCTCTTTTTTACAGAAAGTGGCAACCCGAATTATTGAGCTGGATAGAGGCTTGATCACCAGTTGGAGTGGTGACTATGCTAGCTTTTTGGCGCATAAAGCCCATCAACTGGAAGTTGAAGCCAGTCAGAATGCTGAGTTTGATAAAAAACTGGCACAAGAAGAAGCCTGGATTAGACAGGGGATAAAGGCCCGACGGACACGAAATGAAGGTCGAGTCAGAGCACTGCAGGCACTTCGCAAAGAACGAGCTCAACGTCGAGAAGTTCAGGGTAAAGCCAAACTGCAACTAGATAAAGCTGAGCAATCGGGCAAGCTGGTTGTAGAAGCTGAACATGTTTGCCACGGCTATGATGAGGCTCTCTTAATTGATGACTTTTCATGCCGACTGCTACGTGGTGATCGGGTTGGCTTGATTGGTCCCAATGGCGTCGGTAAAAGTACTTTATTGAGGCTACTACTGGGACAGGAAAAACCACAGTCAGGGACTATTAAGCATGGTACTAAGCTAGAAGTAGCGTATTTTGACCAGCTACGACTTCAGCTTGATGAAGAAAAAACCGTGCTAGACAACGTGGCTGATGGGCGTGACAGTATTGAAATTGGTGGTAAGTCTCGACATATCATGAGTTATCTGCAGGACTTTTTATTTACCCCTGAGCGTATCCGTACCCCCGTCAAGGCATTATCAGGCGGTGAGCGTAACCGTTTGCTGCTGGCCCGTATGTTCAGTAAACCTGCCAATATGTTGGTGATGGACGAGCCAACCAATGATTTGGATGTTGAAACCCTGGAGCTTTTGGAAGAAGCGCTACTGGACTTTAATGGCACATTGCTATTAGTCAGTCACGATCGTACCTTTTTAGATAATGTTGTGACCTCAACCTTTGTCTTTGAAGGTAATGGTCAAGTCAAAGAATATGTTGGGGGTTACCATGATTGGATTCGACAAGGGGGGGCATTTAAGGATTTAGTGTCTGCAGCGCAACCAGAAGAATCACCACTGCCTATAGAAAAAGCAGCAACCCTTGCTCAACAAAAAGCTGAAAATGAGCTTAAACGTTCACGAAAAAAACTCAGTTATAAATTACAGCGAGAGTTGGAACAGCTACCAGAAGAAATTGAAGATTTGGAGCAACAGCAAAGTATGCTTGAACAGCAAGTGAATGCGCCAGACTTTTATCAGCAGGAACAAGCTCAAGTTCAATCAACGTTACAACAGCTGACGGAGTTACAGCAGCAAATTGAAGACAAACTTGAACGCTGGACTGAGTTAGAAGCCATGCAGTCTGAATAGCGTTATATAGAGCGATTCCCATGTAGATGGGCATCGCTTTTACAAATAGTCATTAATACACAATAAATTTACTTGCCTACCCGAACGGCCAGCACATCACATTTCGCACCATGAAGAATACCTGTAGAGGTGGAGCCGAGTATCAAGGCTAGCCCATGACGTCCATGGCTGCCGACCACAATCAGGTCAACGTTTCTCTCTTCAGCAATACGGTGAATTTCTTTCTCGGGGCGTCCATACACAACATGTTGATGGCCTTCATTATTAAGGCGTTTAGCCAGCTCGCTGATCCGTTGACGGGCCTGTTGTGCAATTTCTTCTTGTAGCGTGGTTAAGTCCAGAGGAATATCACTGCCATAAGCAACACTTAAAGGTTCAACAACATGAACCAGGGTAATATCGGCATTGTGGTCTTTGGCAATCTCCTGGGCACGTTGCAAAACAATATCGGCTTCTTCTGTTAAATCCACGGCAACCAGAATATGTTTATAACGACTCATTAAAGTGACTCCTTGCTTTTTATATATCTTATTTAATAGGACTTATTGATGTGTCCGTGCGTCCTGGAAAACACATTACCCACAATGTGTTGTCTATAAAATACGGCTGAGTAGTATTGAATCTATCGTAACGGTATTGTAGGAAAAATTTATGACGTATCTCATTATCTTGCTGGGTGTACTTGCAATTGCAGGATCGCTGATGTGGATATTGCCCTCACCCGCAGACCGAAAGCGAATGGCGCTGCGTCAGGCAGCAATAGCAAAAGGGATAGAAGTACGCCAAACGCCTTATAATGATAAAAATGGAAGATCAGTCACCTGTATTGGTTACACCTGCCGCATAGCGCGACCCCAAGGTGATATTGAAATTATCCTGCAGCATGAGTTAAACGATTCGCCGCAGTGGACTGGATGGCCTGCCGCAGTAAATGATCGTCGCTTGCAGCCGCACTGGTCTGCTTTGCAACAAATGGTCGCATCATTGCCTGATGACGTTGTGCGAGTATCAATCACGTCAGCCTATGTCTCTGTATTGTGGCAGGAAAAGGGAACACCAGAAGCATTAGACAACATTATGCACTTTTTACATCAGGTTAAAGGCTGGCTGGAGCCATCTATGTGAGTTAAGGTTTTTTCAAGCCTTGCTACACCTGAAGGGCCTGCTCGATGAGTATTATGAAGCTGCTCTGATACGTGCATTAAGCTGACGTTTGTCATCAAAGTGTCATGCTGGTTGGATTGTTTTACCAGTGTGTTAGAAGGCCCTAGTAAGACAGGTAATGTGTTTTTCTTGATGGATCATCATTTTGCAATCGCTTGGACGTTAGGGTTAAAGCGTAGCCAATTAATTCTATCTTTCTCTACTCAGTAACGAAGATGTTCCATTTAGATGTAAATCTGACTTAAAGGTCATTTTATTTTTGACTTAAGGGTTATTGACAAATTGTCTGTTTTTAACGAAGGTTGCAATCTATAATTAAACAAACGTATGAATTATTGCTTACTCAACTTGTAGAACTATAAGCCGGTGGCACCGGCAGACTGTGTACCTTATGACAGAACATGCTATCTCTATGCAACCCACCTCCTTCTGGCGCGAGTGCGTTAGCTGTTGTCAGTAAGCCACACAGTTTTTGATCGGAACACAAGCTAACTCAGCGTGGAGATCACTAGATGATTTATGAAGGTCAGGCCATAACGGTTAAGCTCCTGGAAGAGGGTATTGCCGAGTTGCAATTTAATTTGCAGGGAGAATCGGTCAATAAATTTAATAAACAAACGCTACTGGAACTCCAGCAATCTGTGGTGGAGCTTAAGGCAAATAGTGCAGTAAAAGGTCTGGTGGTTACGAGCGGTAAAGATGTATTTATTGTTGGCGCAGACATTGGAGAATTTTTGGATAACTTCTCCCTGCCCGAAGAAGAACTCATGGAATTAAATCTACAAGCCAATGCCATCTTTAGTGCGTTTGAGGACTTACCATTCCCAACAGTGATTGCCGTTAATGGTATTGCCTTAGGTGGCGGCATGGAAATGTGTTTGGCGGGTGATTATCGCGTAATGGCCGATACTGCCCGTGTTGGCTTACCTGAGGTTAAGCTTGGGATTTATCCAGGTTTTGGTGGCACTGTTCGCTTACCTCGACTGGTGGGGGCCGATAATGCCATTGAGTGGATATGTGCAGGTAAAGAACATGATGCTGAGTCTGCCCGTAAAGTGGGTGTAGCAGATGTAGTGGTTCCTCTGGATAAACTACATGACACTGCAGTCAATTTGGCGAAACGCTGTGTCAGTGGTGAGCTGGATTATCTGGCAAAAAGGCAGCCAAAGTATGAAAAATTAAAGCTGAATAATATTGAATCGATGATGGCGTTTGAAACGTCAAAAGCCTATGTCGCTTCACAAGCAGGTCCAAACTACCCAGCACCTGTTGAAGCTATTAAAGCCATGCAAAAAGCTTCCACCAAAGGCCGTGATGAGGCGCTAAAGATTGAAGCCAAAGGTTTTGTGAAAATGGCCAAAACCAGTGTGGCAAAAAACCTCATTAATTTATTTTTGCATGATCAAGCCTTAAAAAAGCAAGCAAAAGACTATCAGGAAAAAGCGGCGAAGGTGACCAAAGCGGGTGTCTTGGGAGCCGGTATTATGGGCGGTGGTATTGCCTATCAGTCTGCGTATAAAGGCACGCCTATTGTCATGAAAGACATTAACCAGCAAGGTTTGGATCTGGGCCTGCAAGAAGCCGCCAAGCTGTTGGTAAGACGTGTTGATAAAGGACGGATGTCAGCGGCGGGGATGGCAGAGGTACTCAATCGTATTGTACCTGTACTGTCTTATGGTGAGCTGAATAATGTCGATTTGGTGGTGGAAGCGGTTGTTGAAAATCTGTCAATAAAACATAAAGCACTTGCTGAAGTCGAAGGCCAGCTTGCTGAAAACGCGGTATTAACTTCTAACACCTCAACGATTTCCATTACTGAACTCGCAAAACCACTTAAGCACCCAGAGCGTTTCTGTGGAATGCACTTTTTTAACCCAGTACATATGATGCCGCTGGTGGAAGTCATTCGTGGTGAAAAAACCAGTGAAGAAACGGTGGCTACTGTTGTTGCCTATGCCAAGTCATTAGGGAAGACACCTATTGTCGTCAATGACTGCCCAGGCTTTTTGGTGAACCGCATATTGTTTCCTTATTTTGGTGGTTTTGCCCTGTTATTGCGTGATGGGGCTGACCTTGTCCAGATTGATAAGGTGATGGAGCGTTTTGGTTGGCCAATGGGACCTGCTTACCTGTTGGACGTTGTAGGTATTGATACCGCAGCACATGCTGAAAAAGTCATGGCTGATGGCTTTCCTGATCGTATGAAACGAGATTTCAAGAGTGCTCTCGATGTTCTGTTCGCCGAAAAGCGTTATGGCCAGAAAAACGGTTTAGGTTTTTATCGCTATGAGCCTGATAAGCGTGGCAAACCGAAGAAGAAAGTGGATGCAGATGTTCAAGCATTACTGAAAGAGGTGACTCAACCCTCACGGGAGTTCACTGAAGAAGAGATTATTGCACGGATGATGATTCCTCTGTGTCTGGAGACAGTTCGCTGTCTGGAAGACAACATTGTAGCGAGTGCACATGAAGCGGATATGGGGTTGATTTATGGTGTTGGCTTCCCTCCCTTCCGTGGAGGTGCATTGCGTTATATCCAAGACATGGGAATTGCTGAATTCTGTGCACTAGCAGACCAGTACGCTGAGTTGGGGCCACTTTACCAGCCCACAGCAAAACTTAGGGAAATGGCAAAGAACGGCCAGCTTTTTTTTGATAACTAATTCAGTGACTGGAAGAGGGTACAAGAACCATGAGTTTACAACCAAGAGATGCAGTCGTTGTTGATTTCGTACGGACCCCGATGGGGCGTGCCAAAGGTGGCATGTATCGCCATGTTCGTGCAGATAGCCTGTCAGGTAAGCTGATTACAGCGCTTTTAGCGCGTAATACGGATGTGAACCCGGCTGAAGTTGAAGATGTGATTTGGGGGTGTGTTAACCAAACACTGGAGCAAGGTTGGAATATTGCCCGGATGGCTATGTTGATGACACCTATTCCTCATACTTCCTGCGGTCAAACAGTCAGCCGCTTATGTGGCTCTTCAATGTCTGCATTGCATACCGCAACACAGGCCATTTTGACCAATAATGGTGATGTGTTTGTCGTTGGCGGTGTTGAGCATATGGGTCATATCAGTATGATGCATGGCGTTGATCCAAACCCTGAGCTTAGCCTTCATGCAGCGAAAGCCGCTGGTATGATGGGAATTACCGCTGAATTTCTCAGTAAAATGCACGGCATTGGTCGTAAACCACAGGATGAGTTTGGTGCGCGATCTCATCAACGTGCTCATAAGGCGACAATTGAAGGGCGTTTTGCCAACGAAATTGCACCGATGGAAGGTTTGGATGAAGATGGCAATTTAAGGATATTTACTGAGGATGAAACAATTCGTCCAGAAACGACCTACGAAACATTGAGTCAGCTTCGTCCGGCGTTTGATCCTAAAGCGGGCACTATTACAGCAGGCACGTCTTCACAAATAACTGATGGTGCATCTGCTATGTTGGTAATGTCTGCTCAGCGAGCAAAAGATTTAGGTTTAACGCCTATTGCTAAAGTACGAGCGATGGCTACGGCAGGTGTAGACCCTTCCATTATGGGTTATGGGCCTGTACCTGCGACCAAGAAAGCCTTGAAGCGCGCGGGATTGACCATGAATGATATTGACCATGTTGAGCTCAATGAGGCGTTTGCTGCACAGGCATTACCTGTATTAAAAGATCTGAAATTACTTGACAAAATGGATGAAAAAGTCAATCTCAATGGAGGAGCAATTGCGCTTGGTCATCCGTTTGGTTGTTCTGGTACCCGAATCTCTGGTACATTGTTGAACATTATGCAACAACAGAATGGTACTTTGGGTATAGCCACCATGTGTATAGGACTTGGCCAAGGGATCACCACGGTCTTTGAACGGGTTTAATTCCTGGTATACGTCAAAAGCCGGAGGTTAACTCCGGCTTTTTTGTTTTAAGAGACTTTATTTGTCTTGGGTTTTAGTGATTGCGATTTAAAGTATTTTTTAGGTAAATCGCGTTTAATGATCGCGGCTTGAGATAGCGGCTTTAGGTGTATGTTGTTGCTTTTAGTACATATTTGGGATGATGACAGCTATGAGTAGACTTGATAGTGTGTAAGATCGTCCTTATATATGTCGCAAAATTCAATAGATTTTCTATCTTTATGGATAAATTTACGTTTGTTCTGGAAATGACAGGTCAGCATGGGTAAATCATTAGTAATTGTTGAGTCGCCAGCAAAAGCCAAGACAATAAACAAATACCTGGGTAGCAATTATATCGTTAAGTCCAGTGTGGGTCATATCCGTGACTTACCAGTAAGTGGGAATAAAAAGGCAGTCGATCCCAAGGCGCGTGCAAAAGCTGCAGCAGAAACACGTAAACTGACGCCGGAACAGCGCGCTATCCATAAGGAGCGTAAGGCCAAAGAACAACTCATTGGTCGTATGGGGGTTGATCCGGAAAATGACTGGAAAGCGCAATATGAAGTGCTGCCTGGCAAAGAAAAAGTTGTTGATGAATTAAAAAAATTAGCCAAGGGCGTTGACCAAATATATCTGGCAACGGACTTGGACCGTGAAGGGGAAGCCATTGCCTGGCACTTGCAGGAAATCATTGGCGGAGATAGTGACCGCTATCGTCGGGTCGTTTTTAATGAAATTACCAAAAAAGCGATTCAGGAAGCGTTTGAGTGCCCTGTGCAAGTGGATAAAAATCGAGTCAATGCGCAGCAGGCACGACGGTTTTTAGATCGTGTCGTGGGTTACATGGTATCTCCTTTGCTTTGGGCCAAAATAGCCCGAGGTTTATCGGCAGGGCGTGTGCAATCAGTTGCTGTTCGATTAATTGTTGAGCGGGAGCGAGAAATTCGTGCGTTTGTTCCTGAAGAATACTGGGAAGTTTTTGCAGACCTTACCACCGATGATGGTCATGCACTGCGTTTGCAAGTGACTAAACAGAGCGATAAAGCATTTCGTCCTGTCAATAAAGCGCAGACAGATGCTGCTTTAGCGCAATTACAAAAAGCCAGTTATGCAGTAAAAAATGTTGAGCAAAAGCCGACTCAAACTAAGCCTCCTGCACCGTTTATCACGTCAACCCTTCAGCAAGCAGCCAGTACACGTTTAGGTTTTAGTGTTAAAAAAACCATGACGTTAGCGCAGCGCTTGTACGAAGCAGGCCATATTACCTACATGCGTACTGACTCAACCAACCTCAGTCAAGATGCGGTAGACAGTTGTCGTGAGTATATTACAGAACATTTTGATAAATCCTATTTACCGAAAGCGGCTAACCGCTACTCCAGTAAAGAAGGTGCTCAAGAAGCTCATGAGGCCATTCGCCCCTCTTTTGTCAATGCGCAGCCTGGTTCTATTGATGGGCTAGAGAGAGATGCTGAGCGTTTATATGAGTTAATTTGGCGACAGTTTGTAGCCTGTCAGATGTCTCCAGCAGAATACCTTAGTACCAGTATTGTCGTAGGGGCTGATAACTTTGAATTAAGAACACGGGGTCGTGTACTTAAATTCGCCGGCTTTACCAAAGTGTTAACGCCTATCGGCAAGAAGGGAGAGGACATAATTCTCCCTGAGTTGACGGTTAAGCAGTTACTTGCATTACAAGCGCTCGATCCGAGTCAGCATTATACCAAGCCACCTGCACGATTTACGGAAGCATCTTTAGTGAAAGAGCTTGAAAAGCGTGGTATTGGACGACCTTCGACGTATGCTTCAATTATTTCTACCATTCAGGATCGTGGTTATGTGAAGCTGGAAAGTCGCCGTTTTTATGCTGAAAAAATGGGGGATATTGTTACTGATAGGCTTACAGAAAACTTTAAAGACTTAATGGATTATAGTTTTACAGCCAATATGGAAGAGAACCTCGACCATATCGCTACGGGTGAGTTGAATTGGAAACAGTTGTTGAATAGTTTTTATGCGGACTTTTCCAAAAAGCTAACGCTGGCAAATGATACAGAAAAGGGAATGCGTGCGAATGAGCCTACCATGACAGATATTGACTGTCCTTCGTGTGGGCGCAAAATGCAGATTCGTACGGCCAGTACTGGCGTATTTTTAGGTTGTTCTGGCTATGCACTGCCACCAAAAGAGCGTTGCAAATCAACCATCAATCTGGTGCCGGGTGAAGAAGCGGTTGCGGCCGATGATGAAGAAGGTGAGGTTAATGCATTACGTGCTAAACATCGCTGTACTAAATGTGGTACTGCGATGGATAGCTACTTGCTTGATGCACAACGTAAGCTGCATATTTGTGGTAATAATCCGGATTGTTCAGGTTATGAAATTGAAGCAGGACAGTTTAAATTAAAAGGCTATGAGGGGCCAACCCTTGAGTGTGATAAGTGTGGTGCAGAAATGCAGCTTAAGACAGGGCGTTTTGGTAAGTACTTTGACTGTACCAGTGAAAGCTGTAAAAACACCCGTAAATTACTTAAAAGCGGTGAGCCTGCACCACCTAAAATGGATCCTATTCCAATGCCTGAGCTTGCTTGCGAGAAGGTAGATGATACGTACGTACTTCGTGATGGGGCTTCCGGTTTATTTTTGGCGGCAAGCCAGTTTCCTAAAAATCGTGAAACACGCGCGCCATTAGTGAAAGAATTAATACCTCATCAGCAGGCTTTAGATGTTAAATACCACTTTTTGCTGTCAGCACCGCAAAGTGATCCAGAGGGAAATCCTGCGGTTATCCGCTTCAGTCGTAAAACGCAAGAGCAGTATGTTATGACTGAAGTTGATGGTAAGGCTACTGGTTGGCGCGCATTTTATCGAGATGGAAAATGGGCCATAGAGCAGAGTAAGCGTAAAACCGCCACCAAAACCAGCAAGAAGAGCGCAGGTGCTTAATTGATCGCTAAATGCAGGGTGTACATTTGCTGTTGTATAGATTATGTCCGGATTAACTGAATCAACTCAATTAAAAGCATGTCAGCGCTATGTTGATGTGCGTACTCAGCGGGCATTACAGCTAATGCAGCATTGGCAGCAGCAGACTGAGGATAATGTTGAGTGTGACCAGAGTACATCTTCTCAACATTTTTTCGCAGATGCTTTTGTCCTGTTGTTATGGCAGGCTGTTATTGGCTGGGTGAATGAGCTAAATGTGCATTACCAGTGTCATTGTGAGGCTGTGCAGCTACTTAATCCTCAGGATATAACGGAAGTCTCGTCATTGCCTATGGATATTCAACATTTATTTGAGCTAGCCAGTCAACCTGATGCCTGGCTAGCTCAACTGTTGAGAGCCGTTAGGCCAATTTTGGTGGGGGCGAGTGCCAGCTCATCCCTTTCCATGCCATTACCGATGGGCGTTATAG
This sequence comes from Zooshikella ganghwensis DSM 15267, assembly GCF_000428585.1. Lineage (GTDB taxonomy): Bacteria > Pseudomonadota > Gammaproteobacteria > Pseudomonadales > Zooshikellaceae > Zooshikella > Zooshikella ganghwensis. Next base: position 62,077 of record NZ_AUAF01000003.1, on the reverse strand, counting down.
GTGGTGAAGGTGACCAGCATATAAATCAGGTGTTGAGTAATCAGATTCCGGTCAAACAGCTTGATGTACAGGCTACTTCTGCAGAGGCTGTTGACGTGTTATTAAGTGATAATATAAGCATCACGGACAGGGTCTTCCAATGTGGTAATACATGGTTGACTTCTTTACTGGAGGAAATCAGTCGAGTGCGAATGCTGCTCATTGAATATTAATTATTAAAAAATAACCAAGTAGTCGCTACTTTCTAGGTGTCTTTAGCCGGTAATAATTTAATTATACTGTTTGTGTTGGTAGGCGTTCCCTGATAAGTTTATAGTTTCGGGTTGTGCCTTGCTCTTGTAGTGGTAGAATGGCCAAAGTGTTTAACTGTTATTGAGAAGAAATCATGCCTTCTTATTTGGAAATTATTGAGTTACCGGATGGAGACATTGCGTTACAGCGAACGGACACAGAAGAGGAGCAGCCACTGGTAACAATCAGCTTTTCTGAAGAGGCAAAAGCAATTTTGCAAGAAAATCACGTTGAGGTTGCAAAGGCAATGATGAGTGCTGGAATTCAAATGGTAGGCCTCATGTCTGAGTCAACGCTAGAAGCTGATGAAAAAGACCACGTTTTGCATTAGCCCATTTTCTGTCATCTGTTGTTAATGCATATCCACAGTATTTAGGCCATTAGCAGCTGCTGGTGGCGATTCCTTCCTGTAATGATCCGAGCTTTTTAGGCATCAAGTCTTACCTAAAAACCTTTTTATTTTTAATGGAATAGCATCCTAATGGCTAGGGGTGATCCTTAATTGTTAGACAAGAATTTTTTGTAAAATATTAATGGCTTGACTATTACCACGTTGTGCAGCCCCTTCTAGTAATTCCACAGTATGCTCATCAATATAATCCAGCCAACAGACGACGGTATGGCTTTTTCCCATTTGTAAGGCTTGCAAGGTAAGCTGTAACAGTGAAACCTCACTAGTTGCGGTCAAAAACAATGTTGTTTGCCGATTGAGTTTAGAATCTTGCAACCAACGTATAGTGAGCGATTTAAGCTCGGGTGGACAAACAATGGTTAACCAGCGCTTAGTATTATCATTATTAAGATCCGCTAATATTGAGGGTATAATTGATGCCAGAAGCTGTTCAGGCCCTGAAAAAACAAACTCACTTACTCGACCTCGTTTGCTATTTTTATGATGTTGTCGTTGTAAAATAGGTCGGGCTTCAACCTGAATAGACATGAATATTCTTCCATTTTTTTCCAAAACCCGAACCGGATAATACCAACAAACTATAATTTCAACTTTGCAGTAATTCACTCTTATAATGTTTTTTGCTTAGTCGATAAATTAAGGTGATAAATATCTTATTTTTTTGCTATGCCTCTCGACTTTATAATTTGTCACTAAAAATAATAAAAAAAGTGTAGAAACATCTGAGATCGCTGAGTAATGCGTAATTTTGATACTTAATTCACATTTAATTAACGTATACCCACAGCGAATACGACGTAAATCCTTCCCTGGAGGCCCCTTAAGCCTGAATAGCTGCCGCATTTTTGCGACAGGCAGTTCGCTGTGCGGTATTCTGCATTTGTCTTCCTCTGGTCATTACCACAGGGAAATACCACAGGTGTCATTCATCGTAACTGGGTAAGGTAAAAGAAGAGGGTTTACAGTGTTTGAATTTGTTTGTGAACCATAAAGGTAAGTTGTAAAGGCTATAAGTATATGGTCGGTAGCTATTTTTTGCGTGCCATTATCCCATACAGCTTTGCAATTTAAACGGTGATGTTAGTAAGAAAGAGTATTTTTAACAGTAGGAGATACTTTGTTATATAGATAATAATGCAGTATTTAATTAGCTGTTCGTAGTTATCTGTAATCAAAATCAAGAGGTGAGTTATAAGCTTGGCTAAAGGAAATGGAGAATTTATTTAGCTTATCAGCAAATTAGCAGGGAGGTTGTAATGAATAAAGCAACATTATTTACATTAACTTGGGTATATGTCTGTACGGCTACAGCTGTTTATGCTATGCCGCCACATTATCCTGATTTATCCAAAGGTGGAAATCGTTGGTTAGTGACCTTTTACAATGATACCAGCCCTACACATGATCAATGGGCTACGCAAGGAATTTGTTTTTATCCAACAGGTGATGTGGGTACACATCAACAGTATGTGTGGGTTTCTGATACTTACCCTGATTGGAATGGCAGAGCAACCCAAGAAGGTGACCAAATCTTTATGCATGGTGACTTTAGGTGGTATAACAATATTCCTTATGCAGGACATGATGCACTACAGTGGCAAATTGTGACGGGGAAAAGAACCATTGGCAGTGGTCATTGGCAAGAATGGCTTACCGATGAGAAGTTCGGTCGAACTTTTGGTTGGGGAAATGCTTTGTGGCGTCGAGTTGGTCAATGTGAAATTGATAATGCGGAAGAGGCACTTGAAAAATATCGGGAGTTACCTAACGACCATAAAGGCTCACCTTCAAGAAAGTTGACAGATGGGGTGTTTTAATAGCCTGGTGCAGGGCGAGGTGCCCTCAGGTCATGTTTGTTGTGCCTCGCCTCAAGGTTTTTCCTTATAGGTATAAATAATTTTTGCGCTGAAGTTACTATCTTTATCTTTAGGAATATTAGTGAGTCCTTGATAAGTGAGTAATTTATGTTCCTTTTTTTCATAGGTAATGATAATTGGGTCTATAAAAAGTCCACCAATAAATGAGTCCAGAGTCATTGTGAATGTTACAGTGTTTGTGTCTTCATACGACTTTTTAACCTTAAAAGTGTACGTTGATGTTTCGCTGATGGATAAGAACTCAAAACGGTGGGTTTTATTCGCTAATAAACTAGCCCAGTGTTTGCGAATGAATGTATCAAAACCAGCATCAATTACTAGGTCTGATTTAAGTGGTAATTGGTGCTGTTGGCGTTGGCTATCTTCCTCATGAAGAATGACAACATTATTAGACTGAATAAAGACAGATTCACGCTGATTAAATTTTAGGTTATTAAACACAACCTTTGGTGTAAGTGGTGTCGTTCCGTAGTCAACGGTCTTAGTGGCAAACACTTTGCCATCAGGTGAAGAATATGTCACTTGGTCACTAAGAGGCATAGCAACAATAAGCTTATTGTTTTTTGTTGGTTTATTGATCTGAATGGTATGTGTTTCAATATAAACGGGCTGGCCTGACTTTAAATCATAGGCTTTACCTATTGCTTCTATAATGGTAGTGGCTGAGAGAGGAAATGCTGTCAAAAGTAAGAGTATGGTCAACGAGTATTTCATACCTGCCATAGAGAATTTATCCTATTGGTTTTGCTGCATTACGCTCTGTTTATATGGATTACTGCAAGCTTACTCTATTTTAGTGCTGTAATAGCTATGGCGTTTCAAGGTATAAGTGTACACGACTGTTCAGCTTTAAGGTACGGGTAGTATGTCCCCAGTGTTTATTGAGTAGCTTTGCTTGAAGACCAGATCGCTCTGCTTTTTTGAGGGCTTTTTCGATAACGTCTTTATAAGATATGTAAGGCTTGGCAAGGTAAAAAATGAAGTCACGGTGGTAAATGAGTGCGAGTCGGGGTTCTATCATAAGGTCTGGGTGCTCAGCAGCCTCATTCAGAATTTCATTAACGCCTCGGGGAAAATAATCAACACCTCGGTTGCCAAGCGCTAAAGGTTTATAGACTTGGCGCCAATCACCCTCCAATGGAATATAATTAAGTGCATTTGCTTTCCATACTTCAGCATCATACCAACTTTTTCCTAAAGCACCGACGACTGGCAGCTTTCGAAATTCATCAAGCGAGTTGATGTTTTGATATATATAGGCTTTTCCCTTAGGGATCAGTAAGAGCCGAGTACCTATTAACCCCCCTGTCAAATTTACTCTAATTGGAGTATAGCGTGCATCTCTGGTAGGTGTTTGCAGCATCCAATGTAAGCTGATTCTACCCTCATTAAGGTATTTAATGATGCGAGTCTGTGGAGTTTCGGGGTAAATGGTAATTGAGACCGATTGATTGATAGCTTTCAATGAAGATATCAATAGCTCATGAAAGTATAAATGATTGTCATTGTTAAAACTCATCAAATGTAGCTGTAGGACAGGCTTTGGCGATGTAGCAAAAGCGAGCGAATAGGGTAAGAGTAGTATGTAACAGAGCATGAGTCCCCGAAATGCCATAGCCTATCCTACAGTTGACGTTAAGATTTCTTTTATAAGTAAAGTAAGTGATACCTCCTAGCATAGATTAATATCGAAAAAATCGTCAGCGAGAAAATACTGCCTATGTATACCCTTCATTGTCGGTATAATGCCTTACTCACTGTTAAGCTTTCGTTTACTGGCTACTTGCGACGAGTCCATCTCATAGACAACAAGCCTAACCCAAATAATGCAAGAATACCGGGAGTTGGCACAGGAGGTGGTTCATCAGGTACAATTCTTGGAGCTGCCATTATAAATGCCTGCTCGTAACCATCATCTTCATCATAAAGACGAATATCTGCGTGTAATGTATAGTTTTCAGGGTTTGCTAAACTGCGCATAGCCGCATCAAGTGTTGGTGATACCACAGCATAAGCGGCATTATCAGCACCTAAATTATGTTTAAAGAGAATGTCATCATCTTCAGGGTCAGCTCCTAAACAGCCTGGGTCAGGGATAAAGGTAGTGGGGTCTAGACACACATCACCCGCTGCCAAAATCCAGTCTGTGGGCATTGGATCATTAACACCCAGCTCAGTATTACGTAAGTAAAACGAGCCAAGACCTGAGTCATTTCCATCATTATCGGTAATCCATACTTTTGCCCAGGCAAACAAGGCTTGAGCACCAAATGGTCCTTCAGCGCTGTTTAACTCATTATGGTTAAACATAACCACCATTTGGTTTTCTTCGCCTAGATAATCCAGCAGCGTGCCTACATTAATATCCCAGCTGTCTTCTAAGTCATTAAGGTTGGCTTCTGCACTGATACCACCTGGATCTGCTACTCCATTAAGAGACTCCGGAACAACGACTGGATCAAACGTGACAGTACTAAAACTGTCGGTGTTCGCAGGTGCTCCATCAGGCGTTGTATAAGCAGGATCAATTAAGTCACTGATGTCGGCGTTGCTGTTAACTCCTGCATTATTAGTCCCTGTGGCTATAACAATATATTCACCATCTTTCCCGAGCTCACCGGGAGCTGAGTTAATGTACCAGGGATCACTGGGTTGAATAGTGGCTCCAAAGGGACCGGGAACAAGCGCAACTGAATTATCAGCTTGAGTAAAATAATTTAAAACAGGCAATGAAAAGGATGCAAAATCATCATACTGAATTGCATAAGGTAATGAAGGGTCTGGCAACATGAGTGATAACTCTGCTGCCTGAGTTAGCCCTGCCGTGACAATTAAGGCAAGTGGTAGTTTTTTAAATGGTGTTTTCATGGCACGTTCCTTATAGGTTCTTTTTAAACAACCCTTGAAGAGCAGGAACTGTTCCAGATTAAAAAAAGTATGCTCATTCAAATAGTTAATGAGAACGGAAATGAATGAGCTTTCCTCTATGTAAAAAAAATTGGCTAGTAATTTATTCAACAACTTAATTAGAGGCGATTTTGTTTTATAATATGTTGAATGATATGCTGTCTATTTATTTTACAAGGTTAGGTGTGAACTGTTTTATATGGAATGTCATAAAAATATACTATTTAAGTAAATACTCTCCCGAAGGGTTTATTTACATGATGTTATCAGTGGTTGAAATAGAAGCTGAGTTATTAGATAGCAAATTGGCTCTGTTTATGCTTACCAAATAACTTACCTTTTTTGTTGTGTATATTTGCAAGGCTGATAAATTACAAGGAGGCTAGTAATGTTTTTATTAGATGAGACATCTGTAAATGAATTGTTGTTTAAACGTTTACTTGATATTCCTGAAGATCACGAATTTCACTTGAAAAATCATAAAATATCAGTAAATGAAAAAGTCAAAGAGCAGTTTGTTTTTCAGGAGTTTAATAAAGATGGTCAGTTAAATGCTAGTTACAAGGTAATAAGAGTAAACCCTGATCATTATTATGATGCTCCCTTGGTTTACGCAAAGTTTGATGCTTATGGATTGAAAATTGCGCAAAGCTTTATTCATAATGAGTAACAGTGTTTATTCTTTTTAGCCAGGGCAACCGCATATAATTTTCCCTTAAACTTGTGCCTAAAGTCTAAATAATACCCGTTGAACACGCCGTGAATCCTTCCCTGGAGGCTTGGTTGCCGCTTCCTTGCGGCAAACAGTTCAGCGGCCATTATCCAGCCTTTGTAAAGCCCTCAATATATATTGAGCTACTACTGTTATGAATTTAAGCGAGATTGGGGTAAAGCACAAAGAGGGTTGGCAATACTTGAATTTGTTTGTGAAACAGGTGCCAGGAGCACCGTTAGCACTAGAGACCAAGGATGGTCTTCTGCTGCGGGAGGAACAAATGAATTTAAGCATTGCATGAATACAATCTCTGATCATCATAAGCTCTTTTTATATGCGATTGTCCTGCTCTTTTAGCTAGAGTAATTTTAATGATTTTTCTGGTTAAATAAACGGATAAATAGTGTGCTCTTGCGTTACATGTTTATTAGCACTACAAGTAGATTTATTAAGTTTTTATGACTTACTGTTCGATAAGCGTACCCAGGTATACACTTTTATGACAGGAGGACTCTAAAAAGGACGCTTGAGTTATGTACTCTGTTAATCATGTAAAAGGATTTACCATCATTGAGCTGCTCGTCTCCATGCTGTTGGGACTGGTATTAATGGGGGGAATGATCAGTATCTTTAGTGCCAATCAGCAAACATATCGTGTTGTGAATGGGTTGTCCCGCTTACAAGACAATGCTCGCCTAGCTTTTGATTTAATCAGTCATGACCTCAGAATGGCGGGCTATATGGGTTGTCTTTCAAAGGTTACATTTAGTAACTTTATCAACCGCTTGAAACCTTCAGATATAGATTATTTGATGGATATGGGAACGACTTTTTCGGGATATGTTTTTAGAAACGGTACCTGGTCGCCAACCCTTAATACGCAACTTCAGAATCTTAAACCGAGTACAGCTGCAGATATTCTGGTCATTCGTCGTGTATCTGATGACGGAGCCAGAGTGACAAAAGCGATGCCAAATACCTCTTCAGTCATTAAAGTGGAAGCCAGCATTTCTTTGAAGAATGAAGAAATTGTTTTAATCAGCGATTGTACTAAAGCGACCTTATTTCAAATAACAAATATTGCTAGTATGAAAAGTGGTACAGAATATAATATTATTCATAATACGGGTGGGTCAATTGATCCTGGCAATGTTAAGAAAGAATTAACGGATGATGGCATCCCTTATGGAGAAGATGCCGCGATTTATAAAATGGAGTCAACCATTTATTACTTAGCTGAGTCGGCTTTTCCAAATAATCAGGGTAATACTGTAACCTCGCTATGGCGCCAGGAAGGCTTGAATGCCGCTGAGGAGTTGGTTAGAGGTGTTGAACAGATGACTTTTCTTTATGGTGAGGATACCAATGTTGATCAGGTGCCAAATCGTTATGTGACTGCAGACTTAGTCGGTGATATGAGTAGGGTCGTCACCCTACGAATCCATTTACGTTTAAATACGGTAGATGAAGTCAGTCGTCAAGGAAATACCATTACCCGTGATTTTGACTTTTTTATTAAAGTTAGAAATACCTAGAAAAGATTAATCATGATTTAATTGATCGAGCAAACTATCAGTTTTAGTTTACATAATACCCTGCGAACACACCGTGAATCCTTCCCTGCAGGCCCCTTATATCGGAATAGTTGCTGCTTCCTTGCGGCAAACAGTTTAGCGGCCATTATCGAGCCTTTGTAGTACCCTTAATTTATATTGAGCTATTACTGTTACTGACCTAAGCGAGATTGGGGTAAATAGCACAAAGAGGGTTGGCAATTCTTGAATTGGTTTGTGAAGCAGGTGCCAGGAGCACCGTTAGCAGTAGAGACCAAGGATGGTCTTCTGCTGCGGGATGAACAAATGAATTCAAGCATTGCATGAGTACAATCTCTGATCATCACAAAATCTTTTTATATGCGATTGCCCTACCAGTGATGCTCACCTTACTTTTGAAACGTGTTTTACAAATAACCTTCGCTAAACCTCTTTTTTGCGCCCTAATCATTATTTATTAAGCCGTTGTGGTCGTACGATTTACAACAGGGGGAGCCAACGGCTGGATAACGCACAGTCGAATTGTTTGTCGCAAGGAAGCGGCAACTATTCAGGAATGTAAAGGTGAGGTGAGGACCACTGAACTGTCTGTGCATGGAGGAATTAACTGTGTAGGAGGGCAGGGATTTATTAGACTTAATCATTTTTTTACATAACCAGTATAGGGAATATGCCGTGTATCCTAATAATCTGCTATTTATGTTTGTCTGGTTGTTGAGTCACTTATCAATAAATGGTTTTTGGACAGCTAATAAATAGGTAACGCTATGATATTCTGATATTTTTCAGTTTTGGCAATCTCCTTGCACTATTAGGGGTGAAACGGTTTGAACCCTCAATCAATAATGTAAAAGGAGAAAGGAAAATGCGCTCATTTAACATTGCCAAACTATTTACGGTTTCTTGTCTTGCCGCTGCTGTAAATACGCAAGCGAGTATTCTTGACTTTTCTTTAGTTGATGGCTCAGGTATCTTCCAGAACGCGACGGTAGGTGGAGGTACTTTTGTTGCACCAACCATTATTACGGACACCAACTTTAATGGTGGTTTAGATATTTTTAGTCAGTTAAGTTGGGGTGAGCCAATTGGAGATGGAGACCAAAGTAACCTTCAATTAATCAGTCATAAGTCTGTTGCAATTGAAGCGCTAAATACACCTTATGAGTTATCAGTTATTACACATAATAATAATGTGCTTAATGGAGCATTTGCTACTTTAGCAACAGCCCAAATATTAGGAGCATTATCAATGAGTAGTACATTAGGGGCTGGATTTCAGTCAGCTGAAATAATGGGTATTCCCCTGGCTGTTGCAACTGCTGCAGTATTGGGTGATGCTGATGTGCCTGATGATTTAGTCATGCCTGCTGATTATGGCTCATCGTTAGTAACATTATTTGATATCGCATTCAATGAGACGTTAAATGCAGGCGACTGCCCTTTTGGTAATCCACGAGGGTCTATTTGTGATGACTTTTTCACACTGACCACTGACTCAGGCTTTCCTGTGACATTAGATATAATGATTGATGACATGGCCTATGAACTCTTTATTTATAGTTCATTTGATGCAGACGGGTCAACCATTGAACTGGGTCCTGATTACTTTACGGCTGAGAATGCCTCGACTAATTTATATACCTTTGCTCGGTTAACTAAAGTGCCTGAACCTACTTCTGTTGCCTTGTTAAGCTTGGGTTTATTATTGGCTAGCCGTAGAAAGCTTAAAAACTAGTGATTGTCTGGTATTTGCTTCTTTGTAGAGCTGTGGTTAATTCGTAAGAAATATTAAGCCAAGAAGTGCAAAGTAGTATGGCTTTATAAAGAAGGTTTTTTAATAATGTTATTTGGTTTTTTAATGAGAAAATAAGGTTTTTTTTGATATTGGTAAAGGTTTGTAGAACCCTTATAGAGTACTCTTTTATAAAGAAATAATTAAAATTGTAAGGAAAGATATTAAGGAGCACTAGAATGAATACCCAATGTGTTGGTCATGTAAAATGGTATTGTCAAAATAATGGTATTGGCTGTATTGATATTGATGGTATTATCCAGGTTTATATTAATCATTCAAGCTTTAAAGAGCCTGGTCGATATCAATTAACACCAGGTCAAGAAGTTAGGCTACTTCTTTCAAGAAAAGGGAAAGGAACTCACTTAGCTAGCCATGTTTCCCCAATGTAAACCATAACACTCAATTGATATAAGGGTTTTTATAGTTAATTTGTTTTAAGTGCCTATTTTAAATTACCTATTTAAAGTACTTATTTAAAGCACTGACCAGCAATTCTCTCCTCTCATTCTCTCTACTAGGCAAGGAAGCCTGTTAGAGTAGCCCAGTGAAATCCCATATAAATTTACATTATACTAATTAGCTTCATTAAATATTCATGATTCCAGCCAGCAGAGAGTCTCTTTGTTCTTGTTGTGTTCGTTTTGTTTCAGTTCTAATGACCTCAGCTAAATCCATCCACTCTTGGAGCTATCGGTAATTTGGCCGCTTGTTATAAACCCAATAACGTTGTATTTCGTGTCAGCTATATTGCTCTTTTTTAAAAATCAATAGCAGGGTATTGATATAATTTGACTTTTTTTGAATGAAGTAATTCGTGAATAGCTTAATAGATAATAAGAAATGAGCTAGGATAAAGACGGAAGAAAAAATAGCTAAAGGTGTCATGAATAAGTATTTCATTAGGTGATTCCAGAAAACCTTTAAATCATACTTCTTTGGCCTATCTGGTAAATTATTTGGATTCCTGCTAGGTTTTAAGTTGCCATGCTATTTCCCCTTAAGTGAGTTAAAGCGGATTGTAGTATTGAGCGCCACTTCTTTTTACAAAAATGCTGCACGCACGGTGTAATAAATAATTAGTTAAAGTGAAATATTAATCATACCTCTTTATAGGTATATTCACCTATGCAAGGGGAATCGCTTAGTAGTTACTTAAATATGATGAAATCGGAATATAGCTATATGTTTAGTCGCAAGGGTCTTCTATGTTACAGTATTCTTTAGTAGTTTTAACTCGTGGAATATTCGACTTTTTGATATATGTTGAGTTTGGGTTAGGCTATATTAAAGAGTACTGTATTTTTTTCTTTAACTTAAATGTATCATTTCTCTACACTTTTGCATTAATAATTATCATCTTTAACGATTAAAAAGCATGCAAGTTATCATTGATAGCTATAATTGATGCAGTAGTATTTGGTGCTGAAGTTCTTTGATGGTTAAAAAAATATGAAAATATGCTTACTATTTATTACAATATTTTTTTATTTCATACCGAAAGCTAGTAGTTCCGATAAAATAGTTAAAGTCGCGACTCTCCATGATTATGAACCCTTTCGCTTTAGTGAGAAGTTCACAGTTGAAGTAATATCGCCAGGAAAAAACTCTATAAGTCTTAAAGGCTATTCATGGGATATTGTCAGAAATAGTTACCATCATATGGGATATACGATTGAGCTTCATGTTCTCCCATGGCCAAGAGCATTAGACTTTATCAAAGAAGGAAAAGTTGATGTTTTGTTTCCGACAGGATGGAATTCTTCAAGAGAAAAAATATTTCATTATTCAAGTGAATATATAAATAGAGCTGATTTTGTAGTTTATAGCTTAAAAGAAAAGCCTATTGATTGGAATGATATGCAAAGCCTAAAAAATATGCATATTGCTGTCAAGAATAATTATAACTACGGTGATGTTTTTAATGAAGCAAATTACTTTAAAAAAATTAATGTGAATACAATAGCACAGGGATTCACAATATTACTAGCAAGGCGAGTTGATGGCTTTGCTGGATATGAGGAAAACTGGGACTACATGATTGAAAAAAAAGTATAAAAGGGGAGTTTTTAAAATCTCCATATTTTGGTTCTTCTAAAGAGTTTGTAGTTGGTAAAAAGGGAAAAATAGCAATTAAAAATCTGATCAATGTTTTTGATAATGGTAAAAAGCACCTTGATATGAAGGGGTTTACAAAAAAACTTCATCAAAAATGGTTTGATAACAATGGTCTATTATAGGGTGAATTAGACACTGTAAATATTTCTGTGTATACGCCCAGTTTTAAATATAGGATCTGAGTTGATCTTCAAACTAAATCATAAATATACTGGGCGCGGCTTTCCAATTTCGAATCGGCATTGTCCACTCTTTTGATGCATCTTGAATTGCTAAAAAAATGACTTTTCTTGCGGCAAACAGTTCGGCGGCCATTATCCAAACCTTGTAATGCCCATAATATATACATTGAGCTATTGCTGTTACTGATTTAAGCGAGATTGGGGTATAGCACAAAGAGGGATGGCAATGCTTGAATTTGTTTGTGAAGCAGGTGCCAGGAACATTGAGCAGTAGAGACCAAGGATGGCCTTCTGCTGCGGGAGGAGCAAATGAGTTCAACCATTGCATGAGTATAATCTTTTACAATCTTGTTGAGCTTCTCGTAGGCTGAGAAAAAAAACTAGCACTGCTACATTTTTACCCAGCTTACAAGAAGCCTCTACTAACAAGTACATCAAGATTAAGAAAATTGCTTGGTTTAATTAGTCCTTGGCTTGAACTCTTTTAACGTAAGCGCACCAAACTGATCACCTAAATTCAATGGCTTTGAACAAGATGTGTGGAGCACATGAGCCTGGCTTCCTTCGGAACCAATTATGTTGTACTTAATCTCTGAGGGAAACTCTTTACCTATCTCATCACTTCTGAATATTCTGACTTCGGAGCCTGATTGTTGAACTGCAAACTTATTCTCATCCTTGGTCATGGTTACTTCAACCAGACTTCCAATGGAACCCTCAGTACCTGATTCACACTCAAAACTGCCTTCCTGATAATTAGTGGTTGAAGAACACGCATTAGCTGTGTACTCAAAAACTAATTCCGTTGGGCGATCAATATCACAGGCATTGGGTAGTCTTAGGCTAACTTGGCAGCCTTCCTTGAACGTTAGCATGCTTCCCTCTTCCACATTATCCCAGTGAGTGTCATCAGATTTAACGGTAAAGACTATCTCTAAGGTTCTAGTTTCACCTGGCTCTAACTCACGACGATATGTATCGGGTGAAGTCCAGTCTTCGGCACTTATTTGTACTCCTGGGCCAACTATCAGCTCACTTTCACTTGCTTTATAAATCGTTCCATCTAACTTAATCTCTTTAATTACACCGTATTCAGAGGGAAAGTTGAGTATAAAGCTCTCTAGCGTTGCCATTATTTGACTGGTATTTGTTAGATTGTACTTAACTTTATCATCCTGGAGTTCCTTAAAAGCAACCTGGATATCACACGTTGGCTCGATGGCATTAACCGTCAATGTATCAGATCCAGAGCATGAGGAGCTTAACGAGCTAACGGTTGCCACACTTGTTGTAGATGTATTCAGAATTACAGGACCAGCATTTAGGATCTTGGTTTCACCACTACCTAAGTCAAAGGGTAAGCCTATTTTCCCTAACAAGCTGTCTTCAACGAATACGTCCTTCAGAGGCACTCCAGTATTTTTTACAGAATATTGGTAGTTAACTGTTGCCCCTCCTGTTTGACCATTAATGCCTATTAATGTCAGGCTTCCGTATACATCCCCCGTGGCTAGTGGCTGAGAACAAGAAGTATGGAACATGTTTAACTCTGATGTGCTGCCATCGCTAATCATAATGTACGAGTTTGAGCGATAACCACCACTAACCGTAAACTCTTCACCAACTTCTACAGTTATCTTGCTTAGCGTGTAGGACTCACTGGTAAGATCGTTATCGCCACCTGCATACACAATCGTTATAGGTCCTGAAACTACACTACCCTCAGTGCTCTCTGAACATACAGCTTTACTTGCATCTTGTGAGTTGTCACTTTCACTGCAACCACCAGCAGTGTACCTGAAGGTTAAGCTATCTGGCTTACCTTCCAATGACTCACAACTTGGTCCGGGCTGCAGCGTAAAACTACATTCCTGAGCATAACTCGCTGGATTATCATCCAGGGTGCAGTCCAAGACTTGGTCACTGTTGTCTACAAACCCTTCGAGTAACCAGTTATTTATAAAGTCTATATCGCCATTACTTTTTGCATCACCTTGATTCTTACCACAATCTCGCCCAATAGCAGTGACTTGGGGTTGAGCATCATTAGTATCTGAAGCGCCATCCATATCACCATCAGAACAGGACATATGAAACTTTGATTGACCCGTTACTGAGCCTGAAATATTTACAAACACATCATTGCTTGCAAAAGGCCCAAAGAATGTCACTTCTTGGTTGGTATTCACTACGCCACCAGGTGCATCATTAGGCAGTCCACTCACTGTGATAGGATCACCAGTCCAAGTGACAGTGAACTGTTTTAATTTGCCATCACACTTAGCATCTGAAGAAGTATTTACTGGCTCTTCAATACGACACAGTTTGTCTATTGTGAGGCCACAGTCAGGCTTAATACCACAGTCTTGGTTTAAGTTTATTCCTCGTGAGCCTAAGGTTGTACACGCCGTTAAACCGGAAGGGGCCAAACAATCACTATCAATATTGTCATCGCCATTCTTAGGTAAAGTAAAACTATACCCAGATGGCAAAGTATCAGGATCAAACTTTAAAAAGTAGTCTCCAGGAGGAAGGTCCAGCACTCCTGGCTCAGCTCCAAACATATATTCACCAAGCGCATTTGTGACGCGTGTTTCACCGGTAAAGACATCATCTGATGTACCTGGAATACCATCTACACCACACTTATAGAGGCCAACACTTACGCCCTCAACACCTGACTCACTATTTTGGAGACCATTCAGGTCAGCATCCAGCCATACCAGATTGCCAAGCTTAGCTGGACAGACTATACCTGCATCCAAGCTATAGTTAGCCTCACCTGCAAACAGGCTGACGCTATCAGTAGAACCATTTAATGGATTGGCATCACTGTCAATATCATCATTTCCACCTATGTTAGCAGTGGTGAATTTTGGAGAGCCAAGAGAAAAGCCCTCAGTGTCACAAAAACTACTTGATAGGGAGTTGATATTAAAGACAACACAGTAATCGCCAGGCGCTAAGTTATCAAAGAAGTAAAAACCATTGCTGTTCGTATACTGTGAAGGAACAGGTAAAGGAATTGAACAATCACCAAACTGATCAGGTTGATAGAGAAATACCTCTACTCCTGCAATGCCAGCCCCTCCATTTGCTTTCCCGCCACACTCTGGACCTTGGTCACTCAATAGTGGGTTATTTTCTTCCCCTGCTATAACATCACCAATAACACCATTTTCATTTGTATCTTCACAGTCTTGAATACCATTGTTGTTTAGATCTTCCCAAACCCGATCACCTAAAGCACTGACTAACTGATCTGGCGTTGAAACTAATCCAATATTGCCTTTCGCTTCACCACCGAAATCAACAGTAAAGATACCCGTAAAATTGGACTGCTCACTGACAAGTGTTACGCCTATTGTTTCGCCAGGAAATAAATGTCTGATGACACCTCCGGTCAGCGTGAAGGTAAAATCATAAAGGTCAGATGTTGTACCAGTATCTCGAAAACCAAATGCAGTTATCTCGCCGGTCAGTAAGGTGCCTGAAAATGTCCCTAAATCAGGTAAATCCACACTGCCAGTAATAACGATATCATCTCCTGGCACACCACCAATAAGAGAACCAAAACTATCAACGGAGAAATTTATTAATACATCCGCAGGTCCATTGCTCATTGGGGAAATGGCAACAGGGAGAGAGCTTTCACTAATGCGAATTAGTAAAGGCGTTGCGTCAACTGAAAAAACACCTGTACTTGCCGAATAGTTTAGCTTGCCCTGGTTATTATATGCAATTACAGGAAAGGATGGATTAATGTTAAGCAATTCAGCAATAGCAACCCCATAAACTGAAAGCGTTAATAGCAGTATTAAATACCGTATAAAGCGAAATGATTTCACATTACACCTAGAAAAAAGTCTGAGCATAAGGTCCTCCTATTAATTATTTTTCTGTATACCCAAGCAGAATTTGCAATGAGTGTTTATAAGTCATAAATATCTTTTTTGTGGTTGTTATCCGAAACTGCGCAAAAAAATGTAACCTTCTTATATTTTTATTTTTCTATGTCGTAAAAGTGCAGAGCCAGTGAATAGCTTCTGCACTAATAAAAACAGAAAATTAAATTATTTTATTTTTTTACGCAATGAACCCGCTAGCCCAAACAAACCACACGAAATAAGCGCTAAGGTGGTAGGTACAGGGATTGGTGCTACATCAGAAACTGCTAATCCAGTGCCGCGAAAACTGTTTTCAAAACTTCCAGTAAAACCTGTATCAAGGCTTAGAATAACCCCAGCATTGGAACCAATGCCACCATAAAGAGATGCTGCATCACCACCAGTGATAGTAAATAGAAACTCAAATGGGTCAGAAGCTAGGCCAAAACCAAAAGCACTTAAACTACCACTTAGTAACGTTCCACTATTAAAACCTAAAGATGCTATCGTACCTCCAATACTTAATATCCCTCCGCTAGAAAGTGCCCCAGTAGAATCAATTGTGGCTGTTAGACCAAAGGTCCCACCCGCAATGGCTTCTAGAGTACCGTCATCATCAAGATTTAATGCAAATCCATTCGCCGATAAGGTATCAGTATCTGCTGCATAACCAACGCTGATAAAAGCTGAGTTGATATCAGGGGTATCCTGCAATGTTAAATTTAATGGGACTGCCTTGGCATTATTGCACGTCATTAGTAATAGCAATACTAAAAGTAATACACTGTAATATTCCATAAAGTTAATAGAATAATTTTGGTGCTGTTTTAATAAGGTCTTCATGACTCTTCCTTTTCAAATAAAACGAGTAAATAAATTTTTACCTAACTGGTTTCGTATTTCTCCAGAAATCGAGAATTACTAAGCAAAAAAAATACCCAAGCAAGCACCATAATTAACAATGGGTTGTATAATGAATGATCAATAATGTGTAAATTCTTTGGACAGTTTAAGTGGCTATGCCATTCAAATAATGATGTGAAAGTTTATTAAAGTAATCTGAATAGAAAAAGCTAGGAAGTTGTATAAAAAAACTTTGTGCTAAGAGAAAGGTCATGAGGGGCTATGAGAAGTAAACAGCTTTTAATGGGATTAAACAGCCGTCTTAAGTGAAGATTTAGTTTGCTGCTTGTTATATTTTAAAGTTATGAAGAGCTATGTCCTTTTTTTTAATCGAAATTAAACGAGTTGCAGTTACTACTTAAAACCAAATTTTAACTTATTTGACTGAACAAAGTTTACCGCTAAAGATTAATTTTTTTGTAGGAACAAGAATACACCACGCGGGGGGCTGGAAAGTATTTTTCGGATAGGATTACATTATTAAGGTGTTTGTTTTAAAGAAATATTTCAGTTTCAATAGATTTTTGTCTACAGCATTCTGCTTGTAGTTTTTTAGGGGCTTTAGCATAATGCGGCTAATAAAGGAAAAGTGACAATAAATATTCATTAAATGGTAAGCGATTATTTATATCAAGAGAAAAGGGTATAAAGCGCTTTAGGGTGTATGGTAACGACTATGAATCAAGAAGCCGCGAGTGTCGAAAAACCGCAGTTTGTTTGGGAAGACCCGCTATTAATCGAACAACAGTTGTCCTCTGAAGAACGACAGATTAGGGATAGTGCACGGGATTACGCACAGCAGGAACTCACGCCCAGAGTGAAGGAAGCTTTCCGTAAAGAATTTTTTCATCGTGAAATAATGAGTGAAATGGGTCGGTTAGGTTTATTGGGCTGTACATTACCTGAAGCTTATGGCTGCGCCAATGTTAACAACGTAGCTTATGGCTTGGTGGCAAGGGAAATCGAGCGAGTGGACAGTGGTTATCGTTCAGCCCTCAGCGTGCAGTCTTCGCTAGTGATGTATCCCATTTGGGCATTTGGCTCCGATGAACAAAAACAAAAATACTTACCGCTTTTAGCTAAAGGTGAATGGGTGGGGTGTTTTGGTTTAACGGAACCTGATGCAGGATCAGATCCTGGCAGCATGTTAACCCGGGCAGTAAAAGTGACGGGAGGATATAAAATAACAGGTAGCAAAATGTGGATTACCAATTCACCGATTGCCGACCTTTGTGTGGTCTGGGCTAAGCTCGATGGTCAGGTCCGAGGTTTTTTGGTGGAAAGGGACAGTAAAGGACTTTCTACCCCGACTATTCATGGCAAATTTTCATTGCGGGCTTCAATAACCGGTGAAATTGTACTGGATGATGTTTTTGTTACTGAGGAGCAGATTTTACCCAATGTGGCTGGTTTAAAAGGCCCCTTTAGCTGCTTAAATAAAGCTCGCTATGGTATTTCATGGGGAGCAATAGGGGCTGCCGAATGCTGTTGGTATACCGCGCGTCAATACACATTGGATAGAAAACAGTTTGCGCAGCCTTTAGCCGCTAATCAACTGGTGCAGTTAAAACTTGCTGACATGCAAACAGAAATTGCCTTGGCATTACAAGCCAGTTTACGTGTAGGGCGTTTAATGGATGAACATCAAGTGACCCCGGAAATGATTTCAATGGTCAAGCGCAATGCCTGTGGTAAAGCGCTAACTATTGCCCGACAGGCGCGGGATATGTTAGGTGGTAATGGGATCGCTGATGATTTTCCTGTTATTCGTCATATGCTCAACTTGGAAGCCGTCAATACCTATGAAGGCACCCACGATATTCATGCACTTATTTTAGGGAAAGCACAGACAGGGATTGCTGCATTTAGTTAATGCCACTGTTAGTTATTGCCACAGAGGGAATCGTATATAGGCCAGGGAGGGTCGAATGAGGCAAGTGGATGAAGCCCGGGTTAATGCATTTTGTGAACTTGTTGCAAAGGGCGAGCTACCTGAAAGAGAGCATACTATTGGCATTAAGGACACTGGATTATCTCCGCAAGCTGTCAGGGATATGTTTCATAGTCAGCTGCTGAGTCGACTGTTGGATTTGAAAGCTCGGCAAATGCAGCAGCAAGGTCAAGGGTTTTATACCATAGGCAGTGCTGGGCATGAGGGGAATGTCGTACTGGGGCAGTTGTTAGGGTTGCAGGACATGTTATTTCTGCACTACCGAAGTGGCGCGCTGTTTATGCAAAGGAGTAAATTACTGCCCGGCAGTACACCGCTTTACGATATGTTACTGGCGTTTGCGGCCTCTGCAGAAGATCCCATTGCTGGCGGGCGACATAAAGTGTTTGGCAGTTTGCCCCTGAGCATCCCACCACAAACCAGCACTATTGCCTCACATCTGCCCAAAGCTGTGGGCACAGCCTATAGCATTCCACTGCATAAACAGTTAAACAGCCAAGGGGTTTTAGCCGGAGATGCTGTGGTGATGTGCAGCTTTGGGGATGCTTCACTAAATCATTCAACAGCACAAGGTGCTTTAAATACTGCAGCCTGGATTCATTATCGGCATTTACCGTTACCATTGCTGCTTGTGTGTGAAGACAATGGCTTGGGGATATCCGTTAAAACCCCCACAGACTGGGTAGCCATGAGCTGTAAGCAGCGGCCAGGTATAAAATATTTCTATGCGGATGGTTTGGATATGCTTGCGGTTTACCAAGCATCCGTAAAGGCTATCGATTATGTGCGCCGATATCGACGGCCAGCATTATTACATTTGAGAATGGTACGTTTATATGGGCATGCGGGTTCCGACGCGCAAACCAGTTATTTATCATCCCAGGAGATTCAACGACAAGAGCAGCAGGACCCGCTGTTGTATAGTGCGCGGCTACTGCTCGATCTGAATATAATGTCAGCGCAGGATATTATTGCAGGCTGCCAGCAGCACTGGGAGCAAGTCTCCCGGGTTGCCGGTGAAGTCGTAAAACGTCCTAAATTAACCTCTCGGCAACAGGTGATGGCGACCATCACCGCCTGCGCGCAACAGAGGCCACTCCCAGATTTACCTTCTACAGCTGCACGCAAATCACTATTCGGCAATGAATGGCGACAGTTGAGCCAGCCTCAGCCACTGAATAAATTACTTAATTTTGCCTTGGCAGATCTGTTATTACAGTACCCGCAAATAGTGATTTGTGGTGAAGATGTTGGGAAAAAGGGTGGCGTTTATGGCGTTACCAGCAGATTGCAACACAAGTTCGGCCCAGCCCGGGTAATGGATGCTTTATTGGATGAGCAAAGTATTTTAGGACTGGCTACGGGCTTAGCCCATAATGGCTTTTTACCGATGGCAGAAATACAGTTTCTGGCGTATTTACACAACGCAGAGGATCAGTTACGAGGTGAGGCAGCGACATTAGCCTTTTTCTCTCAAGGACAGTTCACTAACCCGATGGTGATTCGTATTGCTGGTTTAGCTTATCAACGGGGCTTTGGTGGACACTTTCACAATGATAATTCACTTGCCGTATTACGCGATATTCCAGGACTGGTCATTGCGTGTCCCGCTAATGGTGCTGATGCGGTTGCCATGCTGCGCAGTGCTGTGGCCTATGCTTGGCAACAGCAACGAGTGGTCGTTTTTATTGAGCCAATAGCGTTATATACGACAAAAGATTTACATCAAGTAGGGGATAATTTGTGGGCTCAGGCTTATCCTGAAATTGGTCAAACCATCGAGGTGGGGGAGATAGGCGTTGATGGTAACGAGGCGCCTATTGCCATCATCACCTATGGAAATGGTGTGAGGCTGTCTCAACAAGCGATACGCATACTTGAGCAGCAGGATGGCCTGCCTATTAAGCTTATTGACTTACGCTGGCTGGCACCTATTCATGTTGAGGCACTAGTGAAAGAAATTCAGCACTGCTCTCATATACTGATCGTTGATGAGTGCCGACAAACAGGGTCAGTTAGTGAGCAACTGGTCACCTTATTGGTTGAGCACCTAAAGCCATTACCTGTCGTTGAACGTATTACTGCCGCGGATAGTTTTATTCCTCTAGGTGCGGCTGCGAATTTAGTGCTTCCACAGTGTGATGAGATTGTACAACGAGTACGACAGATGTGGCACACATACTCAGGCACTGATGAAAATGCACCTTCCACTCATTCAGAGCTGACCGCTGGAGGCGTGGCATGAAAAATTCACAAGCTGCAGTCAAAACAGCTAAGCAAAAACAAACTGCAATTGTGGTATGCCCAGGTCGGGCCAGTTATCAGCGCACGGACTTGGGCTACTTACAGCGCTTTCACGAACATCAACATGGGTTAGTGCATGAGTTTGATAAAAATCGGTTACAGCATCACTTGAAAGCCATTAGCGCCCTGGATCAAGCAGAACGTTTTCAGCGGCCATTACATAACTCGGGAGAAAACGGGGCGGCCTTAATTTATGCCTGTAGCTACGCAGACTTTTTAGCGATTCAGCAAGATCAGTTTGATATTGTCGCTGTGCTAGGCAACTCCATGGGGTGGTATACCGCGCTAGCAGTCGCTGGGGCATTATCTCCAGTGGCTGGCTTATCGTTAGTGACCACTATGGGGCGGTTAATGGATCAGCAAGGGAGTGGGCAACAACTGATTTATTCCTGGGTAGATGACCAGTGGCACTATCAGCCTGAAGTACGCTCCAAAGTTATGGCGACTATGCGTGAAATTATGCAAACCTATGAACAGGCAGAGCTGTATATTTCCATTGAGCTTGGTGGATATTTAATTCTTGCCGGGAATGAGCTGGGTATCCGTTTATTGGCGCAACAGTTACCACCTCAGCCGGGTGGCTATCCCCAGATTATTGCTGGACATGCGGCGTTTCATACTCCATTGATGCAGACAATATCCTCTATTGCGTACCAGCGGTTGCAGGCGTTGCCCCTTAAGCCACCCGCAACACCATTAATTGATGGGCGAGGACATCAATGGTTGCCTTGGGCAACCAGAGTCGATGAATTAATGCAGTATACGCTTCAGACTCAGGTCACAACACCCTATGATTTTAGCCGTAGCCTTGAGGTAGCGGTTAAAGAGTATGCACCTGATCGCATTATTTTATTAGGACCGGGGAATACCTTAGGGGGGCCTGTTGCTCAAGTCCTTATCCAACACCAGTGGTATGGTTGGCAGAATAAACAACAGTTTACACAGCACCAGGCTCAACAACGTAGCTTGGTTTCAATGGGGTTAGCTGATCAGCGGCTCACAGTGACAGGTATGCAACCTCATGTGATTGAACATTTATAAATGTATCAGAGGCAACTTACCGGGTAATTGATGTGACTAATTAGTGTGACTAAGTAAGGGATTGTAATTTCTTTAGTGGGATCAACACAGCATTGTGATAAATGTCTAAACATGGGTTTGACCATTGATCGTTTCACCATGTATGTTGCGCGCCGGCATACTAATCTAACGTACTAATCCGGTGGTTTTAAACGCCGGTAATTGTTAACAGAGTAGGTCGTTTTCATGATGCTGACTCTGTCATCAGTAGGTTAATTGTGACTGTCAGCTGCTTTCCAGTTTGAGATGCTTATGTCGCGGTGAAGGCAGTGAATCAGATTTATTTTTATCATGTGGAGAGGCAATCAGGAATGAAGAAGTTAACTGTAATGGCTGCATCTGCCGTATTTACAATCAGTCTTTCCGGTTGTAAATTGGATGAGTTGAAATCAAACTCGCTGGCATCTGATGCGTTGGGAGATGCAGTGTCCGCTATGACGGTTACTGAAGCGGAAGTAATTGATAGTGCTCGATTGTCTGCTGCCGAGATGGATAAAAAAGTCAAAGTGGCACCTGCTAACAGTAAGTACCAGCAACGGCTCAGTCGTCTGGTGAGCAAACACCAGACTGTTCAGGGTGTGACATTTAATTTTAAGGTTTATGAGAATGAAGAGTTAAACGCATTTGCGATGCCTGATGGCACTGTTCGCATTTACTCTGGACTTATGGACAAAATGAATGATCAAGAGCTACTCAGTGTGATCGGGCACGAGATTGGTCATGTGATTCTTAAACACTCATTTAACCAGTACAAATCAACCCTGTTAACCTCTGCAGCACGTAAGGGGTTATCAGCATCTGGCGGTAAAATTGGCGAGTACGCACGATCTGAAGCGGGTGAGTTAGCAGAAACCTTTGTTGGTGCTCATTTCTCTCAGGAAGACGAGTTAGCGGCTGATACCTTTGGTGTGAAGTTTATGAAACAAAATGGCTACAACGCGAATGCCATGGTCAGTGCTTTCCAGAAACTGCAGCGCTACTCAGGAGAAGGTGGTGGTTTCTTCTCAAGCCATCCGTCAACCTCTGAGCGTATTGAAAAGATAAAAGCTCAGCTGTAAGCGTTTTATAACACTAAGCTGTGGGTATAATCAGCCCATGCCTTAGTGGTTAAAAAATAAGCTCAAATGTTTTGGCAAAAAGCCAAAGTCATAAGAAAACGAGATTAGCCAGAGTATGATGACCTCTGGCTGATCTGGTTCTTAGTGACATTCCGCGAATCCTTCTTCATCGTGTTTTAATTGAATACGTACAGTGCCTATGTGACACCGTGCGAGTATCTGATTACACTTCACTTCTATTATTTTATTGATATGCACATATCCTCAATGTATATGCCTGGCATTTTGCATCGAAGTAGCTATGTGCAGTGATTTAGCTAGCTTGCGGAAAAACATGTTAGATCCAAAAAAATACACATTAAAACGAGCCCTCAGACCTTTTTCTTACAGTGTGGCCATTATTACCTGTGGGTTGGGGGTGTTACTCGCCTATCGTGATGGCTTGGGTGATGATCTTCGGGCGATGGCTGTGATGGTTGCAGGCATATTGCTACAGGTAGCTGTCAACTTATTAAATAACCACAGTGATCGGACATTATGGGAGCAGGCTAGTGTTAGCGAGTATCCTCAAAAGCTACAGGTGTTGTCGATTATTCAACAACACACCTTATGGGGGGGGGGGGCTGCGGGTATTGCGGTATTAATTGGACTTTGGCTCACTTGGCAAGTGGGGTGGGGGATACTGCTGTTAGGTGCCGTTGGTTTAGTGGGCGGTTATGGCTATACCGGTGAGCCGATTAACTATAAGGCTAGAGGACTGGGTGTACCCTGTGTTTTCTGGTTAATGGGCATATTAATGGTAGCCGGTGCGTATTATGCGGTGGCTGGCGAGTGGAAGTATACGGTAATGCTCGAAGCCATTCCTGTGAGTGTGCTTTCTGCTTTGTTGTTATTGAGTAATGAAATTCGTGATATCGATGTTGATGAACAGCAAGGTATGCAAACCCTGACCGTCAGGTGGGGTCTACAGTGTAGCCTTGGTCTTTACTACGGATTATTGCTGATATGTTATGTCACGAGCGTGCTTATGTGGTATTGGGGCAAGTTGCTTACCGTATATTGGCTGGTTGTCCCCTTATTATTGTTACCTGGACTCCTGACTTTACTTAAAAAGGAGTTGAAAGATCGCTACCAGTTGCCACCAAAAACAGGGCTGTTTTTTTTGGTCTTTGGGGTGGCTTATAGTTTGGCACTTTATTAGGGTTAACAGGCCCTAGGCTCTATTAACTGGCATAAGACAAGTGAAGACTTCGTTTGAGAAGCTCAACGGCAGTAATAATGGTATTTCATATTAATAACATGGCGGTAGGGTATGGGTGAGGTGGGTAAGGGTATGGCAATAGCCTTACGCATTTTTGAAGTCACAATAAGGCATTAGTGTGAGTGTTATTGTAAAGCCGTTGCTGGGCAGTTCACCCATTCAATTGATACCTGTAAGGAAGTCAGTGCAATGCTTTGGGATGTCGTTGCTTTAATTTGGTTACTCCTGGCATGGGTTGGTTATAGTTTTTTTGCTAAGTTTCAGGGGCGAAGGCAGCAGTGTTTAGCGAAAGTTTTACACCGTTACCGACAGCAGTGGGCAACCCGAATACTGCTGCGAGAGAATCGCATTGGGGATGCGAGCATTACTGCAAACCTAGAGCGCAACGTCACGTTTTTTGCCTCAACCTCTATCTTAGTGGTAGCAGGATTAGTGACAGCGTTTACGGCCACCGAACACGCCATATTAGTGCTATCAGATCTGCCTTGGGTTTCGGCACCCTCGCGCAAAGCCTGGGAGTTGAAAATTATGGTGCTGTTAGTCATCTTTGTTTATGCCTTTTTTACCTTTACCTGGAGTTTGCGCCAATATAACTTTGCCTCTGTGTTGTTAGGCAGTGCACCATTGCCTTCGGAGTCGGATGTAAGTGATCAGGAGCGAAGTAACTATGGGTTACGGTTAGCTAAAGTACTGTCGTTGGCGGCGAATCGGTTTAACTATGGACTGCGGGCTTTTTATTTTGGCCTGGCCACATTAGCGTGGTTTCTGAACCCTTGGTTTTATATGTTGGCAACCATACTGGTGGTGATTATCCTCTATCAGCGTGAATTTCATTCAACCGTGTTAAAGGCAATGGTCATTACTCCCTTAAAAGCTAAGGTGTCAGTCTCACCAGAACATTAGAGTACGGTTAATCAGTAAAACAGCTCATTTTAACAGACAGGTCATGTAGTATAAGCCTGGAGTAACGAGTGGAGTGCTGAGGGGCGTAATTTATTTCAGATCACTATGTTGTGATCTGTAAGGGCTGAGACAAGCTATTCACTTCCTGTTTGAGTGTGATAAAGTTGGCAGCCTATTTTATTGACGTGCTGGTCATTATTTTGGTTGTCGAAGAATTTATTTTGTATACCGCTTTGGTGGTTTTCGCTTTAAGCTTACCTTGTCTTTATCATTTTATTTGGCTGCAAAGTGGGCAGGCGCTGCTGAAGTGTCTGGTGGTGCCAGTATTAGCGCTGGAGTTTGTCTGGCGTTACTGGGATAGATTAAAGGTCATTATGCTGGTGCAAGGCATTAGTTTGATAACCGCCGCAGTAGCGCTGCATAATATGCAGTTTGCTGCGCCAGCAAAATATGCCGCCATCATTGCACCTTTGCAGATGGGGTGGGCAGGTACCCAGAATGAGCCTGATACCATGCTCGCACCTGTCAAAGACTGGCAAGCGGAGCGCCAGCAGGCGCTACTACATTTACCCATGATGGGGACCTTAGATAATGAGCCTTTTAGCCCAAACTATATTGAGTGGCGTAAAGGTCAGCTAGTCATTGCTGAGCGCCAGCAAGTCAATGATATTGTGCCACTTCGCGAGTTACGCATTACCTTTCCGGATAGCAAGCTAGTGATGGGACGAATGTTAGATGTGCGTGATTATCCATTGGTTTTTTCCCAACTGACTCGTCCTGCTGATACGAAAAGACCTTCTCTGAAAGATCATTTAGCCAAACCTCATAGCTTTATGCTGCATGCGACGCCTCGTTTTGTAACACTGGATTTATACCTCAATGAGCAAACCCGGTTACGAGGAACCTTACCGTGGAGCGAGGGTTCGAGCCAATTACCCGTTGAAAAGCCATTATTAACCATGTCTCCCCTTGAAAAATAAAAAAACTCCCCCATCTTGCTGTCAATTGTGAATTCCGAGGTAGCTCGGAGTAAGTTCAACGTCTGTGGAAGGTCAACAGCACATGACAGTAGAAACTAAAAAGGAAACACTTGGATTTCAGACAGAAGTAAAACAACTACTTCACCTGATGATTCACTCCTTATATTCCAATAAAGAAATATTTTTACGTGAGCTGGTTTCTAATGCTTCAGATGCCGTCGATAAATTACGTTTTGCTGCGTTAGACAAATCGGAGTTACTCTCTGATGACCCGAATTTAAAAATTCGCATTGAGTTTGATAAAGAAGCCAAAACCATCACCGTGGAAGATAACGGTATTGGGATGACACGTCAGGAAATGATCGATAACCTTGGTACGATTGCAAAGTCAGGTACTGCCCAATTCCTGCAGTCGCTTACAGGTGATCAAAAGAAAGACGCACACTTGATTGGTCAGTTTGGAGTAGGCTTTTACTCTGCATTTATTGTCGCTGACCGGGTTTCAGTAACATCTCGTCATGCCGGTACTGAGGAAGCTACTTGCTGGGAGTCTGCTGGAGAAGGTGAATTCAGCATTGAACCAGCAGAAAAAGAGGGGCGTGGTACTAAAATTACCCTGCACTTAAAGTCTGATTGTGAAGAATTTGCTGATGGCTTCCGTCTGCGTAATATTATTCGCAAATATTCAGATCATATTTCTTTGCCTATTGAAATGGTGAAAGAGGCTGCACCTGCAGGGGATGAAGAAGAAGAGAAAAAAGCTGATGATGTGGTTGAATACGAAACCGTTAATACGGCAACCGCATTATGGACGCGCCCACGTAATGAAATTACCGATGAAGAATATAAAGAGTTCTATAAGCACATCAGTCATGACTTTGATGAGCCTCAGACCTGGAGTCATAACAAAGTAGAAGGTAAAGCAGAATATACAAGTTTGCTTTACATTCCAAAGCGGGCACCATTTGACCTGTGGAATCGTGATGTACAACGTGGTTTAAAACTGTATGTTCAACGTGTCTTTATTATGGATGACGCTGAGCAGTTTTTACCTTTGTACCTCCGTTTTGTAAAAGGTACGGTGGATTCTAATGATCTACCACTGAACGTTTCCAGAGAAATCCTCCAAAATAATCCGAAAATTGATAGCATGCGCGCAGCATTGACTAAACGTGTGCTTGATATGCTCAGCAAAATGGCTAAAAAAGAACCTGAGCAATATGCTGAGTTTTGGAAAACATTTGGTCAGGTACTGAAAGAAGGACCTGCTGAGGACTTCAGTAATAAAGAGAAAATTGCCAAACTGCTTCGTTTTGCTTCAACGCATAATGACAATGATGAGCAGAATCAATCCCTTGAAGACTATATTAGTCGTATGCCAGAGGGACAAGACAAGATTTACTATGTATTAGGTGAAAACTACCAGGCAGCGAAAAACAGCCCTCACTTGGAAATTTTCCGTAAGAAAGGGATTGAAGCTCTGGTACTTTATGATCGTATTGATGAATGGCTTATCCAACAACTTATGGAGTTTGATGGTAAGAAATTTGTTGACGTTTCAAAAGGCGATCTTGATCTAGGTAAGCTTGATTCTGAAGAAGATAAAAAAGCCATTGAAGAGGCAAGCAAAGAAAAAGCAGATTTAATTGAAAAAATTAAAGACGTTTTAAAAGATGAAGTTGAAGAAGTTAAACTGAGTCATCGTTTGACAGACTCTCCTGCTTGTCTGGTGCTGAGCGAGTATGACCTGGGTATTCAAATGCGTAAGGTGATGGAAGCTGCTGGGCAAAAAATGCCTGAGTCCAAGCCTACCTTTGAAATTAATCCTACTCATCCTTTAGTCGAACGTCTTCATGATGAGCAGGATGTTGATCGTTTTAATGACCTAACGAAAGTACTCTTTGACCAAGCAAAATTAGCGGCCGGTGGGCAGCTGGAAGATCCTTCAAACTATGTACACCGTTTGAATAAACTGCTGCTTGAAATGAGCCGATAAAGTAATAGCTGAACGTCTTTGTTTAGCTTATTATCCTGTTAAAATCATTGAGTAAAAAAACGCCTGCTGACAACAGCAGGCGTTTTTTTTAATAAATTAGTGTTAGCAAGCCCTAATTTAGTCAAAGTAAAAATAACCAACGGCTGGATAGTGATCAGAAATATCACTGTAATAGCCATCATGATATAACTGGTCATTCCATTTGCCTGCTAAGTAATGCCAATACCACTTGGTATCAGCTTTAGCTTTAATAATTTCCATATAATACTGAATAGGCTGTTGATAATGCTGATGATAGGCAACATAGTCTAATGTGTCGTCATAATTCAGATCGTAGCCATCATAATAAGCCCCCGCTTTGGCAACCCAGTTTGTTGCTGCAGAAAAAGAGCCTCCATTAAAATTATAATTAATAGTGCATTGACAGTGATCTATCATTTCAAGGTGTTTTTTGGGGGTATTTTTGTATTCGACATTGAAGTCGCCCGCCAGCACAACAGGGTGAGTAGGGGATATTTTAAATTGTTTCAACCAACTATTAATTTCACTAAATTGCTGCATTCTAATGGTATGTGCTTTTTCAACATACTTTTTATAACTTGCTTGAAGGTGGGTGCCAACAATATAACGAGGTTTACCATTTTGGGCGATTTTTATTAGGACAGCCCCTTTATTAGAAAAATAATCCGCCGCCTCAAATAATTTGCTGTAATGGGTAAAAACATAGGCATGTTGTTCGAGAATAGGATAACGGCTTAAAATAAATGTTCCCCCTCGAATGATAAATGGTGAATTACTGCATCGACCTTGTATTGTCTGCCAATTTGAGCGATCTGTAGAGCAGTGTTGGCCTACAATAGGTGTGGCGTAAGGATAAATATCGGCCAGTGAGTGAGTCAGTGTTTGATAGGCATCATCGGTAAATGCTTCGTTAATAATAAGTACATCTGGGTTAACAGATAGTTGACGGATAGTATTGGCGGTATTTTGTAAACGAGCAGTTTGATCCCAGTCTTGAAATGGTAATTGCATAATATTGTAACTCATCACAGTCAGTGATGTTTTAGCGTGAGAAGAAAATGAAAATAAAACAATAGCAGCCAGTAGCAAATATTTGCTTAGGTTATACATAGTTTAATGTCCCATGCTAATGACCTATATTTTTTAGTGAAAATATAGGTTTTTATGGAGTGATGTTTTTATTGTTTTTGTTTTTTATTATTCTTGTATATTTTTGTTGTAAGTATGTTTTTTTATTTTGTGTATACCTAAGAAAGCTCATTCAGTATTAGGGCTGAGCTTGGTATGTATTTATTTCTAACAAAGGAGTATGACGAAAGTTTAACAGTTAAGTGAAAAAAGTGATTTTTAAAAGATTTTCAGCTCGATGAGAGTAATTAATTTTTTTATTAAAAAATGAAAAGGTTTTAAACGTTTGTTTTAATTGTTTGCGCTATCCCTCTGAACCAAGCAGGGCAATTGCATATAATTTTCCATTAAAGAACCTGTAAAAGTCTATAAAATACCCTTTGAGCACGCCGTGACTCCTTCTCTGGAGGCCCCTTATACCAGAATAGTTGTCACAAGGAAGTAGCTACTATTTATAGTTTGGGGAAGTTTAGAGAGGCTATTAATGACTAAATTGTTTCATGACTTCATCTAATGTAAATGAATACTGTTTTAGGGTAGGGGTATAATATTTTGAAAAACTTTTGAAGTCGATTTTATCCCACTGTTGACCTGCAAAGTGGTGTAAGTATGCATCAATATTCGCAGCGGTGATGATATTCATGTTGGAACGCATTGATACACTATCATCCGCAAAATCGATACCATTAAAATAATCATGTATGAGAATCACGGACCACGCACCATCCATAAAATGACCACCAATGGTAGCAGTCATTTTACCTTGTTGAACATAAGTGAGTCCTTGTTTAGCCCAATCAATACCTCCAGTAAAGAAGTTTTTATTGGGTATTAGTGCTGGGTCAACTGAAGAGAGAGAATCGATAATACCTATTGACATCAGGTCACTGGCCGCCCAGGCGATATTGACTTCAGGATAACGCTTATAGAGTGTGTGAAAATGTCGGGCTGCTAGTTTAGGTTCCCAGTTGGCATGTACTATTTGTTTTAATACCGCACTATTTGTATATTCAAGTAAAGCGCGTTTTAGGCCTTTATTACGGGCTATAGAAGCTGTTGATACATTAATACCTGAAATACCAATCAGTGTTGCTTTGCGTTCAGTATTATGTTTACGTGCAGCATCAATTAATGTTTTGGCAAGTACATAGCCAGCCTGTTCATCATCAGGTAAAAGTTCACCTAGCCATAAAGGGTACTTTTTTCTGGGAGGACCAATTTCTGAGGCTACATCTTCAGATAATCCGCCATTAAATAAAAAAACCGGTGTTTTTTCCTGTGAGGACAGTTTAATAATATGGTGGGCAGTTTTGCGAAAATTGCCAATTAGCACTATATCAACGTGATCCTCCTGTGCAGCATGTAAATAGTATTTCATCATATTTTCGCGCTTACCATGTGCATAGTAAACCTTAAGTTTCATGCCTAGATCATTGCAAGCTGCGCGCATAAAATCTTCAACAGGTCCCCAAAAGGCATCACCAGGTGCGCGAAAGGAAATGAAGGCAATACTTGGAGTAATATGGGCTGCTCTTAAATAAGATGAAGCGAAGGCTGCAAAAACAAGAAAAAAAAAGATGATGCCTTCAATAAAAAAGACATATAAAGGTGAGTTGATAATATATTTTAACAAGTAATCAATCTCTCATTGACGATCTTATTCTTTATACCCTTCATAGGTTAGAGGTGCCCTATAGGTTCACAGTATAGCGTATAGCATATGAATGCAGCGTTGCACGTAATAGTGTTGTGTATTTGTGTAATCGATAGCATTGAAATAGCGTGGCGTAATTAATTAGGTTGTACTACATTTTTGGTGTGATTAGCGCACATTTTTAATGGTTCTATGTTAGGGCCTGTTAACACTATTTGAATCACCACTGCCGTTTAGAGTTTTATGATAAATCGGTTTTATCACCCTCCGGAAGCCAGTCTACTTGAGCCTCCAACAACTAGTCCTGAAAAGCAGCACTCAGTCCCCTGGTATGCGTTACTTGGAGCTTTGTTTTTACCTTCTCGCTTTTTTAAAGTTTACTCAATGTGTCGTTTTCCTAAACTGGTATTTGTGGCGAGTTGGTTGCTGGGTATGACGGTTATGGTTGATATTATTAACCGACAGATGCTTGAAATTCAACTGGGAGGGCCATTTAGCTACTGGCAAACCATTATGACACAGTGGTTCTGGTATTGGTTGTGTGTTGCGGCTGTAGGGCTACCGATTGGTATTATTGTATTGAGTCTAGGGTGTTATTGGATTAGATGGGGAATAATTTTTTGTGGTACTCACTTAAAACCATCTTACTCAATAATGGCGCAAACATTTGCCAAAGAATTATTTATTTTGCCTTCACTAATTACTTCATTACCCATTATGCTGCTCACGATCTATGAGAGCTGTCATTATTCTATGTATATCGATGCCTGGGCGCATCCGGTGTACATAGTTGAATATGGATTGGTCGTGTTACCTGCCTGGTCTATTTGGATAACCTATCAAGGCGTACGGACGTTTTATAGGCAGCAAGGCTGGCGTGCAGTGTGTTGGTTTTTGGTTTTACCTGGGTGTTTTTATTTAAGTAGTTTATTTGCCATGTTAATGATTACGTTGCTCCAGATTCAACCGGAACGTTTGCCTTTTCAGACGGTGCTTTTTCAGATGGTACTTTGAGGACTGTCGCATATAAAAAAAGTCTGTGATGATCAGAGATTATACTCATACAATGCTTGAATTCATTTGTTCCTCCCGTAGCAGAAGACCCTCTTTGGGCTATACCCTCATCTCGCTTAAATAACAGTAATAGCTCACTATATTTTAAGGGCACTACAAAGGCTGGATAATGGCCGCTGAATTGTTTGCCGAAAGGAAGCGACAACTATTCTGATATTAGGGGTCTCCAGGGAAGAGTTTACGGCGTGTTCGAAGGGTATAAAACACTGTTTTCCACTTACTCTTAAGAAAATTAATTGAATAATTATTCATTTAATTTTTCTGAATACCTATCTTGTCTTTGCCTATACTACTGAAAACTATCGATGTCATTTATCAGTACAGCAATTTATTTTTGATTAGTCTGTAAAGAATTGCAGTGCTGTTAGCGTGTATTAGCAAATATTAGTAGTAATTTGAGTAGTCACACGATGATCGTCATGCTGCGCAAGGTTAACGCAGTTATTGCCATTGTAGTTAGCCTATTGAGCTGGACCGGACTAGCGATGGCAGGTCGTATCGATGAAACGACACGGGTTGTGCACTTTGCTGAAGTGAATGGCCTGTTTCCTGCTTTTGAGCTGTTGTCCCTGGAACAATTTCCTCCCTTTCCCAAAAATGCTGATGTTACAGAATTGGCTACCTGGATACCTTTACTTTGCCAGCAGTGTGTATTGCTGGATGAAAAAGGTCAGGTACGTTGGCTGGCTGTGCATGGTCAGCCTGTTATTAGTATTGAGCCGTTATTAGGACTGCAACATCTTGAAGGATTACAGTTAGTGGGTGTTGGTCTAAACCAGTTAACCATTCCTGCAAGTTGGCAAACCTTAAAAGTATTAGAGCTAAATGATAACCCTCTACAAAGCTTGATAGGTTTGGATAATTTGCAACGCCTGAGTTATTTGAATATTGCTGCCACTTCAATTAACGCTTTACCTGGAATAGAGCAGTTGAGTCATTTACAGTTTATTGGCATGGAAGGGACTTCGTTAACGATGCCTTTACGTCAACAAATAACACATCAACTGTTAAATAATTTACTGCAGCAAGATGATAACGCTGAAGCATTGGTTCCGGGTGAGTGGGTCGCATTTAGCGAAGGGGACGCTGTTATTATGTTGCTGGAACCCAATCAATATTTTGCATTAGCTAAAAAGAATAAACCATTGCTGTGTGCACCCAGTGATGTGGTGTTATCGGACCACCATTATTGTACTTACACACTGAAAGTCGATCGCGCTCAGCCTGAAAGCAGACAGCAATTACTTCATGTTGTTGAATGGGATGCTATGGGCAATCAAAGACAGGAATTTCAGTGGTCTATTAGTCAGTTAGGTCAGCAGGTTTTACAGCTTAAACTTGAACTGCCTGATATGAAGCTTACTCAGGTTCTCACATTTCATCGTCGGCAGCGAGCACACCGAAGCCGTGAAATTTTTAATAGTAAAGTTATGCTTGCTGAAGAACAAAAAGTGTTGGCGGAGGAAGCCAGTCAGCGCCAGCCAGGGGATGCTTATTTAATGATTAAACTGGTGGGAGATAATGGTCAGGTATTGCGGCGGCGTCCCTTTAAGCTTGAGGTGGTAGGAGAAACCTACGAAGGGCAGACAGATAACGAAGGATATGCGACTTATCACGTCCCCTGGCAAGCTTCTCACGGTACATTAAAAGTGTGGATTAATCTGGCTGAGGATCAAACAACTTCACTGGAGGTGCCATTACGGTCTGTGCCTGCAAAACGGCCAACGCCAGACTTTCTCGCTAAAGCATTAAAGGGTGATGCTGCTGCGCAGTTTCAGCTCGCTCAAAGTTATCACTATGGTGGCTACTTTACGATTAACAAGCAGGATGCACGTCACTGGTACGAAAAGTCAGCAGAGCAAGGTTGGGTGTATAGCCAGCTTGCGCTTGCAGAATTTTTTTTGAAAGCTGATCAATTAGAAAAAGCACTTTTCTGGGCGCAGTCCGCTTGGCAGCAACATCAACATCCAGAGGGGGCTTACTGGGCAGCGATGGCCCAGTATCAGCAACAACAACAGTGGAATGAATCCAGTATTCAGCTGTTAAAAACCGCTAGTGATAAAGGTAGCAGTCAAGCAGCACTGCAACTGGCTAAACTCCAGCTTACGAAGCAGGTGGCAGGTACCTGGGCAGATACTGCTAAATTGTTACAGCATGCGATTAAACTAAACCCCCAGACCGCTGAGGCCTATTGGCTTTTGGCACAAGGCTTATGGCAGGGGCAAGGTGGACGAAATCAAGAAGTAGCAATATTTCAATTAATGCTGCGTGCTGGGCGGACGGGTTGGCTTGATGCGCAACGGTGGCTGGGTATGAGTGCTTTGGCAGGGTGGGGGCAGCCACGAAATATCGCCCAAGCAACCTTCTGGCTGACAAAAGCCGCAGCTCAACAGGATAAAACCGCTCAACAATGGCTGGCAGACTTACCTGTTCTGGCATCTGACCTAAAACCTGAAACTGATAGAGACTTTCAACAACGTTTGTGGTTGCTTTGGGGGCTTCGTTGCTGGTATGGCATCGCAGGGGAGCATGATCTGCAGGCTGCACAGTATTGGTTTGAAAAGTCGGCAGAGCTGGGATCTGCACAAAGTTATTATTATCTTGGTCAGTTACACCAGCAACGGGATCAAGCCTTTGAAGCCTATCGCTACTTCCAGTATGCCGCGCGAGAAGGGAACAGTGGTGCGATGCTAAAGCTGGCGGATCTTTATTATCAGGGTATACAAAGCCAGCATGGTGCATTTTTGTTAGCACCACAGCCACATGAAGCCTTACGCTGGTATCAAGAGGCTGCCAACCTGGGTGAAGCTAAAGCACAATTGATACTTGCCCAATGGTATGAACAGGATGAGAGCTTGCAAGGCTCTGCGAGCGACATTATTCACTTATATTTACAAGCTGCAGCACAAGGTGAGGTGGCAGCACAATATGCACTATGGCGTTGGCTGCAATCGGGTAATGAAACAGCTGTTGTCTTGATTCCTGCTGAGCTAGCCCGTGACTATTTACAACAGGCAGCCAGCCAGGGACATCAAAAAGCGCAGAGGGCACTGGGCCAATACCTTATAGCAACGGGACAGCCCCAACTCGCTGCAGATTGGTTAGAGAAGGCTGCTCACCAAGGAGATGCCCAAGCGCTATTGGATTGGCTGTCAGTTACAGCCAGTGATAAGCCATTAGCTGAGCAGTTGCTTTCAACCTTGGAGTCATCCACCAGTGCGTTGTTACGTATCGCTGCGGTTGAAGCAATAGGGATGCGTGGTTTTTCTTCTGTGGCAGACGCGTTAACTGCCTACTTGCCTGGTGCAGATGACGCATTACTGACTTCTATTATGGCAACACTCCACAAGCTGGATCAAAAGGTGGTAGTTCCAGCACTGGTCAGCTTACTCCAACAGCATGAATTATCTAAAACGCTCAAAGCCTTGATTATTGATCATTTAGCGCTGATGAAATCGCCTGAAGCGGTTAAAGGTTTGGCGGCTGTCGATGGACCGTTAAGTGTTTCCGCATTATTGCAGGTTGCAAAGGCCTATGCCGAAGGTGCTGTTCTAGAATATCAGCCACAAAAAGCAATTGGCTACTACCGAAAAGCCTTTGCCCTAGAACCCAGGACTAGCCATGACGCAATGAAACCCTGGGCGGCATTATTGCATAGTGATGCTGAAGATAACCTTGAGTCAGCCTATTGGCTGGCTGAGTTACTTGCGGTTGATGATTCGCTGCTGGTTGTATCTCCGCAGCAGCTGTTAGTGCCACCCGTATATTGGTGGCGTCATGCAGCACTACAGGGACATGCGCGCTCAGCATGGGCATTAGGACAGTGGTTGCTGGAAAAAGGCGATCGGTCCATGGCCAGGTATTGGTTAGCGAGAGCTGCAGAGCAGGATAAACAGTGGCAAATACCTGCATTACAGTACTGGTTACGCAGCCAGGATTATCGAGTGCAACAGCAGGGGGTTGCACAATTGCAGGCGTTGTTGACTCAAGAACCAGATCTGGTTAAGGAGGTTGTCGCTGATTTGTTGATTGAGGATAAACAAGCGGTTGTACCACCCTATAGAGCATTTTTATTGGCACAGTTTTATCAGTTAGGGCTTGGCGTAGAACAGGATGTTGACCTTGCTGCCCACTGGCTAGTCAAAGCCAGTACTGGCAATTGGCCTCCTTCTGATAACAAGGATAAATGGCAAGGGTTACTTAGTTCATTACAACAGTGGCAGCATCAACAACAGATACCCAATCAACCAGCACCGCGTGCACAAGCTGTGCAATTGGCAGCAGCAGGTAATACAGAAGCCGTTCGACTGCTTATTGCTCATTATCAGCAGTATCAGGATCCAGCAATGAAAAAGCTGGTGAATTTATGGCAGCAGTATTTATCAGAGTTAACCACCACTCAACGGCAAGCCAGTGATAATGATATTGCAGCCCAGCGGCAGCTGGGAGATTGGCTGGAGCAAAGTGCCAGTAACGAGTATGTTTTGCAACAGGCATTGCTTTGGTATACCAAAGCAGCCCAACAGCAAGAGCCTTATGCGCAAGTCATGGCCCAGTTGCTATCTATCGTGTTAGAACCGGGTCCTTTTGAACCTCTGGATAGGATTCAACAGCTCGCTAATGAACAAAGTAATCCCTATGCACAGCGTGCTTTGGCATTACTGTTTGCTCGGCAGCATAATCTGTTTTCACCTGGTCGGTTTTTGCGGATTGATGTTCAGCAAGTATTGGACAATATGATACTTGTGATGCAGTCAGACCCTGATTTAGTGATACCTTCACTATTTCCCGTGATTGAGCAGGCTTATCGTCGCTGGCGTCAACAGCAATCAACACAAAACAATTCTGATCCATATTTTGAAAAGTTATGGCATTTTTGGCATCAACAGTGGGAGCAAGGACAAGGGGCCGCTGCTTACTATCTGGCTCGATTAGCATGGCAGGACCCAGAACAGGGTAAAATGCCATGGTGGCAGATTATTGATAAAGCATTACCTCAGTTACCTGGTGGATTATTATCAACAGCCTGCGAGTTTTTTAGTCACGCGGCCTTAGATGCAGATCAATCACTACCCGCAGAAGCAATCATCAGTGCGTGGACTGTGTGTCAATTGGATTTGCAAATAGTTGCCAAAGGACAAGAAAAAGAAGTGACCAATACACAACAAGTCGACACGAATGTTGAGGGTAAAAAGGTTAAACCGGATAGGAGCAGTGAGCATTACAAAACATCCTTAGAAAAACCTATGGATGAGGACATGTTAACCCTAGCAAAGGCTAAGCTGGATGCTTTAAACCAGCGTATTACTTCCTATCAGCAAACACGACAGCAGTGGCCTGATTCCCCCTCATTTTTTACCGTAGAGCAAATGCCGAATCAATCAGCACTCCGTTGGTATTGGCAACAGAAGGATCAATCATTTTCTATGTTGTGGCAGCAATTAGCGCCTGTTCAGGTAACACGCAGCCATCAAGACGCACTGTGGATTGCTAGCAAACAATTAAAAATACCAGGCTCTGCGAATTTATTGCAGTGGCTTCAACATAAAGACGCTATGCCAAGTCAGTTTAAATTAATTTTTCAATATAATGGTTTACTGCATGTGGTAACCATTGAACAAGAAAATATACCTTTAGATTGGCTATTAATTCCTCTGTCGTATTTATCACTTGATAAAACAAAATAGTCCTAAAAAAGGTTCCAGGGAGCGTCATAGCAGGCTAACTTGTCTTGGCAGGTTTGTGCTAAAAACCAGTGACCTTCTTTCGGTGGGCAGCTATAACTTAAGCGTTTTTCTTGCCAGTTAAATTGTAAAGCGTAAGCATGAAGATAACAGCGATCAGCGGATTCATGGTTTTTGGGAGAGTAACGAGGATCACCTAAAATAGGTGCACCAAGGCTTTTTAGCGCAACTCGTATTTGATGCGTTTTTCCCGTGAGAGGATGTATAAGGCATAAACGTTTTCCTGGTAAAAAACCCGTACTCACAAATTCGGTAATGGCAGGATTGTGTCTGGTATGAAGTAATTTCCAGTTTCCATTACGGGTTTTTGTCATATCCCCGATAACTTTTCCTTGTTTCTTTTTTGGGCGGCCAGTGGTAATAGCTAAATAATATTTGGTTATTTGTTGATCACTAAACAGACGACCAAATATTTGGGCTGATGGCTGATTTCGTGCTAACACTAATAGGCCAGAGGTGACTTGATCAAGTCGATGAACCAGCCAGAGCGGTGCCTGACAGCCAACATGTTGCTGCACCAGAGGAATAATACCCGGCTGCTCAGCAGTTTGATGAACACTGATGTTGACAGGTTTATAAATAACGTAAAAATCAGGGTGTTCTGAAATAATTTCAAGCATGCAGTAATGACTCGTTAACACTTAATAAAACTCGACTCGGTAACAGCAAAGTACTTGCTCCAAGGTTTTAGCTGGCGATATAGGTAATGTCAATACTCGAGAAGTATACCCTTCACGAAAAATTTCTAGGTTTTGTTATCTTTTCTCCTCACCCCAAGCACCTATTAATATAGGCTCATGGGGTTTCGTTACTCGATGGCTGCACCTAAAAACCATTGGTATTGGGTATATAGCCACTAGGAGTGGTTTTTAGTGTACGTTACCCATCCTTTGTTTTACAGCTCATAAACCGAAATATCATTTGTGATTATTTAAGCGTGATTGGACGATCGCAAAAAGTAAACTGGCAATGCTTGAATGGGTTTGTGAAACGGCTGCTGGGAGTACTTCGTTTTAGGTATAATTTTTTTCTTTTGAAAGAGGTACACAGAGTAAACTTTTTTCGGGAACTTTTAACAAATAAGCAAATCTACTAGTATCAATATTAAAAAAATATGCTAAAATCCTAAGTTATACCTACACTTGTAAGGAGGTCTTTATAAGAGGTATTCAATCATAAATATTATAACTCTATATCTAACAGCCATAGTCAGGGTAAAGACGATAAGGGTTATAATTGACTAAGGAGTGATACTATGAACAAAACGAATGCTAATGTTATTTTTAACCTGCTAAATAAAACTGTACAGTTTGTCAGAGATATAACCTACTGGATGGTTGCCCCTGTCCTTTTTACTGGCGCGCTAGCTGCACTTTCTGCGATCCAGATGTCATAAGTTTAGATGTTGTAAAAGGTTCAGTTGTAATAATTGTGTTATCTACGGCGAAGAATTATCTGTCTTTCGATGTATTTTGCTTATGCTGATATCAGTACTGAGCTGAAGTACACCTTTTGATAAGTCCTTTTTAGTGATTAGTGTACTTCAGTTAGCAGTCAGCTAAATGCAAAGGCGCTCTCTAGGCGGGAGCTAAATGTTTACCTAAAAAGCCGTGATAAAGCTCGCTTTCCGTGATGTAGCCAATAATTTTATCTGCACCTACGACAAAAATATTTTGTCGGGTTGCATTTTTTATGGCAATAATGTCTTGCATTGGCGTATCCAAAGGGATGGTTGTTGGTAAGCTTTTCAGTTGCTGTATTGAGTGGCCTGGTTGCCAGTGTTGTAAATCCAGCTTTTTTCCTTCTTGGGTAATATAAGCCTGTTGGAGCTTGTCACCATTCACGATTAATTGGCTGTAATGACCATTATTGATGGGGACAGCTTCTTTCTCAGATACCTCATATTGTTTCATTAGTGTATTAGCTTTTAATACACCTAAAGGATTCGTATTTGAGACAAAGCTACGGACATAATCATTCGCAGGATGAAGTATAATTTCTTCTGGTGAGCCATGCTGTACAATACAGCCATCTTTCATAATGGCAATTTGTGTTCCTAGCTTTAACGCTTCATCCAGGTCATGACTTACAAAAACAATGGTTTTTTGTAATTCTTCCTGAAGGGATAATAATTCCTCTTGTAATTGATGACGAATTAATGGGTCCAGAGCCGAAAAAGGCTCATCCATTAATAGAACGGGTGATTCTGACGCTAAGGCACGTGCTAACCCAACCCGTTGTCGCATACCTCCCGATAATTCATGAGGAAAAGCATTTTTCCACTCAGTCAAACCAACTAACGACAGTTGTTGTGAAATGCGTTTAATTTTTTCTTTTTTACTTATTTTTTGTAAGTCTAAACCAAAGGCGACATTTTCAGCGACAGTAAGCCATGGCATTAGCGCAAAGCTTTGAAAGACCATTGCAATATGATGCATACGAATTTCGCGTTTGAGGGCTTCAGAGGCTTCACTAAAGTTTATGGATTGTTGCTGGTAGTCAATTAAAATTTCGCCACGGGAAATGGTATTGAGACCATTAAGGCAGCGGAGCAGGGTAGATTTACCTGATCCTGATAGCCCCATTAGAACACATATTTCCCCTTTTTTAATCGTCAGGTTGGCTTGTTGAACACCTGTAATCAGGCCTGTGGTTTGTTGGATTTGTTCTCTGTTATACCCTTGATCAATTAGGGGAAATACTTGCTCTGGTCGATCACCAAAAATGACATCGATATTTTTTAACGTAATCATATACTCAGGTTCTATTTATCTATTCGCAATGATGGCTATTACCTTCTTTGAGGTGATGCCTTCATGATGTTTGTGTGACCGATTCTTGTTTGAAAAGACGGTCTAGCAGGATAGCAATAAGCACGATGGCGAGGCCAGCTTCAAAGCCTTTGGCGATATCAACCGTGTTCAGTGCTCGAATGACAGGCTTGCCTAAACCATCTGCTCCGACCAGTGCGGCAATAACCACCATTGAAAGTGACAGCATAATGCATTGGGTAATACCTGCAGCAATACTTGACATTGCGGCAGGAAGTTCAACTTTATACAGTAACTGTCGTGGGGTGCAGCCGAATGACTTTCCTGCTTCTATCAATTCTTTGGGTACTTCACTAATCCCTAAATAAGTAAGGCGGATTGGTGCGGCTATTGCGAAAATAATTGTGGAAATTAATCCTGGCACCACGCCTAAACCAAAGAGTGTGAGTGTTGGAATTAAATAGACAAACGTAGGAATAGTTTGCATCAGATCAAGTAGTGGGCGTAATAATTGGTATAACCAGGGGTGGTGTGCTGCATATATTCCCACGGGTGTACCAATGAGTACACAGAAAAAGGTTGCGTACAGCACCAATGCCAGTGTGGTCATGGTGGCTTCCCAATACCCGAGGTTGAGAATAAGTAACAATGAAAGCACCGCATAGATGACAATACCTACTTTTCTGTGAATGAGGTAAGCCAGCCCAGCGATTAAACTAATGAATATGAGGGGAGGAAACCAAAGTAATAACTGGGTTAAGGACTCAATCAACCACTCAAGGGTGATTGCCGTGTAATCAAAAAGCCAACTAGCATGTTCAACCAATAGGTCAATAAAATCTTCCATGTATTGACCTAGTGGAATTTTATAGTCAGTAATAATGCTCATACGTTTAATATACTAAAAGTGATATAGAAATTCCCATTAAAACGTTTTTTTTTAACTTTTCTTCAGCGACTGGGTAACGGCATTGTGGCCAGGTTTTCCATCAACTGTTTTAATGTTTTCCAGCCACTGGGTAAGCACTTTTGGATTGTTTCGAAGCCATTGCTTTGATGCTTCTTTGGGGGATAATCCCTGGTTTAAAATGCTATCCATGACCGCATTTTCCATTGTCAGGGTAAACTGTATGTTATTGAGCAGCTGTCCAGCGTTAGTACACTCTTGAGCGAAGTTCTTTCTGACATTCGTGTAGACTTCAGCGCCGCCTAAATTTGGTCCGAAGAACTGATCACCGCCAGGTAAATAAACTAAATCAAATTGTGTATTCATTGGGTGTGGCTCCCAGCCTAAAAAAACAATCCATTTTTTTCTTTTTACGGCACGTTTAACTTGTGAAAGCATACCTGCTTCTGAGGATTCAACTACTTTAAACTCGCTTAGTTTAAAGGCATTTTGGTCAATCATATCTTGAATTATGCGATTACCATCGTTTCCTGGCTCAATACCATAAATACGTTGTTGGAATTTATTGGCATATTTAGCAATATCAGCAAATGACTTAACGCCTTCTTTATATACATAGCGGGGGACAGCTAATGTATATTTTGCCCCTGTTAGATTTTTGCCTAAAATGTCTATGGTGCCTTTTTTTCGGTAAGGGGCGATATCATTTTCCATGGTTGGCATCCAGTTACCTAAGAAAACATCAATATCACCACTGGCAAGTGACTTATAAGTAACAGGTACCGACAGTAGTTTGGTTTCAGTTTGATAACCCAGCCCTTCCAAAATGACGGAGGTAATGGCAGTGGTGGCGGTAATGTCAGTCCAGCCGACATCAGCAAAACGAATAGTCTGGCACTGATTAGCCGCAATGCTAAGGGATGAAAAACACGTCAAGCCAGTGATAAGTAGTGAGCGTAATAAATTCATAAGATCCTCTTTTATAATTTCCCCTCAAACCTGTTTTAAGATCACACTGTTTATCTGTCCCCCATCAGGAAGAAACGGTTAGCGTGAAATTTGAGGGGCAGCATCGTCATGCTGATTTAATTAACGTTGTTTTGTTTTATAGTGTGGATGCTCCCAAACAGGTACAGGTGTTGTTGGAAGCAGGGGACCACCTTTTATATGATCTGCAC
Source organism: Zooshikella ganghwensis DSM 15267 (assembly GCF_000428585.1). GTDB lineage: Bacteria > Pseudomonadota > Gammaproteobacteria > Pseudomonadales > Zooshikellaceae > Zooshikella > Zooshikella ganghwensis. Next base: position 19,430 of record NZ_AUAF01000003.1, on the reverse strand, counting down.
ACTTTTCAGCGAGCATGATGGTTGGTGCATTAAGGTTACCACTGACAATACTTGGCATAATTGAGGCATCGACCACTCGTAGACCTTCAATACCGTGTACCCGCGCTTCTGAATCAACTACAGCAAGCGGATCATTTTCGTTACCCATTTTACAAGTGCAGGAAGGGTGATAAGCACTATCCGCATACTGCCGTACAAATGCATCTATTTCTTCGTCGGTTTGAGTCTCAGGACCAGGACGAAGCTCTGCACCACGAAACTCATCAAAAGCCGTTTGCTGGAAAATTTCGCGGGTTAATTTAACCGCTTGACGCATTTCCCACCGGTCACGTTCGGTGCTGAGATAATTGGGCTGAAGGATAGGGTGATCAAAGGGATCTGCTGACTTTAAGGTAAGATAGCCTTTACTTGTTGCCCGCATAGGCCCTACATGGACTTGAAACGCATGACACTCTGGATCTTGCCGACCGTGGTCAATGACCTGTGAAGGTAAAAAGTGGAACTGTAAATCTGGGTGGCGTACACCCGCTTCGGTACGAATAAAACCACCGACTTCTAAATGCGCTGTTCGGCAGGGCCCCCAATCATGGTTAGCAAACCATTTTACACCAGCAACGGTTTTACCTGGTTGTGAGGTGTATTTGTAAAGGGTAACAGGCTGTTTACAGGCATGTTGTATGTAAAGTTCAAGGTGGTCTTGTAAGTTTTGACCGACACCTTGGCGGTCTTCAACAACCTCAATACCCAACTGATGGAGTGTAGTTGCTGGACCAATGCCAGAGAGCATCAGTAGTTGTGGTGAATTAATAGCCCCAGCACTTAGAATCACTTCGCAATTGGCTTTTACTTTGATTGTTTTACCTTTTTGTAGGTACTCTACACCAATCGCCTTTTTACCTGAAAATAAAATCCGCGTGGTCATCGCACCTGTTTCGGTTAATAAATTAGGGCGCTCCAGTGCCGGGCGGAGATAAGCTTGAGCTGTACTCCAACGCTTACCTTCTTTTATGGTCATGTCCATAAGACCAACCCCTTCCTGCTGATAACCATTCATATCTTCAGTAAAAGGGTAACCGGCTTGTTGTCCTGCTTGAATAAAGGCATTAAACAGTGGGTTTGGCTCATTACCCGTGTGAACATTGAGTGGTCCATCGTTACCACGATAATCATCACCACCTTTTTCTCGGCTTTCTGCCTTACGAAAATAAGGGAGAACATCAAAGTAAGACCAGCCAGAGGCACCTTCTTGTTCCCAGCGATCGTAGTCAAAAGCATGTCCACGAATATAAACCATGGCATTTAAAGCTGAACCGCCTCCCCAAACTTTACCGCGAGGCCAGTATAATTTGCGGTTATTCATAAAGGCTTGCGGTTCAGTATGATAATACCAGTTGTATTTATCATCATTGAGGTTATAGGTGAGAGCTGCAGGCATGTGGATTTTCCAGGTATCATCTTTACGGCCCGCTTCTAATATTAGAACACGACAGTTTTCGTCTTCAGATAATCGGTTGGCGAGCACACAGCCCGCTGAACCTGTACCTACAATGATATAATCTACGTCTTGATCAAAATGCATAGTAATTTTTATCCTTTACACCTTGTACACCAGTCATTTTCGGTATGTTTTGTGTCATTGAACTAAAAAGGCGATTCCATTGGCGTCATACCAACATAAACGGCTTTTAACTGGGTATAGTGTTCAAGGGTAGCCGTGCCATTTTCACGGCCAATACCAGATTGTTTATAACCACCCACAGGCATTTCGACCGGTGATGCTCCGTATTGATTAATCCAGCAAATACCTGCTTGTAATTGTTGAATAATACGATGTGCACGTTGAATATTTTGAGTAAAGACACCTGCAGCAAGTCCGTAATGTGTTTGGTTAGCTCGCTGAACCACTTCTTTTTCATCTTTAAAGGTAAGAATACTCATCACGGGTCCGAAAATTTCATCTTGCACAATACTCATGTCATCTGTGCACTCAGTAAAGACCGTAGGTGAGATAAAAAAGCCCTGTTCATTACCTGTAGGGTGTAGGCGCTGGCCACCTATAATACATTTAGCACCTTGTTGTTTAGCGTGTTCTATGTAGCCTAGTACTTTATCCATATGATTTGCAGAAATAAGCGCGCCCATATTTGTCTTGGGATTGAGAGGGTCACCTATTTCAATATTGTTGTTGATGCGAGTGAGTAATTTTTCAATAAAGGCATCAACAATGTTTTCATGGACAAAGACGCGTGTACCATTAGTACAGACTTCACCTTGTGTATAAAAATTACCAACCATAGCGCCGCTTACTGCATTATCTAAGTCGGCATCAGGAAATATAATAAGTGGTGATTTTCCACCAAGTTCCATAGTGACTGACTTTAATGATGAGGCGGCATCCGCCATGACGGTTTTGCCCGTATTCACCTCACCAGTAAAAGATATTTTCGCAATAGCGGGGTGATGGGTGAGTTGCTGTCCTACACGGTAATCACCTTGCACTACATTAAAAACACCCGGCGGTAAACCTGCTTCGATAAATATTTCGGCAAGTTTTAATGCGCCTAGTGGTGTTTCTTCTGAAGGTTTAAAAATCATGCTATTACCACAGGCCAATGCAGGTCCTGCTTTCCAACAGGCGATCTGTAATGGATAGTTCCAGGCTCCAATGCCTGCACAGATGCCTAAAGGTTCACGTCGAGTGTAGTAAAAATCGTTTCCTATGGATTGTTGTTGACCTGTTAATGCAGAGGATGCAAGTCCAGCATAGTATTCGATACTATCGGCACCTGTTTGAATATCAACTGTGCTGGCTTCTTGCCAGGGTTTGCCTGTATCAATAACTTCTATTTTAGCCAGCTCATCATTGCGTTGCCGTAAAAGCTGAGCTGCTTTTATCAGTACTCGACTGCGTTCCATTCCCGAGAGGGAAGACCACTTGATAAAGCCTGCTTCTGCTGACTGAACTGCAGCAGTGATCAGAGAATTATCCGCTTGTTCAACTTCATAAATGACATCACCTGTTGCAGGGTTTACCACAGGAAAGGTTTCTCCTGTCGTATTGGATATATATTCGCCATTAATAAATGAACGATATAAAGGCAAGCTCATAAATGTTTAACCTTTAAAATTTACACAAATATGTTTTACGGTTAGTTGTCATTGTTGTATTTATTGATATATGACAGCAAAGTGATAATAAAAAAAGCCGTATAATGGTGGCCTGTTTGTACAAATGGTATACGATACGCTGCTCAGTATGCATTTATCTATTATGCATGTTTCTATAATGAGACCATCATTCTTTGACGGCTCAGCAAATGCTTTTAATAGTGCCGTGGTCGCTATTGTCGGAATGACCTAGCGGTCTGACCTGCAAAGATATAAAGAAAAAGTATAAAGACTATCTCCACGAAAATGCCTTTGCTGTGAGCATATACCACTTTATTTTGACACCTAAAAATGATTCATTATGGGTATATTTTGTAACTAAAAATGCAAAGCTTTTTGTTATTTCTAATCTCTGAGTACTATCTGCTTTTTCAAAATTAAGCTTGTTGCTCTTTAACTTTAACCTTAAACATAAACCTAAAATTATACTTAAACCTGGCATTATTAAAAATAGTTTAGGTAGTTAAAGGTCACCTCTATAAATATACTTTTCCAGTGATAGCTGTATCAGCACTATTCTGATAGCTAAGTCAGTATGTAGAAATAGTTTGAGGCTGTTGCCGCAAATATATAGGTTTAGTCATTATATGTTATTTATATATTGCCCATTTTGCACAGTTTATCCTTTAGTACAGTTTTTCCTTACGTTCAAAAAATACTTTTAAAGAGTGCTTTAGTTAATAGAGAACCCTTTTTAGTAAAAAAGTAATAGTATGCAGTTTAAGACAAAATGTGAAACGTAAGGCCCACTGTTACACGATAGTATAGGCTTTAAATACATGCCAAAAAGTACAGCATGCTTATTAATAAGGGCTAAAACTGTATAGTCGCATTGAGTGCTATATTGCTAATAATTTATTTATACAATAATGGGAGACTGGTTTCCTCTCTGTTTTTTTATCATTTAAGGTCTTGTTCACTTAAAATAATTTAGTTAGTCATAAGATTCTCTTTTTATACTATTGTTTTGAAATCTAAATTTCAACCCTGAAATAAAAATATAACAAACCAGTCATATTCGCTATGATGCGCTCGACTGGCTATAGGGAGGGAGTTTGAGAAGCTTTGAGCTGTAATTAACTATCGAGAGATATGGCTTTTAGGCTTAGCCTGTCATGGCAGTCACGTCATTTGGCGCTGAAGTATTCATCTCTTCCTTAGTCAGCGAGCGAATAATGCGGCATGGGTTGCCTGCAGCTAAAACGCCTTCAGGAATTGACTGTGTGACTACGGCGCCTGCACCAATCACTGAGCCTTGACCAATTTTCATGCCTGGGCACACAATGACACCACCACCTAACCAGACATCATCTTCAATGACAATGGGCTTGCCATAGACTTCCCATTTGCGTCGCTGCTTGGTATTGAGAGGGTGACTTGCAGTATACAGCTGTACATTAGGTGCAATGAGCACATTATTGCCAATTATGACTGATGAGACATCGAGAATGGTTACTTGAAAATTAATGAGTGTATTTTGACCAATAATGATATTACTGCCAAACTCGCAGACAAAAGGTGACCTAATTAAGCTTGTTTCATCAAAAGCAGCAAAGAGCTGTTGGCATATTTTAGTCCGTTGTTCTGTGTCACTATTGGGTGTTTGGTTAAGCTGTGTTAGATAAAATTGGCCTTGATTACGAAGTACTGCAATGCTTTGATCATTTCCATCAAAAACCTCTCCTGCGAGCATTTTCTCTAATTCACACATCGATTTACGTTCCTAAAAGGATTAGGCTTGGCTCGTTTTGCTTTTTAGGATACTGAACCTTTGCTTATAACTTATCGGATGCTGATCTATAACATCCCATTAAAGGTAGACTGCAAGTATCCTCAAGCATTGCTATGCGTCTTCTATTGAAATTAGAAATCGTGTTGTTGACAAATGAAAAGTCAAACTTTATAGATAAATAGAACTAATCTATGATCAAGAAAGCATAAATATATTGAATGAATATTCCACTGGAATCGTGTGAAATGAAGTATTTAGAAGTGATGGGATGGTGGGTATGCATAATCCAGCATTATTAGATTTATTGCATACATTTAAAATGGCGGCTCAGTTTATGAGTTTCACCAAAGCCGGTGAAGCATTACACATGACACAAGCTGCAGTGAGTCACCGAATTAAACGGCTTGAAGAAGAGTTAGGGTTCAAGTTATTTATCCGTTTAACCAGAAAGCTGAAACTTACCAAAGAGGGTGAACAGTTACTGGTGACGCTGACAGACTCATTACTGCGGATTGAAGAAGAGATAGAAGATATTCGTCGTAATGACTTACGTGGACTGCTTTATATTGGCATTTCACCAACATTTGCTCAGTTATGGGTCATGCCTAAACTGGCTCGATTTCAACAGGCATATCCGGCGCTGAGTTTAAGGCTGAGAATTAAAGCAAGTGCCTTAGATTTTCGCTATGAGCCTGTGGATTTGGGAATATACTATGGGCGAAGTGATTATCGTGGAGTGGTGGTGGATACTTTGCTTAGTGAGCAGCTCGTGCCTGTTTGTACGCCTGAGTATGCAGAACGACACCAGCTTTATGATAACCCGGAGAGAATATCCCAATGTCTATTGCTGCATTGTTCTGAGTGTCTGGACCATGCAGATCCTCGGGCAGAATGGCAACAGTGGCAGCAGGGGGTAGGTATACTATCAAGCAAAAGCTGCACAGAATATTTTTTTAACCATTATCATATGACGCTGCAAGCAACGTTACAGCACATGGGGATTGCCATGGGAAGACTTCACCTCGTTGCTGATTATTTAGCCTCTGGGGCATTAGTAACACCTATACAGCAACATGTTCCTGCTGGTTTAGACTATACGTTGATTTATCCCCGTGAGCATGGTGCAAGACCTCGTTACCAAGCCTTTATACGTTGGCTTCATGATGAAATCATGCATCATACTTTTCCTTCAGGTGTTGTATCACCATTGTAAATGTAAAACACCGCTATCTTGATCACGATGTGCGTTTGAATCGCTTGTGAGCGGGAAGCAGGCACATTATTGTATAGCCCAGATAAATCAGTTGTTGTTTTTTCCGGGATATCACTATGTTTCGAGTAATGCTCCCTTTATTTCTCGTTATGGGGACGAGTACATTATCAGGTTGTTTTTGGATGGCGGGTGAGCCTAGAGATTTTCATGATGTGTGTGAAGTACAGTATTGTGAATTGGTTGCATCACAAGCTGTGCAACAGCATAGAGAAAACAAACAAAGTAAAAATAAGCCCAGTGAAAATAAGTTGCCTATGTCAGAACCATTGTCGAATGATGTGACAGAGGTTGATGACGCCCAGCTAAATGATAAAACAGTAAATTTTGGTACCGCAGAATTTGCTTTTCAGTTACCTGCAAGGCCACAAGGTATGCGCTCCGCAAGTGATAGTATGGCGGTGATTAAATACACTGATTATTATGTGGCCTACTATATTTTTGATCTTTATCAAGCGCGTGATTTGCTGGAGTTGGTTTTTACAACGCCTGCCAGTCGTTTACCGGGCATTCTTCCTTATACAAAACGTCAGCTAAGGAAAGGTTATAGCCTAAAAGGATTATTTACGGAATCCGTAACATTATCACGAATGGCTTGGGATGATTGGCTGGTTTTTGTTGCAGAAGGGGATACATCACGTTGGTTATTTATTGCTAATGAAGATGTTGAAAATAAAATGCTAGTGATTCGCGGAAAAAATATGCCAACATCAGTACAGACACTGGTGATGAAGACATTACAATTAGATGAGTAAAAGTAAAAAAACATTACTTAAAGGTTTTCGTATTTCTTTTTTTGTAATTAATTAAATGAAAAATAAATAACATGGACTTAATATGAATCAACCGGATTTCTCATTGCATCATGTGGCATTGACTTGCCGAAACTTAGAAAAACAACAGCAGTTTTATGAGAAATTGGGGTTTAATCTGCAACGGCGTTATTCGGATGCTCATTGTTCAATAATACATATGCTGTTAGGATCTTTTTGTTTAGAGCTTTTTGTCTTTACAGAAAATGCATCTCCCATATTGGAGCCGAAACCATTAGCTCAACATCTTAAACAACCTGGGTGGCAGCATATAGCTTTAAAAGTAAGTGATTTATTGGCCGCTAGGGAATGGTTTATTAATGAGCATGGGTTGATACCTTCGGAAATACAGCAAGGACGAACAGGTATTCAGTATTTTTTTATTCAAGATCCTGAGGAAAACTACGTAGAAATAATACAAGCGTAGTATTAGACCGACGCTTATGTGTTGCACTGCATGAATTAATTTGTTCTTCCCGCAGTAGAAGACCATCCCTGGTCACTACTGCTTACGGTGCTCCCGGCACCTGTTTCACAAACTAATTCAAGCATTGCCATCCCGCATTTTGCTAACTCCAACCAATAACTTCCCACATCTGGCTTATAAAAAACTAACACAAGCTAAAAAACAGTTACATAATGCAACAAAATAAGTATATGGCTCGCTAAAATATGAGACTTGGCCTTATGCATGGCTATACACTGATTCGTAAAATAGCCTCTTCTGGTTATTGGTCTAGGTATTTGAGATGCTATTTGCCCAGTATTATATTGATGGCAAGCCACATGAAGTCATTCAAAAGGGATTTCCTAAGCGAAATGCTTTTAACTACCGCTATTTCTATAACGAAAAAGAGTGCCGTGACTATATTCAAATGGTGTTGAATAAGTCATGGTATGCCAAAGAAAGTCTCTTAAAATTGCCTTTATTGCGTCACTGTGACTCCCTGGAAGCCTTGGAAGACACCTTCGTTAAGCTGGTTATGGAAAAAAAACTGGAGGTTACGCTGGATTGCCCTACGGAAATGCCGGCGATGGTCAGACCCCGCTATAAGCAACCCGAAATTATATTGCCTAAACCACCACCTGTACCCGAACCAGAAGGTGAGCGCCTCGACAATAAAATTGTGGTGGAAGTAGCAGGTGTTGGGCCAGGGGATAGTCAACGTATCAATTTATCAAAAGACAGCGAAGGACGTGATGCCTTACAAGGCCCTCAGCCTCATAATGCTGAGGCTAGCAAACATCGTAGCCTGGTTACGCTGAAAGGTATACCCAGTGAACCAAGGGGGCTTTTTATCTATATACCCATGAAAGGGGAGCCAGCTTTGCGTTTAAGGTTAGTAGAGTCGGCTTCTCCTGTGGAGGAAACGACCGATAAAGCCAGCTGGGAAAATATTATCGTGCCGTTAAAACCATTGGGTTACATCACCGAGGCGATGCGGCGTGACCAGTCTGCGTTGCTTCCGGACGGGGGCTGGGTCTATGTGTTTTGGCGAGGGAAACTTTGGCGTGAACTAAAAGTCGTCAATGGTATGTTTTTCCGTGATGTGCGTGTGGAGTATTTTCGTAATCAACGTCATGGCCGTCTTATCAAGGTGAATGGCGATTTAAGACCAGCATTGGGTATGCAGTTACACAGCATTTGGGTACCTTTTAAGCTCAATGGCGAAGTACAGCAAGGAGCCAATGCGGTTCACTTGTTATACAGTTATGTGCAGTGGAGCTGGGATAAAATCAGTGAGCTGGAAAGTAATACGGCTAAACTGCAAAAGGAAGGCACCTCAATTGATCAAATTATGAGCTATGAAAGTGGTAAACATTTTGATCATCAACAAGGCAATATTGGTCCTATTGTAAGTGCATTAACTCATCAAGTGAAAACTGAAGACGAGCAAAGCTTAAACGAGCAAGAAATACCACGCTTGTCAAAACATCCTAAATTAATTGATCGACAACGCGCTACTAAAATTCCTGTCGTGTATCTAAAAGCCATCGATAAAAGAATTATTCTTCACTTTGAGATGGATTCCCATGCACCTAAATCACGCAATGATCTTTTTACATTAAAAACAACGGATAATAGTTGGCAACATGCGTCTAAACCTACCGTTGAGACCTGTGAGTTTGTGGATGGCACATCAACATCGTGGCTGGAGCTGGTTTTTTATGATGTACCAGAAAGTGGCGAATTTAACTTAATACAAGACCCGCAAGAAAAGGGTAAAAAGCCGTTTTACATCTTTAGGAATATGTCTTATGAGACATTACGGACGCTGAATTATCAAAGCTAAACTATATATACCCAAAAGAAGGGGTATATTTTTGAAAAGAATAGGCTGTAGCATAAACAACACAGTTGGGTTTTGGATTATGAAATTAGCAAGTACTACTAATAAAAAATACATACTTCCACTAATGCTTTTGGGATGTTTAGTGATTAGTGGCTGTAATGAAGATAACAACACTTCATCGATAGCAGCCCAGTCTTCAGCTGATCAGAAAGAAGAGCAAACAGATGAGATGATCATTGACAGTTTGCTGGAAGAGAAAGGGATGACGATTGAAGAAGAAGTATGGCAAGACCCTGAGAGTTATGATCAGCCCAGAATACAGTTTATTTGGACTAACCCACCAACAGAAGCAAGAGTAGAAGATGTTTATAAAAAAACGAGTAAAGAAATTTGGAGTGTCAAAGCAGACTTTACAGATCCTAAGCTACGTGTCCCTAAAGAATTGATTGAGGGAGGTATTTTTGATACTAAACCCTCACCTAATGGCCGTTATGTTGCTTTAGCATTTTTAAAGGATAAGGTTGTTAAAAAAATCTACGATATTAAGACAAAAATAATGATTTCCGTAAGTGAAGGCCCTGTAGTACCAGCATTTGAATGGACGCAAGACAGTAATACACTTTATTTTAATGAAGCTGGAAATATGAAAAAGTTTCATGTGCCTACCCAGAAACTTTCTATTGTAACCAAATATGAAGAACACGGTAATTCATTTATATTAATGGATAACGATACCAAGTTTGTGTTTGCTCGAAATGAAGAAATTATTATCCGTGATGTGGAAACAGGTAAAAAAATTTATCAACAAAGTTATCCTGAAGTTTATCATGATGAGTTAATAAAATATAAAGATGGAAAGGTGTTCGGTTTTGGTATTCAAGGAGATTTTATTATTAAGCATATAGATCACCCTGAGAAAGATTTATTACGTAAAGGGAGACGTCAGACTTATGTTCATGATTTTAGTTTGCAAAGCTATACACGGATTAAAGCTGATTTTGCTAGAGAGTGGGATATACAAAATAATAAAGCAATTAATGATGATATCAAAGCACCTTTATTAAAACATCAAGGTACTCAAGCTAAACCTTATTTTTATAATCATAGAATGTGACGATAAATTTGTGTAAATAATGTTTTTTAGATTGCTCTCTACAGTATTAACTATATAAGCAGTATTATATATGAGCCAAAAAAAGTTAAATGAATGCCGTTTTATTAAAGAGCGCTATTTATTTTCAGCAGAGCTAGATCCGCAAACTAGTGAGATTAAATCTGGTACAGTAAGGCCTATCCCTAATATGTTAATGCTGGCAGAAAGCCCTTTAGTGGGGAAAGAGGATAAAATAGCCTTACTGTCGACAAATGAAGAAGGATTTATTGATCAAGTAAATGGAGACTTTACTTTAGGCTGCCGCATTCGTAATTTCCCTAACGATAATGAAATAAAGTTATATTTCCCCCCTCTGGAAGTGATTGCTCAACTCTATGCGGGTTATGGCTCAGATTTGTTTTTAGAGAAGATTGAAGAACTTATAGGTAAAAAAGAGCTGAATAGCAGTATTAGTGTTAAGGTTAATACTAAAATTGAACAGAAAATGCTTGAGAAACCTGAGGAGTCAAATAAACCTCATGATTATATTTATGAAGGAATTGTGATTCCCCGTATTACCTTAGTAATATTTGCATTTTCAATGAATGATTTATTAGATGGCGCTACCATTGATATTTGGCCGCATAATACACCCTATGAGCAAGCTAACAGAGTGTCGATTATAAGTGAAGGAGGCACGTTACCATTTGCTTTTGCTATCAATAAGAAAAATATAAATAACGAAGGCCTGTTTAATATCCGAGTAACCTATAGTTTAAGTTTGAAAGATAAGATAGAAAAAACTAACTATACTTTTTTTAAAAATGAAGATGGTGAGTACTACTATGAACTCAAAGAACAAATAAAATTCAATGTTAGGCTACCAACCGCGGATATTTGTCTTATCAATGCAGACCCTATCAGCCTTGAAGAAGCTATTATTAAGCAATTCCCAGATGTATTTCGCGATACTATAAAAATAACTCGTGAAATGTCCAGTGGCAACTTAAAAAAGGATGTACGCCCTGGTTTATCTAGCTATATGCATGATATTAGTGTGCGCCATGAATATTCGTCGATTATGCAAGGTTTCATAAAGACAATACATCAGGATCAAAGCAAAGCAACAGCCTATGCCAATAACCCTAACCCTGATCCAAATGAAAAGAAACCGGGCACCAGTTATGCCAGTTACATAGAAAGTGCAGGCCAGCTTTTAGAAAATGTATTAACTGAGCAAGGCCATACAGATGCTGTACTTATCGCACGTCTTGGTTTTGATGGTCAGGAGTTGTGGAAGTCTTGGGGAAAGTTTCAAGAAGCATTAACCAATCAGCAAAAATATATCCGGCGCCAAGAACAAATAGCGGGAGCAATGAATTTTGTTAACAATAGCATCAGTGCCGAACGCAGTGCTAGAGCAATGGACGTTGTGCGCAGTTTGCAGGAAAGGCGTTATATTGAATTTGAAAAACTTAAACAAATTTATAACCTGCCAGAATGGTTTGCACCAGGTAAAAATGCTATAGCAGAAGCGGAAAAGTGGATTAAAGACTTCGAAAGTACATGGCTTAACGGTACGCGTATAGGGATTAACCCCAGGTTTATTCACTTTGGTACAAGGGCACTTGCGGCTTATAACTTGGCAATGGATGCCAAAGGTGTTATCAATAGCTTTCTTGAGGTTAATCAGAAAAGTCAAGCAGCCAAAGACAGTAAAGCTTTTTTTGATGAAACACTAGCACTGTATGAAGAAAAAGTAGGGGAAGCAGCTACAGATGATTTTAAACAGGCTCAACAACAATTAGAAGAAATCAGTAAGCTTACGTCATCGACCTCAAAAGTGATATCCGGATTTAAAGAAGGTCGCTATATTATGCGAGCGGCCATAATTTTTAAATACGATGAAGACTATACGGCAGATTTACCCTTTAATAAAATTAAGGAACTCCTGACCAGACCTGATGCCCTGATTGGGTTAGAGGGCCATGCCAGCCCAGAAGGAACGGATCAATACAATGAAGACCTATCTCGCCGACGTGTATTGCATATTAAGAAGCAATTAGAGCAAAAGGGGATAGCAACCGATAGCATGGCCATTACCTGGCATGGTGAAACACGTCCTGTGCGTAATGAGGATAAGACGGTTAACTTGATAACAAGTCGGCGTGTTGAGTTAATTATTAGTGTGCCTTGTGGTGAGCGGATTTTTCGTCCATCACGAGAAGCGATGTATAACCTGGAGCAAACCCGTCAACAACAGGTGGCTGCTTATTGTGCTTATGAGCAAGCGGTCAGTGATTTTCTGTGGAAGTTATTTGACTCGGCATGTGGAGTCTTAACCATGGTGCCGCAAACAATGTTAATCGCTAATTGTATCTTAATTGTTCGTGAAACCTCAAAAACAATGGTTTCGCTTGCTCAACACTTAGATGACTTTTTGCATGATAATCTTATTAATGAATACATTGCTTACAATAAATTAGAAGGTGATCTGGAAAAGAAATCGAAATACAATCGGATGTTTATTACTAACTATAGCCCACAAAAGGGCGAAGTCGATTATGTAAAATATTTAAATAATCAATATCGAATCCGTGCAGAGGTATTAAATAGTTTAGTTAAACTACTGGTCCGTGTGGCACATGAATATGACTTTACCTTTAGCTTTTTAAAAAATACCCGAGAACTGGATTGGAATCGTTATCAAAGTGGACTGAAAAAGTATCAAATTGATAAATTTATTGAGTTATTTGTATTAAATAAAGAGTGGCCATACCCTAATGATACTTACCAAAATTATCCATTGGATCAGTTTTGGATGGATTATTTAGGGATGGAAGATATTTGGGAAGATAATGTTACGTTAAAAAGTAACCCCTCTCTGTTAATGACACAATTTGAACACTTCAGCAAGCAAAAGCTAAAGAATAGTCATGAGTCACATTCTATCAGCGTTAATGGTATGTTTTTACCTGTAGGACCGGCAAATATTGATAAGAATATGATTCCCGTTAACTTTCAGCGGTGTTTTCCTATTCATAATATGGGCAGTAGCAGTGCAGAAGCTCTAATATCAACCATGGATTTATCCTATGCGGGTTTAGACCATGGTATTTATAAATATACGGCCATTTATATTAAGCCTTGTACCCAAGAGAAAACGGAATGGGAGCGCTTGGATAAATACCTGCAACGGACTGACAATAAGCCTATTTCCCCATTAGATGAAATACGTATTATTATCGTACTACGTAGAGATGAAGAATATAAAACCATCAATACTGATTATTACGACGATGTCGATAAAAATGCTAATCGCACCATTGAGCGGCCATTACCGATTTGTGTCAAACCTATTCGTGTGAACGCTGGTTGGCCTGATAATGAAGGCCCTGCCTATACAGATATTACTCAGAAGTTTGACGAGGGTGAACTGCTAGCAGAGGAGCAGGTGTTTAAAGATCACTATGGGGCTATTTTTTATCCCCGTTTTAAGTTTGGTGAACATAAAATCATTAAAGGCACCAAACCCATGAGCAGCTCAACAGTTTATCTTGCTGACTGGGCAGAATGGAAAACCAATGAGCAGTGTATCACCATGCACTATCAATATGAGGTTAAAGTCGGTCGTGATACACGCAGTACACGGTTAGTAAGGCCTGTCAGTATTGATGGTCAAGATGCCGACTACTATAAATTGATGAAGGATGGTAGTTTACCGTTAATTGATATCTTTAAATACTCACCAGGTGTTGGTTCAACGGTTGGCGTAGTTATTGAAATGTATGAGCGTTTCAAAAAAGATGCGCCTGAAATAACCTTGAATAGTCAATTTATGCTTTCAGTGGATAGTTCGCGAAATAATCCTATCTGGGATCCTGAGGGCGTCCATGTTAAGGACGAACACTTTGAGCATTTACTGTTTGATAAAGAATTTCTTAAGTCCAAAGAACGTGTTTACCAGTACCCTAAGTTATTTAATGGTAATACGATTGGTGCACCTTTGTTACGGGTAAGCAACCAAGGTCCATTCTTTATGTCTGCGAAGTATGCGTATGCTTTAAATGGTACGCCATTTAGCGGTAAAAGAAAGTCAGTAGGACATCACGAAAAGCTTGAAGATTTCAACTGGAAAGATGAGGTTGATATTGGTGTTTTAGTGTTTGCGGATAAGTTGGACACTAAAAAATATAAAGAAATGAAACATCGTTCTGATCTGTTAGCCTATACGGCTAATTTGTCTGAAGAGTCAAATGGTTCAACCTTAGGTCCTGAGATTAAAGGTCAGCTTGTATATGTTGGTGAGGTGGAAATAGAAGCAAAATATGATGTCACAACGGTCGGTTATGGTAATAATGAGCGATATAAGTATGCTATTAATGCAGACCAATCGTCAATTAAATTGTTAAAAATCACGCCACTTGCTCAAAATATTGTGGCAGATGATTTGTATGAAAAACACTATCGCTCACGCGAATTGATAAAAATGTTTTTGACGGATGAAAAGATCCAAAAACAGCAAATGCTAGAAATCATTCGAACGGGTATGACAAAAACGAATTCAGCCGGCTTTCAGCCAAAGCAAACACTCAAATTCCATGTTTATGCAAGTGTAAGTAAGTTAAACTATAAAGCACCTGCTGGGCATAAAGTGAATGGCCTTCGTCCTTTTGGAAATAAAGCAGGTCATACTGGATTTTGGGATTTATTTGGATTACTCGATGAAGATAAAATTGAGCTCGATACCGGGAAAATGCATGACTTTAAGTTCTGGATAAAAAATATGAAAAGTCAGGGTGAATCAGGACTGAGTGATAAGCATTTTAAAGCACCGCAACATGATGATGACGACTGCTTCTTTTATATTCCTGCACCTAAAAAGTGGGCTGATGCCTCGGTAGTGCCTTGGGCTGCTAACGCCAATGATAAGGAAGTACTTAAAGCTGCAGAACAAAAGTACATTGACATCTTACGAGATATGAAGCGTGAAGGTAAAAACTTAAATCTACCTAAGGATAAATTGCCAAAACTACCAACGGATGAACCTGCAGTTAAATGGTATTTTTATACTCAAATTGATAAAAAAGGTCAGCATAACTATAGAAAAATGGCAATTAAAGACTGGGTAGAAAAGCCAGAGAAGAAAGAGGCTCAGGTTTTTAGTGAGTGATTATACCCTTCACGAATCATTTTTATGTGCGCTATCCATAGCACTCACCCTAACGGGCCAGCGAAGCTGTTCTAATGTGTTTCCGACACATTAGTAGGGTTTGTTGTCAGCGCTCTTGACTACCAAGGATGGTGGGAATGCAGTTTATGCTGGAGCACTTAACGGCCACCCCTAAAAACCCTTCGTTTTGGGTATATTTTGTATATAGCTAAGCAACAAACTTTTATTTAAAATTTTTAGTCATTTAATAGGATTGACCATGCACAAGAAAATACTTCAAGGACTAATGGCTTGTCTCATCATGATTGGCTGGATGAGTAATGCACAAGCATTATTGTTACAAGATGATTTTGAGGATGGAGAGCTGGGTGATCGAATGTATGAAGTAGGCTTAGAAGCACCTGCTATTGTACAGTCATTTACTGACCCAGCAGGATAAGTTTACCATGCTGCTTCTGGAGAATATTTTGCAGTGCTTCCCATCGGTGCAGCATTAATTTGGACTGACCTAGAGTGGTCAAAAGGTGATCGGTTAACGTTTCAGTATTTGCTAACTGAAGTCGTTCAAGGAGCACTGTTATTATTCCCTAATTGGCCATATGAAGGAAATTTTGCTGATAGTATGTCTGGCCAAACAGGTGTTTGGCATTCTTTCAGCTACGAATTTACAGGTTCAGAAGATGGTGCGCTGGCTATTCAAAACTTGTTAGGTGGTCATTATGGACATCTATTGTTAGATGCTGTTTCGTATACCAAAGTTACAGCCCCTAATACGCTCATGCTCGGTTTTTTGGGTGTGATAGGTCTTTTATGGCGAAAAAGATCTAATAGCTAATAATCGTGTTTCGAGGAATACCATACTTAATTTGAAGGGTTTTTAGTAGGGCTAGTCTGGTATGTTAAGAGTTTTCAACAGAGACTAACGATATTTCGATGTAGGGCCTGTAAGACAAAGTCTGTATATCGTCCGTCGAACTGTTTGCCGCAAGGAAGCGTCAACCAAGTCTTCAGGAACGAGTTTACGGTGTGTTCGACTGACGTTATGTTGACTTTGGACAATGGTGTATAAACGCAACCTATATGTAATTATCCTGACTGGTTAAGCCTCTTTCTAAAATCAACTTAGCCAGCTTTTGGGCGTATGCTAAGGCGTTAGGCATTGTTAATCCTGCATTTAATGAAGAGATATAAAAAACATTATTGTGGCCTTGAACGGCTTCTAGTTTCAAATAAAAATCTTTAGGGGCTACGTTAATATCAGGATAATAAGGGAAGGCATACTCATAAAGTTGATGAACTTTGCCAAGAGTTAATCCTGGGCTTTTTTCTTCTAAAGTTGCAGCGAGTTGGGGTGTTTCTTTTTGTATAACAGTCTCTGCTTGAGCACCATCAACTATGGGAGAACTCCCCTTTGTCAGTGTTGTACACAAAAATAAACCTTGTGGGCTAGTGTGGAACAGAGCAAAGGGGGTATCTAGTGATTCATACCCAATATTAACGCCAAGCACAGGCCCATAAACATTGTCATTTTCCATTATGCTCTTGGGTAAGTCGCTGGAAGAGAGTGAAATAGCCCAAACCCGGCCATGAGCAGGTTGGATAGTGTTATTAAATAAAGCAACTAATGGGTGATCTTGGGGAAGTAATTTGCGGGTAATATTGGGTGGAGTAGCTATGATAACAACGTCATAGGTGTACTCATTCGAGTGTGCAAGTTTGGGTTGTATATGCCATTTTGTTGTATTTGTATCAAATACGAGTTGCTCAACTGGTTGATTCAAGTGTACTGCCAATGCTTCTTGTGTTACTAGGTCTTCAAACACTCCTTGGAATCCTTGTCCGCCTAAAGACATTGGGTAGGGATTACTTCCTGTCATCAGGTCATCTCGGGCTTTAGAAAATATTGGATCTACTTCCGCAAAGATGTTGGTAGTAGGCTTACAGGCAGCAAATACCCAGAATAAAATTGAAGGAAATGCAATAAAATAAGATAATACACTTGCTGCATCTTGCACAACACTTGTCGAAAATGTCACTGCTGCCATCTTTTGGCGAGCCAGTTCAGCAAATAATGGGATATCACAGCGCTGACAAAAACTATCTAGATCTTCGCCAGGGTTGACAACGCCTGAATGTATTGCTGCTGCAGGGTCCGATCCAAAAGGAATAATTTGTTTGAGTAAGCGAACAATATGGTCAATTTGCTTAATTGTATTCAATGGGTTTTCAAGTAAGAATTTGAATGTGGGTAGTTCTTTTCGTTGAATAAGGTCAAAAAAGGCAACACGTTTCCCTTCAATAAATTGGGCGCTATATCTTTTTAAAAAGTTAAAATATTCTTCATCAGGTTTAATTCCTGCTGTCAGTGAAATACCATCGATTATCTTATTTGAAACGTCGACGGTAGTACCGTCAGATTCTGTTAATGTATCAGTAATACCGCCTACTTTTGATTTTGACTCAAAAATATCAATATTTTGAAAACCTTTTTCTTTGAGTGCAACCGCTGTGAAAAGCCCACTGGCTCCAGCGCCAATAATGGCAATGTTTTTCCTTAAAAGGTTCTTAGTTGACACTAGATGCTTCATGGTATAGTACTCCTTTATGTGTGATTAAATTTCCCTATAACGAACACCTTTAAAAATGCACTATTTTAGCGGTGCCCTAAATCTTTTGTACCAAAGCAAGTCTTTTGTGCTGGTGTTATTGTTATAGCTAAGCTGTTAAGCAGGTAGGGTGAAAATACTTTTCTGAAATAAATATATTCTTTTTATTGGGAATGTATATTTTGTAAGAAAGATGTAGCCTTTTCAATCTACATAAATGACTTGTAACGCCGTTAGGTGGAAAAATAATCTCGGCCCGTAGGGTGATGATGGTAAAAACATTACTCGTTGTTGCTCATTGTTCATTTAGAACCACTAAACTTCTCGCTTCCCGCCTAGATGAGTGTTTTTACCGACATAACAGTGATATTCAAATAGTATTAACAGGCCCTAGCCTAAGCTGTTAAGACTAGCTCCGCTAAAAACAATTTATTTTTGGTATAAACTCGAATTAATATTTTGATGCTGTATTTGACATAAAGTCAGCATCATCTCTCACGTTAGCAATTTCATTCCAAATAGCTTGTTGTTCTTCTCTCGCTATACTGCTTGCTTTTGAAAATGGGATAAAGTAAGACTTAGATTTTATTGGCTTAGAGCTTATTTTTAACTTACCTGAGTAGGTTGGTTGCTTACTTAACATATTAACCACTTCTGGAATGGTTACGACTGACCTTTTATTATTCCTTAATAGCTTCTTGATATTATTTTCATCGCCAGATGCTTTATCATCAACATCCAAGCCTTCTTTTTTAAGGTCTTCAGCAATTGAATAACCGCGAGGAGCTCTAATGGGGGCTGGTAAAGACTGAAGGTTACCATCGAACTCATAATCGTTTGATGCTGATGTAACCACAACATACTCAACTTGCATAACTCGGTGAGAAGATTTGCTTGCTGAAGTCGCATCGTCAGGGTAATACATAAAAGAAGCACGCTCATCATTATATACCCATAGCGTTTGAGAATTAGGTTTAATCTTCTGATTTAACAAGGGAAATTGTATATCCATTGCGACCATGAAAGGATTTTGGCTCACAGAAGAAGAATTAAAGGCGTTGCGCATAGCTCACAGGGCTGAGCGCAATCGTCATGCAGCGTATAAAATCAATGCAGTGATTTTGCTTGGTAGCGGATGGAAGCTAAACCAAGTTAAAGATGCATTACTCATCGATGACGAAACCTTACGTTCTTACGTAGAAAAATATAGATCAGGTGGTGTTAAGAAACTGCTTGAAACAAACTATCATGGCCGCCTCAGTCATCTTAATAAGTCCCAGCG
>NZ_AUAF01000002.1 GCF_000428585.1 Zooshikella ganghwensis DSM 15267 | reverse complement strand
GGTTAGTGAAATGATCCAACATCACTGGCAAATTGAAAACAGCTTGCACTGGAGTTTGGATGTTGCATTCAGAGAAGATGATAGTCGAATTCGTAAAGGACATTCAGCTGAAAATATGTCTAGAATTAGGCAGATAGCACTTAATATTCTTAAGCAAGATAATACTTATAAAATTGGAATAAAAAATAAGAGACTCTCTGCTGGTTGGGATCATGAATATTTAATGAAGCTAATTTGTTCGGTGTAAATTTATATGCGATTGCCCTGGGTTAGCGGCTATTTTGGTGAAGTTCAATATCCTATCCTTATACTATTAACAGTAAGAATAGGCGGTTACACAGAATCTTTAAGAGTCTCGTTTAATGCCCCCTTTCAAGGGGGGTAAAAGCAAAACCACCTTCTAAGAAGGTGGATTATTTTCTTCCCACATGGCCTCTTCATTTTAGTTCTTAAAATTCAAATTTATCTGTGCAGTTCCTCCTTGATGAACACAGTGATGAAAGCTAATCACTGATGCTCCTTTCTCTTTTTTCCCATTAATAATATGAGTGTTATACCCATGATTATACCAGTCTAACACAATACTATAATCTGCCTCTTCTAAAGGTAAGTTTCTAAATGAGTGGTTAGCGCAATTATCACCAGCACCTCCCTTCATTTTTAATACCCTTGAAATGGGATAGAATACTATTTTTCCATCTTTACCTGCTGGCCCTTGAAGTCCCTTTTCCCCTCGTGGCCCTTGTGGTCCCTTTTCCCCTCGTGGCCCTTGATCACCTTTTTCCCCTTTTAAACCCTGAGGTTCCTGTAGACCAATAGGTCCTACATCACCTTTGTCCCCTTTGTCTCCTTTTTCACCTTGTGGACCGCGATCACCTTTCTCGCCTTTTTTACCCTGTTTTCCTGGTATACCTGGTGCACCTTGAGGTCCTCTTAGCCCTGGTGGTCCTTGGTAAAATGTAGGGACACAATGAAAGCCTAAATCTGCAAGACAGTTTGCCTCCAATGAGCTAATTGCTCTGCTATATAAATGAATTTCATCTAACTCACCTATTAATGGATTATTTAATTGTTCAGTAACACTGTTACCAAATACCCAAGGATTATCTGTGCTTAAATCCTCAGGTAAGCCTAACTTAACGTCTTTTAAGCGATGTCCATTTAACGCTAGATTTAAACCGCTTTGGTGTCCACTGAAAGAAAATACGACATGCTGCCATTTATTTCTTAAGTTAGGTAGTGGATCAAGGGATTCAACTCCACCGATTACGCCTGCAGCATTTCTGAAAACCACTTTTAAGCGATTGTCTGTATCTACGAATATAGAAAATAAGGTGTCTGTAGTTGAATCACTTTTTTCAACGAGCACTTGTTTAGCATTGACTTTTGTTGGCTTGAACCAAAATGAAAGAGCAAAGGGACCATTAATATCAAATTTGTTCCCATTTGCTTTAACATTAACAACAAATGGATTCGTTTGCTCTGGTTTAAGCGATGTTCCTGAAATACCTTGCTCGTTGTATTTTCCACCACTGATAGAACCTTAACCTTCTTCCAGGAAATAGCCATCATTTCCTTCCGATGAGTAATCCACTCCGCCTTGTTGATAAAGCCCACCATCAAATGACCAATACCCAATTTCTGAGTTAGTGATGGTTGGATAGGCTATATCCGAAGCTATTGAAGATGCAGATATTAGTGTTGAAATAATAACTACTAATGGTTTTTTTAATTGCATTTTATGTTACCTACTTTACTTCTAGGAGAACTTTTAATCCCGCTCTAACCTTCCTTAAGAAGGGAGAAATGAAATTGCTTTACCTCTAAGTCACAAGGATACGGCTGTAAAGTGCTCAAAGGTCAAATCTAATACTGTAAAATATTGAGGTGCCTTTTTAAGTGTTGATAATCATTTATATTAATAAATGATTTGATTGACCTCGTATTAAACTAAATTACTACCATCTTTAATAATCAAGAAAGCTGACAGTTAGTCTTATAGTTAATTCGCAAGGGATGTACTTATATCCAGCGATTAGCCAAAATTGATAAATAAAAAATTAAATTTATTGTTTTGCCGATTAAAAAGGCCCTATTGAAAAATTATTTATTGTAAAAACGAACTTATTATGGACACACTTCGCTCGGTAATAAGCAGAATTGCTTAAAAAGTACTTTGTATTTTGTCTATGAATTTGCCAACTAGTTTTTCTTCAATTATTAATCGACTCTATGTAGATCAACGTAGAACGAGCTCTACGAAATGATTTAAAACTCAAAATAGCTCGAGTGATCCGCTTAATCCCTAGATGATCTTGCTCAACCTGATTACTAAGATACTTGGCATAACATAGACTTTTCTTTTCGCAACTTGACGTCAATTGTACAGGGTTTTTGCTGAAATACTGGCTTCATCAGCTATCACTTGAACACTCATATTACGGGTTGGCATCATCTTCACTAACAGTGTAGTTGACCTCTAGGCCAAAGAATTTATTTACATGATCATCAACGAAAATATTTACTGGACCTTACCTTTTCGTGCACTCAGCATTTCCACTGTATGGGTCATTTTCATTCTCATAATCAGAGTGAGAATTGTTGTATTCGGCTGCATTAGCTCCAAGACTTAAATAAAGTCGACCTTTCTCATCAGCAAATGAATTTAAAGAGACAGCTGTAAACGCGAGTGCTACAAAGTTAGAATCTAACGCTAATACTGCTTTTTGCATATCTTCCCCAAGAAGTACTTCTTAAAAAACTTATTTCTAAATATATGCTTAGACTACTCGAAGGTCGGATTGTTATGTGAATCAAGCTTATTGCGCAATTAGTAATTATACGACTTCCGATATTTATTAGTTTATGATATCGATGGGTTGTGTCTTTCAAAATAATAAATAATTATTCATGGGGTTCTTCTCTCCCGTAATAAATAAAAATAACTGAGAAATTACATGACACCTTTAAATCAATATTGGCAAGTATACCCAGTAAACTATGCATGTTTTCTAAGCCAATAAGCCAATAAGCCATGCCACCTAAATTTTTTTATTCTTTAATGCCCTTGGTGCACCTACCATCCCCAGAATACTCAACCCCCCCCCTCGAAAAAAATTCCGGCAATCATAGTTCTCGGCTGTTTTGACGAATTTCGCGTAAAATACTATCACTTTTGGTATTACACAATACTAAATAGAGTATCTGCTTTTAGTGGGGGTTGGGTAAGAATAGCGTCCAGGGCAATGGCAACAAGTGGGTTTGCAGAGTTTGAATTGGTTTGTGAAGCAGGTGCCGGGAGCACCGTTAGCAGTAGAGACCAAGGATGGTCTTCTGCTGCGGGAAGAGCAAATTAATTCATGCTCTGCATGGAGGCTCCCAACTTGCCACAGACTGTTTATAAAAGAGTGTGAGGAGACATTTTTTTAATGGCTGGGGGCAGGAAACACGACAACATGTTGAGCATCAATTCTAATCCCTATTTCCTCACTATGGCTGTAGTCATGATGACTGGACAATACAGACTCAATAATGCTGCCTGTTTTTAGGCGTAAAGTGTATTGTGTTATTGCTCCCATAAACGTTTTGTTAATGATATCGGCACGAATGGTACTGACGGTATCAATAATAATATCGTCAGGGCGAAGGAGCACCTCAATCGGGGAGCCTTCTGGCCATCGGTTAGGCGTTGGGTTGTTGATGAGTCCTAACTCAGTTGATAAGTGCTTTCCTTGTACTTGCCCAGGCAAAAAGTGCCCTTGTCCAATAAAGCTTGCTACAAACTGCGTCGCAGGTTCGTGATAAATGTGATAGGGGGTATTCCATTGTAGTAGCTTTCCTTGTTGCATAACCCCAATTTGGTCTGCAAAAGCAAAAGCTTCTTCCTGGTCATGTGTCACTAAAATTGCACTAACGCCTTGGTCTTTTAAAATCTGCCTGACTTCAAAACTCAACCGACGCCGTAAATCAGTGTCAAGATTAGAAAATGGCTCATCCAAAAGGAGTAGTTTTGGCTCGGTTGCCATAGCACGTGCTAATGCAACACGCTGTTGTTGTCCTCCAGAAAGCTCGTGGGGGTAGCGGTGTTCAAAGGCGGCCATATTTGTCATTTCGAGTAGACGAGTTATTCGTTGTTGGCGTTGAGGGTGTTTGATGATACCAAAGCCAATATTTTGTCTGACGGTTAAGTGTGGAAAAAGTGCATAATCTTGAAAAACCATGCCTATTTGGCGCTGTTCTGGTGGTTTAACGGAGGAAGGGGTAGATAATGGTTCACCACATAATGCAATTTCACCTGCACTGATACTTTCGAAACCTGCAATCGCTCTGAGGACTGTTGTTTTCCCACAGCCACTTGGTCCAAGTAAGCTGCAGATTTCACCCGGTTGCATAGAGAAGCCAAAATCTTGAACAACGGGTTGCTCATCATATGAACAGCAAACATTTTTTAATGAAAGTAACGTGGGCATGAAGCTAAACGCCTTAGAGACTTATACCCTTTACGAATCACTTTTTAGGGTTTGTTGTCGGCACACTTCAGCCCAGTCACTTATTAATATAAGCTCTTGGAGCCTCATCGCTTGACGGTCGCCCCTAAAAACCCTTCGTTTTGGGTATACATGATTAGAAATACATCTATTATTTCAGACCTACAAGCGCTTTGCATCTTTCTCCATTTTCAAGCGCAGTAGTTTTGTGACTGTCTGTTAACACTAAGACAAGACCACTTTTTTTTAATGGTTAATTTGTAAAGAGTAAAGTATAGAATGAGGGGAGTGACAGCATTTATTACTTAAATACGTTAAACTATCTCAAACCGTTTGAGATAAGTGAGGTTACCTGATGGATGTAATGGAGCAAATTAAACAGCAAATTTCAACACACTCTATTTTGCTGTATATGAAAGGCTCTCCTAAAATGCCACAATGCGGATTTTCTTCAAGAGCGGCACAGGTTTTAATGGAGTGCGGCGAAAAATTTGCCTATGTAGATATTCTGCAAAACCCTGAAATACGCACTAACTTGCCAGCGTACGCTAATTGGCCAACGTTTCCACAGCTTTGGATCAGCGGTGAACTAATTGGTGGAAGTGACATTATTTTGGAAATGCACGAAAAAGGTGAGCTTTTACCGTTACTTCAGGCTGCAAATAAAAACGCACCACAAGAATCTGCTGATACTTAATACTGCCATGCAAATGACCTGTTATTTTGCAGGTCATTGTTTTACCTTACCACTATATTTTGATGTGCCCTATAGTTATTACGATACTGTATAAAGCGCAAAGATAAAGCAATAAAACCACTCTTTATATGTGGAAATAAAGGCACTTTTTTAGATTAAGTTTCTTGCATTAAGCTTTTATCGGTTAAGAACGTTAATCTGCCAAACACTGAAAATAACAGGCTTGGCAAATTAACTATTTAAAGAAGGGTAGTTTTACAAATAAGTCTACCGTTAAGCGCCCATGGCAGATTGCAAATAATTTTCTATACCAATTTTGTCAATCAGCGATAACTGAGTTTCAAGCCAATCAACATGCTCTTCTTCAGACGCTAGAATTTTTTCTAGTAGCTCTCTACTTCCATAGTCGCCGACACTTTCGCAGTATGCGATACCTTCTCGCAAATCTGGTATGGCTTGTTGAACTTCTAAGTCCAGGTCACACTGAAGCATTTCTTTGGTATTTTCGCCGATTCGTAAGCGTCCTAAATCTTGCAGGTTGGGTAGTCCTTCTAGAAATAAAATGCGTTCAATTATCCAGTCGGCATGCTTCATTTCATCAATGGACTCTTCATACTCTTTTTTTCCCAGTTCTTCGAGTCCCCAGTCTTTATACATCCGAGCATGTAAAAAATACTGGTTGATGGCGACTAACTCGTTACCAAGCGCTTTATTGAGGTGCTCAATAACTTTAGGATCACCTTTCATGTCAGGTCCTCATCAGCTTTTATAGTAGGATAAAACGTGGGGATTTAAGGCGTTATAGCCTTCCTTAGTATCGCTAGCTGCAAGTCTGGTGTCAAACTTAACTAATTGATTTAGAATGAGTTTTGCTAATGCTAATTACTATCATTACGTTCTGCGTTTGTGGTTTGAATACCCATTCTTATGAGCAGTAGGGAGGGAGAGTAATAATAAGAAAAAGTGCACTGATAGAGCACCTTTTGAAGAGAGGTTGTTTTTAACACTGAAAAAAAGCTATAGGTTAAGCGGGCAAAAACTCTAAAAGCTGCTGCCGCTCTTGCTTAGCTTCTTTGACGATTTGCTTGGCATCTTTTGCACACTTGCCGCACTGTGTGGCGACACCTAAGCATTGACTGACTTCTCGCAGGTTATCAGCACCTTCGTGAACGCACTGCCTTATTTCATGGCATTTAACATTTTTGCATAAACAAATGTACATAGTGCTGCGCCTGCTAAGAAGATTGTATCTTTGTACTGATAGTAGTGCGAATGATAATGATTGTCAATCGGGTGCTTTGTTCAAGATTAAAGCACTTTCTAATAGATTTTTTCTATGATTATGTAAAAAAAATTCAATCGGAAAGGCAGTAGGCTTGAAACCTACTGAGGTGTATTATTAGTTCCAACAATGTAGTTTTACATTAGCAAGACAGATTAAGTATTTTTATCTTGCTTTATTTCAGGCTGATGGTAGGGATAATCGCTTAGCTATTATACGATCAGCAGCCATATATAAAACAAACGACATGTGGAGAATATAAATGGGCGTTCTAGTAAGTAAGCGTGCTCCAGACTTTACAGCTCCAGCTGTATTAGGCAACGGTGAGATTGTTGAGCAATATAACTTTTCTGAAGCAACTAAAGGGAAGTATGCGCTCGTTTTCTTTTATCCACTGGACTTTACTTTTGTATGTCCTTCAGAGTTGATTGCACTTGATCACCGTATGGACGCTTTCAAAGAGCGTAATGTTGAAGTGATTGGTGTCTCTATCGACTCTCACTTTTCACACAACGCTTGGCGTAACACGCCTGTTAGTGAAGGTGGTATTGGTCCAGTTAAATACACACTGGTTGCAGATATGACTCACGAAATCGCTAAAGCATTTGATGTTGAGTCTGCCGGTGGAGTAGCCTTCCGTGGTGCTTTCTTAATTGATAAGGAAGGTGTTGTTCGCTCTCAGTTGGTGAATGACTTGCCTTTAGGCCGTAACGTTGATGAGCTGGTGCGTTTGGTTGATGCGTTACAGTTCCACGAAGAGCACGGTGAAGTTTGCCCAGCAGGTTGGAAAAAAGGCGAAAAAGGTATGCAAGCTTCTCCTCAAGGTGTAGCGAAATATCTCGCTGAGAATGCTGAGCAACTGTAAGGTTTTAAGCCTTATTTAGCGCTTATTTAAGTAGCTTGGCTGCTAGAAAAAACCCTGCTTTTGCAGGGTTTTTTTGCTTTTTAAGTGTTAACAGGCCCTAGGCAGTTTAATAATCATTTTTATTTTAAAGCGTTAACTGGCCAACCACCCAAAGCTTGCCAACGGTTAACAATACTGCAAAAAAGCTCAGCTGTTTTATTGGCGTCATAGGCGGCAGAATGTGCTTCTTGAGAGTCAAAACTGATGTCTGCAGCTTCACATGCTTTAGCAAGCACTGTTTGACCAAAAGCTAGCCCTGCGAGAGTCGCTGTATCAAAGCTGGAAAAGGGGTGAAAAGGGTTGCGCTTGAGGTTGTTTCGAATAACCGCTGCATTTAAAAAGTTCAAGTCAAACATTGCATTATGTCCAACTAAAATAGCGCGGTTACAGCCTCCTGACTTAATGGCTTTACGGATACGCTTAAAAAGCTGCTTAAGAGCTTCATCCTCATCAGATGCTTGGCGTTCAGGGCAGAATGGATCTATACCTGTAAATTCAATAGCGGCTGGCTCAATATTAGCATCAGCAAAAGGCTTGATTGCAAAATCAATAGTGTCCTCAGGCACCATTTGTCCAGTAGCATCAATGGTGAGTGTGACTGCCGCGATTTCGAGTAAAGCATCAGTTGCTGCATTAAAACCACCGGTTTCAACATCAACAACGACGGGTAAAAATCCGCGGAATCGTTCTGCAATAAGAGGTTTTAGTGGTGCTTCATTAGTCACGCTACAGCCTTAATTCTTATGGAAGGATTCGCCAGTTGATCATTTCGCCTGCGCGCAATGGTACTACGCGGTCGCTACCGAATGCCAGCGTCTCAGGAACCTGCCAGGGCTGTTTTACTAGGGTGATGGTGTCAGTGTTACGGTTTAGGCCATAAAAGTCTGCACCATTAAAGCTGGAAAAAGCTTCTAATTTATCCAGTGCGCCCATTTCTTCAAACACTTCGGCATAAAGCTCAAGTGCTGCAAATGCGCTGTAGCAACCAGCACAGCCACAGGCATTTTCTTTACGTTGTTGGGAGTGGGGGGCTGAGTCTGTTCCCATAAAGAATTTTGAGTTACCACTGGTTGCAACAGTCCGCAGGCGTTCCTGATGCTGTCTTCGTTTTAAGATGGGTAAGCAGTAGAAGTGGGGTTTAATTCCTCCCACCAGCATATGATTGCGATTATAAAGCAGGTGTTGTGGAGTAATGGTTGCAGCCACGTTGTCATTTTGGGCTAACACAAAATCAACGGCATCCGTTGTAGTAATATGTTCAACAACAACGCTCAGCTTAGGAAATTTGGTACAGAGAGGGGCAAGTTGTTCTGCTAAAAAACGTTGTTCTCGATCGAAAATATCTACATCAGCATCTGTCACTTCCCCATGAACAAGCAGAGGTAAGCCGGCTTCTTCCATGGCTGCGAATGCTGGGTAAAGCGGAGTAAGATCGTGCACACCCGCTTCAGAGTTTGTTGTTGCGCCTGCTGGGTAGAGCTTAACGCCATAAATAATACCTGACTGGGCCGCTTGCTGGATAAGCGCAGGAGTTGTTTGGTCAGTCAAATATAGTGTGAGTAGAGGTTGCCATTGGCTGTTGGCAGGAATAGTTCGCTGTATACGTGTTAAGTAACCTTGAGCATCATCAATGGATTGAACTGGAGGTGTTAAATTAGGCATGACAATCGCGCGTCCACAATAGCGTGCTGCATCCGCTACGGTATTTGCTAAAACCGCACCATCACGTAAATGGATATGCCAGTCATCAGGGCGTGTGATTGTTAACATTTGTTCCATTAAAAGTTGCCTTGCCAAGTAATTTTCTTTGGGCATCCTACCTAAGTGTACTCGGAGTTACTAGGTTTTGTTGGGTGCCTATTTGCAGAGACGCGTTGGATTACCTTGAACTGTTGTATGTTGTTATGGACTGAACACAGAATAAAGCTAAAGATCATCACCTGCTAGCCGCTATTTAAAGAAGTAACGGGTGAGAAGCAGCATATGATCTTTGATAAAGCTCTGGGTTTAATCAAGTATTGTCTCGTGTTGATGTTTTTTGGGGTATACCCCGTGAGTGCCATTATTTATCAAGCGCCAGTTGATCGTTCTGAATGGCGGATGGAAGGGTCTATTTTTGAGTGCAATCTTTATCACCCTATACCTGAGTTTGGTGAGGCGATTTTTCGCCGTCGAGCAGGTGAGCGCGTTGGTTTTCGTTTGTTAAGCTGGCAAAGCCCTATACAGAAAGGTAAAGCGATGCTGGTTGCGTCATTACCTTCCTGGCGACATGACCGAAGTGCTCAGGTGATGGGGGAAATACAAGTAGACCCTGGTAAAGAAGCCATTTTTATGACAGGACCGTTACCCAGCTGGATGTTGAATCAGCTTAAGCAAGGTATGGCTCCAGCATTTGAGCGAATGGCCTGGTACAGTGATAAAGAAACCATCACAGTGGCGTTATCAAATGTCAATTTTCAAAAGGTATACAAGGATTATTTAGGCTGTTTGTCGAAGCTGTTACCGGTGAATTTTGATCAAATCAGGCGGTCTTTTGTATTGTTTGATTCTGGTAAAACCACATTAAATGAACAGGCGAAAGAAAAGCTTAATAATATCGCCATTTATGTTAAAGCCGATCAGGAAGTACAGTCGATTTATATTGATGGTCATACCGATGATATTGGACGTCGTTTAGATAACCGAGAACTGTCAAAGCAACGGGCTGAGTCGGTTGAGAAATATTTAATTACGCGCGGGGTTAAATCAGACATTATGAAAGTGCGTTTTCATGGTGAGCGTTACCCTATTGTTAAAAATAATTCTTCAAAAGATCGTGCACGAAATCGTCGTGCTACCGTTCGGCTTGAAAAGAAACCACTGCCTTCAGAAAGTGTAACTGTCCCGCCAGCAACCAATATTCTAGAAGAAGAAAAAGGCGCTGAGTAGAGTATCTATAAGAAGCTGCTCCATATCGCTAGCGAGCCAATGAGGATGGGTACGTTAGTCTGTCAAAAATAGCCCTCTATATTCCCTTGTTAATTTCTGGCTACATAATGACACAAAAAAATGTCGTGTTTGTGCCTATTGCTCTAGGCGAAGTAATTCACAGTCGTTAGAATAATTATTCATTTGGCATGAACATAACTTTAGTAATTTGGGAATATACAAGTAGTTTTTGGAGCAAACGAATGAAAGACATCAATAAGGTTGTCTTGGCATACTCGGGGGGATTAGACACCTCGGTCATTGCCAAGTGGCTGGAAGACACTTACCAATGTGATGTGGTGACCTTTACCGCTGACTTAGGTCAAGGTGAAGAGGTTGAGCCAGCCCGCGCAAAAGCAGAAGCACTAGGTATTAAAGAAATCTATATTGATGACTTGCGAGAAGAGTTTGTCCGAGACTTTGTTTTCCCCATGTTCCGTGCCAATACAGTTTATGAGGGAGAGTACCTGCTAGGTACTTCTATTGCTCGACCCCTGATTGCCAAGCGCCTTGTTGAAATTGCCAATGAAACAGGGGCAGATGCTATTGCACATGGTGCAACAGGAAAGGGGAATGATCAGGTTCGCTTTGAGCTGGGGGCTTACGCGTTAAAACCTGGGATTCAAGTCATTGCCCCTTGGCGGGATTGGGATCTTAGCTCCCGGGAAAGCTTGCTGGACTACTGCCATAAACACGATATCCCAGTAGAAACGCAAAAGGGTAAATCCCCTTATTCCATGGATGCAAACTTACTACATATTTCGTATGAAGGTGGCTTGTTGGAAGACCCATGGGCAGAGCCAGAAGACGATATGTGGCGTTGGTCGGTAGCACCAGAGCAAGCGCCAGATACCCCGACTTATTTAGAGCTGGATTATCAGCGTGGTGATATTGTTGCCATTGATGGTCAGGCAATGACACCAGCAGAAGTACTGACCTTTTTAAATAAAGTGGGTGGTGCTAATGGTATAGGACGGACAGATATTGTTGAGAACCGCTATGTGGGGATGAAGTCTCGGGGTTGTTATGAAACACCTGGTGGTACCATTATGTTGCGTGCTCATCGGGCTATCGAATCAATTACCCTC
The DNA here is from genome assembly GCF_000428585.1 of Zooshikella ganghwensis DSM 15267. GTDB lineage: Bacteria > Pseudomonadota > Gammaproteobacteria > Pseudomonadales > Zooshikellaceae > Zooshikella > Zooshikella ganghwensis. Next base: position 103,645 of record NZ_AUAF01000002.1, on the reverse strand, counting down.
GACCGGGAAGTGGCTCACTTAAAAGATGAATTGATGCCGCGTTATGCGAAACTTATATACAACGGTTACTGGTGGTCACCTGAGCGTAAATTAATGCAGGATATGATTGATGCATCTCAGGTTAATGTGAATGGAAAAGTACGACTTAAGTTGTATAAAGGCGGTGTTACAGTAGTCGGGCGTCAGTCTGTTGAAAGCTTATTTGATCAGACAATTGCCACTTTTGAGGACGATGCCGGAGCTTATGATCAGGCAGATGCTGCTGGTTTTATCAAGTTAAATGCATTACGGCTGCGCATTGCTGCTAATAAAGGACGTGCTCTACTTTAGGTAGAATGTATTTGGTAAATAATATCGATATGAAAAAACCCGCTGAAAAGCGGGTTTTTTTATTAAAGGCTTAACCAGAAAGCCCTTGCCCAGCATGTTTACTATTAATCAGTTCGATTGCATAGTTGTCTGGGTCTCGGACAAAAGCTATTTCAGTGGTACCACCTTTAACTGGCCCAGGTTCGCGAGTGATCACGCCACCTGCTGTACGAATCTGCTCACAGGTTTTGTATAAATCATCTACTTCAATGGCAATATGCCCGAAAGCACTGCCTTGATCGTACTGATCAACGCCCCAGTTGTAGGTTAATTCAATGACAGCGCCATCAGCTTCATCCTGATAACCTACAAAGGCCAGTGTATATTTATACTCAGTATTTTCTGACTTTCGTAATAGCTTCATGCCCATTATACGTGTATAGAAATCAATCGATTTATCTAAATCTGCTACACGTAGCATGGTATGCAGTAAACGCATTTATCATCCTCATTGGCTGGTTTTATTTACCTACTGGTTTGCCATTAATGGATGCTTTTTGCAGGTAAATATCATAAACCTTGCTTTCTTCAAGCTGTTGCAGGCGTACTAAAATATAGTCCCATTCTTTTGCAAACCAGAGTGTTGTTTCACGCTTTTTATTTTCGCGAACACGCTTCACTTTCACAGTTTTCAATTTGCCAAGCGGACTGTCAATAATTTCCTCACCAAGACGCTGGAAGGAGTATGTTTTGACTTCATCATCATCAGCTACTTTATAAGTGAGATCTTTTTTGTCATTAGCCAAGTCGAGCCTGAGCTGAAATTGGTAGCTTAAAGGGTCAAGGGTTTGCTTAGTGATCGCAAATGGTTTGACTTCTTCATCAGCCTGATTCTGCACTTGCATATTTTTCCAATCGAAAGTCAGGCTGTCTTCTTTCGTTTTGGCAAACCCACCTCGTTTATAGTGATAAGAGGTTGGAACGACATAGTTGTCTTGAATGCTAAATCTTGACTGCTCAGCAATATCAACAATCACAATGTCAGCGCTAAAACTAAGGTGGTAAGAGCCATCTTTGGCGACTGTTAGCTCCCGGCTTGCAGAGCCTTTAACAGGAATACTTGATACTTCAGCGCCATAGGTAGCTTTGTAAGGTTGTAACGTATCAGCATTGAGATAGGCTGTATGAGTAAAGCAAGCCAACCCAGCGGCTAATGCAAGTAAGCCTTTCGTTTTCATAGGCAAAAAAACCTTTGTTGTCATCTAATGTCTGATTTGAACACCTTGTGGCGGTAAAAGTTCGCCATCAAGAAGACATTTATTGTGTTCCATTTTTAATTTTCGTTCCGAGAACCAGGCGACTGCTTTAGGATAAATAATGTGCTCTTGTTGCTGTACTTTTTGAGCAAGTGTAGTTGCTGTATCTTCTTTTGTTACTGAGATAACAGCTTGAATAATGATTGGACCACCATCAAGCTCTTCGGTGACAAAGTGTACAGTTGTACCATGCTCTGTGTCGCCAGCATCAATGACGCGCTGGTGAGTATGCAGACCACGATATTTGGGCAGTAATGATGGGTGAATATTAATCATTCTTCCTGTGTAATGTCGCACAAAATTATCTGTCAATATGCGCATAAAACCTGCAAGAACGACAAGTTCGGGCTGGAAGTTATCAATGTTATTTTGCAGTGCCTGGTCAAAAGCATTACGGTCAGTGAATTGTTGGTGGTCAATCACTTTGGTGGGAATATTGGCTTGCTGTGCGCGCTGTAGGCCATAGGCATCAGGCTTATTGCTAATGACGGCGACAATACGGTAGTGGTGATCAGGTTGCTGATCGATTAAAGCCTGCAGGTTACTGCCATTGCCAGAAATTAATACAACAATATCCATAGAAAAAGTGTCCATAGAAAAGTTTATCAGCGATGAGCCAATTGTAGGAGCATCAAGTGGATGTCCAGGCAGGGCTAGTGTGGGTATGTCACTAACCCTGTTGAAAGGCTAAAACGACAGGTTTTGTACTTCTACCGCGTCATCATGTTTTTCTTTTGTTTGGATTTCGCCTACACGCCATACTGTTTCACCGGCAGCATCTAAATACCGAATGATGGCTTCGACCTTATCGATAGGTACACAGATCACCATACCTATACCACAGTTAAATGTCCTTAACATTTCTTGGCTAGTGATGTTGCCTGCTTGTTGGAGCCATTTAAACACAGGAGGTAAGTCCCAGCTGCCGCCATCAATAACGGCTTTGCAGTTGTCGGGTAAGACGCGAGGAATATTTTCAAGTAAGCCACCACCTGTAATATGTGCCATTGCTAATATTGGGTGAGTTCGCCAGAGCATCTCCAGTGAGCGCACATAAATTTGAGTGGGAGCCAACAAGCTGGCACCAAGGGTTGAGTCGCCAAGTGGTAGGTTAAGATCAGCTTTATTGTCTTTCAGTAGTTTGCGGATCAGTGAATAACCATTTGAGTGGGGGCCTGATGAGGCAAGTGCCAACAATTGATTGCCAGGCTCTACCTTACTACCATCAATAATCTTAGACTTTTCTACAATACCTACACAGAAGCCTGCAAGATCATAGTCATCACCCTGGTACATTCCTGGCATTTCAGCCGTTTCACCACCTATTAATGAAATGCCTGCAATTTCGCAACCTCGCCCAATGCCTCCGATAACGTCGGTGGCTACATCTACATTGAGCTGGCCAGTGGCATAGTAATCTAAAAAATAAAGAGGTTCTGCGCCACAGACAATGAGGTCATTGACACACATGGCGACTAGATCAATGCCTATCGTGTCATGCTGATTGAGCTCCATCGCAAGGCGTAGCTTGGTTCCTACACCATCCGTTCCAGAGACTAAAACGGGTTCTTGGTAGCCTTTGGGTAGCTCAAATAAAGCGCCAAAGCCACCAAGCCCGCCTAGGGCTTCCGGACGATGAGTTCTTCTGGCAATATGTTTAATGCGTTCAACTAAGCGGTTGCCTGCATCAATATCAACGCCTGCATCCTTGTAACTAACCGATGGCATTGAAGTCGATGGTTTGCTGCGTTCAGTCATGGCTTAAGGCCCAGGTAATGTGTGATTGGAATTAAGCGTTAAGACGAATTGTCTTAAAGTTGTGTCAATCTGTCTTGTTAATTAGACCACTTTTAAGTAACTTGCGCGGCACATTGCGGGTATTTTAGCAAGTGTTTGCTTGCCAGGCTATGTAACTGTTTATAAAGCAGTATCTATTATCATGCGTTCGTTATATGCCAAGTGGTTAAATCAGGAGGTATTAGACACAGCAGTTTGTACCTATCCAGGTTTTGTTATCAAATAAGGTACGACTAATGTGGTTTTTCTGTTACAAGGCCATTGGTATGCCAATGTAAAGCATTAAGTGCCTGCTGATCAGGAAGGAAAGTAAGACTATGTTTTCACGACAGCTAACATTTATTTTAACTTCATTCTTGTTACTTATTTCGTTGGTGGCGACGACCGCTTCAGCGGCATCGGATCTTTATCAAGCGAAAGTGCTGGTGCGCTCAACGGCTGAGCAAGATGAAGGTATGCGAGAAGGGCTTATTCGCGTTCTGCAAAAGGTCTCTGGTCAGGAGGGTATTGCCGATATGCCAGGCATTGCTGAAGCTATTAACACGGCAGATATGTATATTGTGCAGTTTGGATTTGAGTCAACGGATGAAACAACACTGTCGAGTGATGGTGTTGAAGTATCAGCAAAGCAAATGGTTATGCAGTTTGATAAAAAAGCCATAGAGCGGCTACTTAAAGATCATAGCATATCAGTGTGGCAACCCACGGAGCGACCAAATACATTGGTTTGGCTGATTCAGTCTGCATCAGGGGAGCGAACTCAGCTTGGCGAAAGTGATCGTCAGCACCCTTTATTACAAGCACTGACCAAAGAAGCCAAGCAAAAGGCTATGCCATTAATGTGGCCATTATTAGATTTAGAGGATGCTGCTGCTTTGGATGAAGTGGATATGTGGGGTTTATATGCAGATACAATTCGCACGGCTTCCCAGCGCTACAATCCAGGTGCCATATTAGCTGCACGAGTCTATGTGGAGGGTGAGCAGACCTACAGTGGTCGCTGGTTATTGCTGGCAGAGCAGACCCAAAAAAGTAAGTCATTTAGTAAGCTATCGGCGGATGAGTTAGCCGCTATGGGGGTTAAACTCGCAGCTAGCTTTTATACATCAAATATACAGGATACGGCTGATGGAAGTGACGCTATAGATAATGTTGAACAGCCAAAGGTGAACACTACAGATGTAGGGCAAATACCGGCTGCAACAAATAGTGACGATGGTTCAGCAACTGATAACAGTGTAGCTTCAACTACTACGTTGCCTGTGCCTATGGCAACGAGTCATGATGTTAGGCTAGCGGTTGATGGTGTTGAAGGGATAGATGCTTTTGCCGATATCAATCAGCTACTGAAAAACCTAACGGAAGTTAAAGCGGTGCACTTGGTTAAAGTATCTGGCGCTATGGTTGTATTTGATATTGATTTAAAGGATAACCGTACGAAGGAAAAACTGGTAGCCCGTTTAAATCGAGAGAGCAAGCTAAGTATATTGCCTCAACAAGCAGGCGGAGATCGCTTTGTACAGTATCAGTGGGTAGGGCAATAACCTAGATGGTAGGCTCTCATTTATAAATAGTATGATGGCTAAGTGTAAAAAGCTTAACCATCATAAAGTCATGATAAGCTTGAAAAAAGCATAAACTGCCTTATATAGGCTTACCAGAATGATTGGTTACGCTTTAAAATCGGGTGACAGATAAATCAAGCAAAAGTGAAAAGGGAAAAAACAAGTATTTAAGCGATACAGGCTGCTAGCTTTAACTATGGCAGCTTGTTTTTATATGTTCACTGTGAGCTGTAAAGTAATAAAGTTGACGGATACACACTTGGCATTACGTTATCTTCCTAATTTACTAACTATTATCAGGCTGTTGCTGATTATTCCCATCAGTTACAGCTTACTCATTGAGCGCTATCATTTAGCGTTGCTTTTGTTTATTGTTGCGGCCGCATCTGATGGGCTTGATGGCTTTTTAGCGCGAAAGTTCGGTTGGCATAGCCGTTTTGGCGCTATGGTTGACCCTTTGGCTGATAAACTAATGCTTATGGCGGCATATATTATGCTGACGATTCTTGGGCATTTTCCACTATGGCTAACAGCTACTGTTATTGTTCGTGATTTAGTCATTGTTTCAGGTGCTGTAAGTTATCATTTTCTTGTGGGCCAATATGAATTTAAGCCTTCTAGAATTGGCAAATTAAGCACATTTTTACAAATTATGCTGGCCCTGCTGACAGTAATGCATCTAACATTATTGACAATACCCACCTATATTTCTGTAGCTTTAATTTTTTCGGTGGCTGTTGTGACAGTCATGAGTGGACTGGACTATGTGTGGGTTTGGAGTCAAAAATACAGGCAGGAAACTAAGCGTAAATCATGATGACTTACACGCAGCGTTGGTTTTTGCTCAGTATGCTAGTACTCATTGGCATTCTGATCTATTTACTGAAACCTATCTTGTCACCGTTTTTGGTGGGTATGATACTCGCCTACTTGGGTGACCCTATTGCCGACCGGCTTGAAGCAAAAGGCATGTCTCGTACATTAGCCGTAATTACGGTATTTATTGTACTTTCTTTGGTTTTTGGCATTCTTTTACTGATTTTTATTCCACTGTTAGCCGGTCAGATTAAAACATTAATTCATCAGTTGCCTATTTGGGCTGCCTGGCTGGAAGAGAATGCATTTCCTTGGGTCTATCAGCACTTAGGCATCGACCCAGAAAGTTTAAAAGTGAATAATGTTACCCGACACATTGTGTCTAAATGGCAAACAGCGGGTAATCTACTTACGCCCATCTTAAAGTCAGCCACTGACTCTGGCGTCGCTATCATTACTGCGCTGACAAATTTATTTTTGATTCCTGTTGTCACTTTTTACTTGTTGCGTGACTGGGATGTTATGACGGCAAAAGTAGGCTCGTTATTACCCCGTAACTTAGAACCGGTTGTGGCTAAATTAGCGCTTGAGTGTGATGAAGTCTTAGGCGCTTTTCTAAAAGGTCAGTTAGTGGTTATGCTCTGCTTGGGAATAATTTATGCTGCAGGCCTATGGCTTGTTGGCTTACAATTTGCCATTATTATTGGGCTAACCGCTGGACTGGCAAGTATTGTTCCCTATATGGGCTTTATTGTCGGTATTGGCATAGCGTTGGTGGCTGCCGTGTTCCAGTTTGATACCTGGCTACCCTTTGTTGGGGTTGTTGTGGTATTTTTGGTGGGACAGGCTTTGGAAGGAATGGTTCTAACGCCTCTGTTAGTGGGAGACAGGATTGGTCTACACCCAGTGGCGGTGATTTTTGCCATTCTTGCTGGTGGTCAGTTATTTGGCTTTGTGGGGGTGCTGCTGGCACTGCCGATTGCTGCGGTTATTATGGTGCTGCTACGACATTTAAAAGATATATATACGTTAAGTGCACTGTATCATGCTAATCAGCAACCCATAACCCCTGATGAATGAGTGTTTATGAGTTCGCCAATTCAGCTGCCTCTTGGAATACAGCTTAGAGATGATGCGACATTTGCTAATTTTTACAGTGGCCGGAATCAGCCTGTAGTAATGGCATTGTCCCTTGATGCTGCGGAGTATGGGCAAGCAGAACCTTACGTATTTATCTACGGCTCACCAGGTGTTGGGTGTAGTCACTTATTGCAGGCTGCTTGTCATGAGGCAGACTTACATCAGTTAAAAAGTGTTTATTTGCCGCTTGCAGAGCTTTTGCCATACGGCCCTGTGGTGTTGGATAGTTTGGAAACACTGGATGTGATTTGTATTGATGAGTTACAGGCTGTAGCAGGTAATCGTCAGTGGGAAGAAGCATTATTTCATTTATTCAACCGAGTGAAAGATGCAAAGCGTCGATTATTAATCGCAGCGTCATCGCCACCTAAAGATATTGGAATTAATCTACCGGACTTACTTTCTCGTCTTTCCTGGGGGGTTGTCTTTCAGGTTTTGCCCTTAACGGATGAGGAAAAAGTAACAGCGCTTCAGCTCAGGGCACATATGCGTGGTTTAGACGTGAGTGATGAAGTGGCTCGCTATATTTTATATCGCTCACCACGAAGCACACAGGCGTTATTTAGTGCACTTGACCAGCTAGATAAAGCATCCTTGCGGGCCAAGCGCAAATTAACCATTCCTTTTGTTAAGCAAGTGATGGATTGGTGATCACCTTCTTGTGTTTTGATTAGTCCCTCTTACTGAAAAACACTACTTGCTTTTTTCCTGTCCGTTTTTGCCTTCAGTACTTTTGTCTTTAGTGCTTTCGCTTTTAGCTGATGTATTAGCTTCTTCTGCTTTTTCAGCCGCAGCAGCCTGTTCAGCATCTTCTTCTGTATAGAGTGTAATTTGAGAAGCTTTAAGTGCATAACTAGCTTCAGCAATATCGGTACTGACTTGTGCGATGGTTAGCTTACCGGTTATCCAGTAAGGCTCATACAGTGCATCAGCCTGGATGACAGCTTTTTCTGAGGTCACATGAATGATTTGGTTAGGTGGTGGTGGTGGGACATGAATACATGCACCTAAGAATGGTACGAGTAAGAACTCCTTAACGGTACCTTCTTTACTCATATCCAAAGGTACGATATAGCCAGGAATACGAACATCCTTCTGGTTTAAGTCCATTACGACAGGCGCAGAGAGTTTTACTTCGGTTTGCTTTTGTTCCTTTTCAAGTAGCGTTGATGTTAGCTTATCAATAGTAGCAACATCTTGTTGCTCGATATACGCTTTGCGTAGCTCTTCAGGAATAAGGTCCATCCAGTCTAACGTCTTAACGTCTGCCATTGCCGTTAGTGGGAGTATAAGTAATAAGCTAAAAGCTAAGTGTTTTAATCGCTTTGTTAACATGAGTTAAACCCTTATTGTCATTCCGTCTGCTAGAGAGTTTTTATAAGCACGCCAAGCAGGTATTAACCCCATCAGTAAAGCGCTGCTAATAATGATCAGGATTAGAAGCCACTCATAGTGAGTAAGCGGAGTAATGGCTAAGGCCACGCCATAATAATTGCTGATAATGGGCTGAGTAATCAGCATCAGTAGATAAAGCAGGCTAACACCTAGGGTGCAGCCAATAGTGGCTAGCAGTCCTGCTTCTGTCATCATCAGTGAAAATATATGAACTGGACGTGCTCCCACTGAGCGCAAAATAGCCATCTCTCGTCTTCGTTCATTTAGAGACATTAAAATTGATGTCAACATGCCAATAAGGCCGGTAGCGACAACAAACGCAGATATAATTAACAGTGCATGTTCCGCGACAGATAAAAGACTCCATAGCTCTGCTAAAGCAACGCCTGGTAGGACGGCTGTCAATGGCTCATCTTTGTACTCATTGATTTCCCGCTGTAATCGAAACGTTGTTATTTTACTTTTTAGCCCAACCAGAGCGGCGGTAATGGTTTTGGGTTCTAATGCCTGCTGACGAGCTTGCTCGGCGGTGACTCGAGGTTTACCCATTGCAGGAACACCATTTTCCCAGCCTAAATGAATAGCTTCGATGCCTGCCAGTGATACATGAATGGTTTGGTCTACGGGGGTACCTGTTGGGGCCAATATACCCACAACGGTAAAAGGCTTATCAGAGTGTTTCATAAAGCTGGTTTTACCAGCACCATGAGCCAGCACAATCGACTCGCCCACGGAGTAGCCCAGTTTTTTTGCCACATCAGCCCCAATGACAGCATCAAAAATGTCAGCAAAAACTTTGCCTTGGCGGATTTTTAGCGGCTGATGGTCACCGTATTGGTAATGGGTAAAATAACCCTGATCTGTTCCTAAGACGCGAAATCCCTGATGCGAGTCTCCAAGAGAAAGGGGGATTGTCCACTTTACTAGCGGGTGTTGCTGTAAATGCTGATAGCTTTTCCAGTCGATGTTATTGGTTGCATTACCCATGCGAAAAACACTATACAACATGAGTTGTACAGGACCTGTCCTAGCGCCAATGACTAAGTCAGTACCTGATAAAGTGCTAAGAAAACTGCGTTTAGTTTCTGTACGAATTTTTTCAACACCGAGTAGCAGTGTTACGCTGATGGCTATTGCTAAAACAGTTAATAATGCGGTTATTTTTCGGTTGAGAAGGCTTTGCCAGGCCAGTTTAAGTGTTGGTGTCATTAGCTCACCTCCTTCATCTGCTGGTTGTCACCTTGATGGCTAAAATGATGGGGTGTGGCTTTGTTGATGTCCATTAGAGAAAGGGTATCGTCAAATAAAGTCTCTAAAGTCGGGTCATGGCTGACAAAAAGCAGGGTTGCCTGGTAGGCATCACATACTTCAAATAACAGTGACAAAAAGCTTTTTCGAGCATCGTAATCCAATGCTGATGTGGGTTCATCGGCAATGATGATTTCTGGACCACCTATCAGTGCACGTGCTGCGGCTACGCGTTGCTGCTGACCAATACTGAGTTCAGTTACAGGTTTAGACAGTACGCCTTTGGGAAGGCCTAAAGTCTCGACGAGTTGCATGGCTTCAGACTGAGGGGTTGCTTGTTTCTCCTTAATACGTTGCTGTCGCTTTTGAGAGAATCGGCAGGGTAGCGTAATATTATCCAAGACAGATAAATACGGCAGTAGGTTAAACATTTGGAAAATAAAGCCAATATGTTCACTCCGAAAGAGATCGCGCTGACTATTACTTAACTGGGTGATGTCATGCCCAAGTATGGTTATCTGTCCTTGTTGCGGTTTTAAAATACCGCCAAGCAGTGCCAGCAGGGTAGTTTTACCACAGCCGCTAGGTCCTTTTATAAACATCTTATGACGTTTTTTAATGACTAGCTCATCAATTTGCAGGATGGGCTGATCTGTCTTCCAGGCGAACTGTAGTGCTTGCAGCTGAATAATCGCATCACTCATCATGGTTTGTTTCCGTTTGCTTAGGCGTCACTTCAGCACACCTAAGCATAATCATTTAAATTAAATAGCGCTGTTTACCGGATCACTTGTTGAGAGGAACACGTTGTTGCTTGCTATTTAACTCCAACTGGGTTTGATGGCTGCTGGTAATCACTTGCGTGTTGACATGCTCTAAACCTGGAAACTGTTTGAGTAAACTAATATTTAATTGCTTGATATCTTTGCAGGGGCTGAATTTATAGTGTGCCTGAATATCACTATGATTGCCCCCTTCCTCTTCGTGCTCATGCTCATTATGGTCATCCTTATGGTGATCATCCTCATGATGCTTATCTTTTGAAGCGCTTGCTAGTGACTCAACTAGCTCTCCTTCAAACTCTATATGCTTGAGCTTACAGGTGCTAGGAAGACCAAAGAGTTGATGGGCTTTTTTAAGCTCACCTAATGCGTTATTCAGTTGTTTAAACTGTTCGTCATTTTCAGGCATATGCTCAAAGCCTACCAGGTTCATCGCAGGGGAGAGCAGTTCAACCTCTAATGTATTATCGATATAGGCAATATTGAGTGTGGCACTTCCATGCTCATGGGCACCATGTTGACGTGTTTCTGCTGAAGCAGGGAGTGCAAGAAAAAAAAGCAGTGATGCTGAAGTGATAGCTTTGAATGGTGTTTGCATATATATGCGCTCCAAATAATGATGCTGAACCTGTGGTAGTTCTGTTGCTAGTGAAGAATGCACTGCTACGAAGACGCTTGTATACAACAAGCGCTGGGAGTCAGTACTTGTCATTTACAGAAAAACCATCAAGTTGTTAATAAGTGTGTGAGGTAGCGTTGCTAGCTAACAAGCAATCATTGGTGGCGCACGAATAACAAAGGCAAAAAATGTGGAATAAGTTATCTGAAAGACATGGTATTGAGTGTAGGTAGAGTGTATTTGAGATGATAGATGCTTGACAGGTTGAGCGGGTACACCGGCATTGCTATGAAACTGGCATAGAAAGCATGGGCCACTCTCCTCATGGTCTGAATTGAGGTGGATATGACCTTGCCAGGTGGCAATAACATAGCATATAGCCAGTCCTGCCACGATAAGCATGTTGATTCGCCTAAGGAAAGGTTTCATTGCATTATCAGTTTAACACTAGGGATTACCTAAGAACGGAAAATCTACCAGATGAATAAAATGTTATAGTATAACTTTTCTTCTGACAATGATGATTATGTTTGTCTGTGATCACTTAGGAGTAAACACATAGAGTCAGGGGGATAAGCGAGCTTTTAATCACATGCTGGTTTAAGTAGTGGCACACTACAGATAGAAGGTGGGTGGGTTCTGGGATAAGTAGGGCCTCTAGTGGGCCCTGTAAAACCAGCGAATATATAGCATACTGGTAATAAACATAGTGGAACTGGTGAGCGTTAAAAACCAGTTTTGCCATTGTTCAGGTGTTTGCCACGTCGCGAGCACACCTGCGGTAAAGTAGATTGTTAGGATAAAGCACAGCCAGGCATAGGTACGAGGCTTACCGTGAAAGACTCCGGGGAATAACAGAGACAAGGGAAGCAGCTTAACCAGCGTGATAACTACTAAGGATACACCTTCAGGTGGACGTAAAAGCCAGGTATCCAAGATTAAATAGAGAATTAATGTAATGTATAACGCTTTGGTCACTATGCTCATACTGTGGTGCTTGATGGCGGTAACATTTGCCGAACTCATGTTAGTGAAGCCAGTAAGGGTAAAACATTTTCAGGTGGCCGCCCTATAATGGCCTGGTTGTTGGTGACGACAATAGGTCGTTCTAACAATCTAGGGTGCTCAGTAATTGCAGCTAGAATAGCTTCATCGCTAAGACTTTGGTCAGCCAGGTTTAAGCTTTTATACTCTTCTTCTTTGGTTCGCAATATATCACGGGGATGAATGCCAAGTTTTTTGATGATGTCTTGTAACTCTGGCACTGTTGGCGGTGTAGTTAAATATTCTACTATTGTTGGCGTATGCCCCTGGGCTTCAATAAGCGCTAATGTCGCGCGTGATTTTGAGCAGCGGGGGTTGTGATAAAAAATCAGTTCACTCATATGATGCCCTAGTAATGATTAAAGGTTCTTTTTGGCTGTGTAGAGTTTACCTTGCCCCTAAGTAAGGTGGAAGGTAAGTGGTACGATTAAGAAACTAGTATCATGTTAAATACAATACATTTGTAATGTACCTTTACTGGTAGGCATATAAAACTACTGGAGCTTTTGCATGGAATTGATGATGGTATTGCGTAAGCTTGCCGTATTTGCCCGTTATATTGGCCAGCGTTTTGTTCAGGATGGCTGTTTACAAAGCGCTGCGGCACTGACGTATACAACACTTTTTGCTGTTGTGCCATTAATGACTGTTACTTACAGCATGCTTGCAGCAATTCCGACATTTCAGGGCGTGGGTGATGAAATTCAGAGTTTTATATTTAGTAACTTTGTGCCTTCCGCCGGTGCGACAGTACAGTCATATTTAGCTGACTTCTCTACACAAGCACGTAAACTGACGTTTGTGGGGGTAGCATTCTTGATTGTCACTGCGTTGCTGATGTTAAAAACCATAGAAGAGGTGCTCAATAAAATCTGGCGTGTAGAGCAAGGACGAAAAGGGCTTGCCAGCTTTTTATTATATTGGGCTATTTTAAGCTTGGGACCACTACTACTGGGCTGTGGGTTTGCGCTGACATCATATATTACTTCTGTCGAACTTATTATGGATGCGACGGATTTAATTATTAGTCGTCAGTGGCTGTTGCAAATAGTACCTCCACTCCTTACGGCTGCAGCATTTTGCTTGATTTATATCGCAGTACCTAATCGCCCCGTTCGTTTTAAGCACGCATTATTAGGCGGGCTATTAGCGGCAGCCTTATTTGAACTGGCAAAAAAAGGTTTTGCGTTATTTGTTTCTTTATCGCCAAGTTATGAGCTAGTTTATGGCGCATTTGCGGCAGTTCCTCTGTTTTTATTATGGATTTACCTTTCCTGGAATATTATTTTGTTGGGAGCTGAGTTAGTAAGAGCTTTGAATTTTTGGCATGATTTGCAGACCCGAGAACCTTTACCCACATCTCTTGCCGTTATTGTTATTGCTGAGGTATTTCGGGTGCGATTCCAGCAAGGACTGACGACAAGCTATCAACATATGCACCAGGCTAATTGGCCAGTAAGTCAAGAACAGTGGGAATTATGTACTAAATGGCTGTATGAGCAGGGTATTATCACCAAAGATGATAGTGGAGAGCTGATTCTTGGGTATGATTTAGCTTTGGTTAATTGCTGGTCATTTTGCCGTTCTATCCCTTGGCAACTTCCCAGTGAAAATGAGCTAAGTCGTATCCAGCAACAGTCATGGCCTGAGTGGTTAGGATTTTTAGTAGCACGTATTGCCCATATTCACCATTATGCAGAGCAACAACTACCCATAACGCTAACACAGCTTTTTGATTACCACTCAGGGAATCAATTAGGGTTCGAAGATACACATCATAATACTGACCTGTATCCCTCAAGCAACGTAAGCTTTAAAGGAAAAACGGTCAACACATGATGTATGCTGCAGTAAGTCATCAGCTTGAATATCATACTCCTTGCCTTGCTGAGGTACTTCTAATTGCAGCCCTTTACCTGCAATGTAGACGCCAGCATTGACTAAAACGCTATGCTGCTGTCGGCCATTAACCTTGTTTGTAACAAGTAAGCCATCTGTTGTACGTTGGGTTTTACTTTTTTCAGTAAGTGTTTTGAGTGTGATAGGACGAACTAAGCCGCGAATGTATTCTACACCCACAAGACTTTCCTGTGCTTCAGTGTCTTGTTGTTGCCAGCGGATAATGCCCAGTATCCAGCGGGGGTGAGATTGCTTATCACTGCGCATGGCAATGACTTGGCCATTATGAAAGTCAGAATAATTAACATGGGTTAATTTTAGGCAAAACCCGTTTTCACTTTCGTTAACCATGCGGCCTGTTGTGCGGTGTAACTGACTATCCTGTAAAACTTCTTTTTGTTTTTCTGGTGATAGTAACTGATGAATGGTATCAACGCCCCAGACAATAGCAGTAAATGAATTACAGGGAATGCGTAACCCTAAACGATGTCGGCTTTGGCGCCATACTTCTTTTACATTGCACAATAACTCAATGACCTGCTGAGTTTTTGTCGCTGTTGGGATGCCGATTTCAGCGGGCCGATGGCCACCTGCAAGTGTACTTACATGTTGGTCAAGAAGGGCAACAAGCTTTTCAGGAAATAAGTAGCGAATAGGGTCATCACTCCGCTGCGAGTGACTAAAGGCATTATGTGGGCGTTGCTCACTATTGAGATTAATTGAAAAGTATTGCGAAGGGTCAGATTGCTCAGAGCTATCTGTCATCCTGGCATAATTAGCATGCTTGCCTAAATAAGAATAAAGGAACCAGGCTTCACCTGGTGCTAAATGATAGGGGTTGGCCATTTCAACCAGCATTATTTGCTTGTACAGTTCTTCGACATTTTCGCCAGCTATGGGCTGAAACTGTCTTTTGACTGCAATTCGATAAAACTTGTGGTCTTCTGCAAACTTAAATAAGTGATTGACTTCTTTCCAGAGGTACAGTCCGGGTTGGGTAAATGTATCATAATGCTGCATCAGGCATTGGCAGAGATAAAACATAGCCATATAAATAATATCAGCCATTGGCTTATGGTTCATGTCATCTCTGCTTATGGCTTCTTGCAGTATTATTTTATAGCCAAAGGACATTTCTTCCTTTAGCTCAGAGAGTTTGTGCTGCTCAGTAGGTGTAATCTGCTGTATATACTGCTGGCTTTTAGAGTGGTAATAATCATTAATATTGCGAAAGGTGTTATCAAAACACTGCATTATGCCTAAGCGGGCAGAGTCGCTGAATTTAGTTCGATTTATAAGAGAAAGTAAGGCACAGGCTTGCCGCAAAGCAGCAGGCATATTGGCGAGAGGAAGTTCTTTTAACTCTTGTTTTATGGCCTTTGGGGAGCAATTGATAATTGCACTACGAGTAATTTGTTGTTTTGGTATATATAATTCTAGGCTGCTCATTGGCATAAGCTCTCCTTACTGCTATCGCATGCAAAGGATATTCGCGTTATTATCCACCTCGATTCAGTAAGTATTTAATTAATGCACTTATAATTCTCCACTCAATAACTAGTGACAGCCTTATGACGATTCTACATTTCAGAATAGTTCTGCTTTTGTTATTTTGTCTAAGTCTAATTGGTTGTAATCGTCCTGATTTTTATGACAGCTACGGGAAACCACTTGATATTACTGATTATCAGGGACAGTGGTTACTGATTAACTACTGGGCGATATGGTGCACACCCTGTATAAAAGAAATTCCAGAGCTTAACAAAATAGACACACAAGCCAATGTGAGTGTACTTGGCATTAACTTTGATAATATTGAAAATATTACAGAGTTACAGCAACAAGTTGCTCAGCTGAAAATAGCGTTTCCTGTGTTTAAGCAAGACCCAACCGCTCAGCTAAACTGGACAAGACCTCAGGTGTTACCTACGACGTTAGTAATCAGCCCCAAAGGAAAGGTGGTGAAACAATTGGTAGGTCCGCAAACACTAGAATCAATAAAACAAGTAATAGCCGCTGCTCAATAAAAATAGCTGATTGGTTTGCTTACGGTTTTCTAAGAGATGCTAAATAGCCTTTTTTTAACAATAAGGATTAAATTGTTGAGAGTAAAATGGAGTTTTTATGACAAAAATCTGTAAAAAAGCGTGGGTGACTGGGCGAGTTCAAGGCGTGTGGTTTAGAGGTTCTACTCAGCTTAAGGCGGTACAGCTAGGGGTTACTGGTTATGCATACAATCTTCCTGATGGGCGAGTAGAGGTTGTGATGTGTGGCGATAGTCAAGCGGTGAATTCGCTTGAGGCTTGGTTGTCAAAGGGCCCCCCGATGGCTGATGTACAGCATATCGAGGTAAGTGAAATACCGTGGGAGGATTATCATGAATTTGGTGTGCGCTAAAGGCTTATTACATGAGCAAAGTAGTGTAGTGATTATTGGGGATACCAATATTTATACATGGCGGTCATAACTTTGCGGGGATACCAGGTTTTTCCAAGACTGCCGTTATAGCGCGCTAAAGCTCGAATTAGATCGCCTCGTTCTTTCTTTATATAGTGACTTAAAATAGTACATCCGTAGCGTAAGTTGGTGGCCAAATCAATCAGGTTATCTTGCGGGCGGCCTATTTCGTTTTTCCAAAAAGGCATCACTTGCATTATTCCCTGAGCACCTACTCTGGAAACAGCAAAACGATTAAATAAACTTTCTACATGAATAACAGAGAGTACAAGTTCAGGCTGTAATCCTGCACGGGTTGCTTCTTGGTGGATCATTTTGAGCATGGCTAGCCGTTTATCTGGTGCTTTGACAAAGCGAGCCATACGAGAATTCATATCCACAAGCCACACTTCAGCATCATATTTATCATAAAAGCTAGAGGCTTCACTGACGGTCTTTTTTAATAATGAGCGGATTTCTGCGTCAGCGGGTTGTTGTCGACCAGCAAAACCTGGTTGAACAAATAAACTCAAAAAAAAGGCAGCCAGACATAAAGCAGTTTTGAAGTCTAGTTGAAAAAGGGTATCGTTTTTAAGTTGATTTGATATAACGTGAAGTTGCTGCATAAAAGTTAATGACCAAAAGGCAATCCTGCCAGATTTTACTTATCTATACCTTACTTGTTGCATTATATTTTTGAAAAGTAAAATACTGTTAAGTTACACGAATAGGCGATGAGGTGCTTAAGTGAAGTGCCCATTGGGCACTTCATATCGGATGTATCCGATAAGCATTTTATTAAAGTGTAATTTTATCTTTGAAAAAATCGACAATTTCAGATACAGGTACAGTCGTAGAATCTTCTGCAGAGCGGTGCTTATATTCAATAGTACCTTCTGCTAGGCCGCGATCACCAATCACTATACGGTGTGGCACCCCAATAAGCTCCATTTCTGCAAATTTTACACCTGGGCTGGTTTTACGATCGCGATCATCGAGCAAAACATCAAAACCTGCAGCAGTAAGTTGTTGATAAACCTGTTCTGTTGTAGTTTTAACCTGCTCTGATTTATCCATTTTCAGTGGCACAATACCAATTTGGAAGGGTGCTATCGCGTCGGGCCAGATAATCCCATGATCATCATTTTTTTGCTCTATGGCTGCCGCTGCAATACGTGATACACCAATACCATAGCAACCCATCAGCATAGTCACTGACTTACCCTGCTCATCTAAAACGGTTGCATTCAGTTCCTTGCTGTATTTAGCACCGAGCTGGAAAATGTGTCCTACCTCAATACCTCGCTTGATAACAAGCTCCCCTTGGCCACAGGGGCTTGGGTCACCATTGACGACATTACGAATATCGGCAACGGTTGTATATTGGCAGTCACGGTCCCAGTTGGCACCCGTATAGTGGTAGCCATCTTCATTGGCACCACAGATAAAGTCAGCTAAGTGTGCTGCAGAGTGATCTACCACAATAGGAATAGATAAACCCACTGGGCCTATGGAACCAGGCTGGCAGTTGAGTTGTGCTTGTATTTCTGCATCAGAGGCAAATGTGAGTGGTTGAGCGACAGAGTGGATATTTTCAGCTTTGACTTCATTCAGCTGGTGATCACCGCGAATTACAAGTGCAACCAGTGTTGTATTACCTTGTTCATCTGGGTTGCCATGGACGACGAGTGTTTTCAGTGTCTGTTTTGGTTCAACTGAGAAAAAGGAGACAATATCCGTAATCGTATGCTGATTAGGGGTTTCTACTTTAGATAACTCGGCTGTAGCCGCAGGGCGTGCTGTTGTGTCTGGTAAGGCAACGGCTTTTTCAACATTTGCAGCGTACTGACTGCTATTACTGAAGGCGATAGCATCTTCACCTGACTCTGCCAATACGTGAAACTCATGTGAAGTGCTACCACCAATACTCCCGCTATCAGCAACTACTGCGCGGTAATTGAGGCCCAAACGATCGAAGATATTGCAGTAAGCAGTATGCATGCGTTCATAGGTTTGCTGCATGCTGTCTTCATTCAGATGGAATGAATAAGCATCTTTCATGACAAACTCACGGGCACGCATGACACCAAAGCGGGGGCGAATTTCATCACGAAATTTAGTTTGAATTTGGTAAAAATTAATAGGTAATTGCTTGTAACTACTGAGTTCGTGACGAGCGATATCCGTAATGACTTCTTCATGAGTCGGCCCTACACAAAAGTCTCGTTGGTGACGGTCTTTAATACGTAGTAGCTCAGGGCCATATTGCTCCCAGCGCCCAGACTCTTGCCAAAGCTCTGCTGGCTGAACGGCAGGCATTAATAGTTCAATTGCCCCAGCTTTGTCCATTTCTTCACGAACAATACGTTCAATTTTGCGTAAGGTACGTAAACCCAGCGGTAACCATGTATACAACCCTGAAGCCAGTTTTCGTATCATTCCTGCACGCAGCATCAGTTGATGGCTGATAACTACGGCATCAGTAGGCGTTTCCTTTAAGGTGGGAATAAAGAATTCAGTTGTGCGCATAGTTGGCTACCAGTTGTGTTCCAAAAAGCAGGTATTTTACGGTGCATTGCTGCGGATTGCTATGATCACATATTATCAATATCTGTGATTAGTGTATTTTTATGGTGTTGATGAGAGGATAGCGAAAGATGGAAGTAACGAAAGGTTTTACTTTAGCTGAACAGTTACAACAGGATACGATTAAGGTTGGGGACTTTTCTTTATCATCCTTGTTATTAATGAATGATCAACGATACCCGTGGTTTATTTTAGTACCTCGTGTGCCTGGTATTGAAGAAATTTACCAACTTTCAGCCCAAGATCAACAACAGTTGTGGTGGGAAGTAAGCTACATTAGTGAAAAGCTTAAAGATATTTTTGCAGCAGATAAAATGAATATTGCTGCACTGGGTAACAAAGTACGTCAGCTGCATATTCACATTATTGCTCGGCAACAGTCCGATGATGCCTGGCCAGAGCCAGTATGGGGTAAGTTACCCGCAAAAGCTTATGAGCCAGAGGCTGTAGAAGCGCTTAAAGCACGTTTGCACACGGTATTTACAACGTATTTAACTTACGCTACAGAGTGTTAAAAGGTCTCACGATGGATCAGATGCTTATTGATTTACAGACGCAAGTGGCGTTTCAAGAAGACTTGTTACAGGCACTCAATAAGGTGGTTGCTGAACAACAACAGTCGATTGATGCCTTACGACGAGAGGTGGATTACCTTAAGGACCAGTTACAAGTATTGCCTGAGTTAATTCAAGCTTCACAGCAAGCTGAGAAGCCTCCACATTATTAATCAATCCCTGTTACCCATAAGATTAGGTAATGGGGGGGCGAAAAGTAGCATCAGTTAAATGAAGCAAAAGCGCATTACCTGCACAGCATTTTTTGGGCTGTGCAGGTAGCGACTTTTCTGATTTAAAAAGAAGTACTAGCGTTATTTAAGCCACTCTTGTTAGATCCTGTAATGCTTCTGTAGATCTAACATTTTTGTGGGCTCTATTGAGACAAATCCTTGTTTGCCTACATTATCAGTCGTTATTACTTTGTGGGGGAGGGGGCGTATCTTCACCATACTCCAAGTGGAACATATCAGGTGGAGTACTGACCACATCCTCAGCCTGTAAACCTTTATCACGAGCGGTTACCAGAAATTCAACCTGCTGACCTTCTGTGAGAGTACGGTGTCCTTGGCCGCGTATTGCTTTGAAGTGAACAAACACATCATCACCTCGTGCTCGAGAAATAAATCCAAACCCTTTACTGACATTAAACCATTTAACAGTTCCTGTTTCCCGAGCAGCTGTATTCCAAACAATGTTGGCGTGTAGCCGGAAGTTATGCCAATGAGCGCAGGCGGAAAATACTACACCAAACAGCATTAGCCAGATTATATGGAGGCTTTGAAAAAGAGAAGAGTCTGTGAGTGCTGTAATCATGCTGGCTAACAAACTAATAAGTAACAGTATGGAGCCAAGCAGCTGAAGCCACCATAAACGTTGTGATAGCGGTAAGCTGAACAGGCTGCCGACCAGGAGATTGATGAGTGAAAGGCTTAACATATTCAAAGCATCTATTGAGGGTAGAGGCATATGTGCTTCTAGAAAAAAAATAGGCACACTAATTAATGTTAACAAAAAGGCTATAAGCCCAAGATAACAATGTACGATGCGGAGTAATTTGGCTAATTTCATATTGTTTATATTTAATTTTAGTGATGATTAAAAAAGTTAAGTGATGGCTTGCTCAAAGAGTAAAAGGGGTTAACCAGAAAAGCGATTGAAAGCCATCACTAGTACACAAAGCAAAAAGTATATTTATACTACTGTCATAAGTTAAAGCACTAGGCTTTACTCCTTAAGTGTAGTCTAAGACATTGAATCTGTAGGAGGATTCTAAGCTGACATATTAACTAAGTCAGGCTAAACCTGTTGTTTATGTAAAAAAAGAAAAAGAAAATGTTATTTTTCAGTATAAAAAGCGTGCGTCCTGGAAAGACTTGTATTATAGTTTCCTGCTATGATGATAAGCTTTTTAAGCTGTAATCTAAGAGATTTTGTGTGTGCTAAGTACTATTGCGTATACAAGCTTTTTACCAAACTGTGTTGAGTAACAAGTTGGCTCAATCGTTTGGTTTAGTGTACTTCCCAAATACACAGCATTGTCTTACATACTTAGCGACAGTCATTATCTGAATCCATTGTAAAGACAAAGCGAACTTTATAGATTATTTTGTCCCAAATGATAATTGACCTTTTATCAAGGATAACTGACTGAAATCTAAAGTGTTTCTATAGGCATACTCTTTAGTTGACGTATATTACAATGAAAGAGTTAAAAGCCTGGAAGCATGGTTCGTTTAGTTAAAATATGTTTTATTCTTGGAGTTAAATAGCAATGGCACAAGCAAAACGCAAAGCACCTGCTGCTATCAAAGAAAAATACACTAAAACTCAGTTACTGAATGAGTTGGCTGAGACTACTGAGTTAGCCAAAAAAGATGTACAGAATGTGTTGGATGAGCTTGCAAACGTAATTGAGCGTCATATCAAAAAGCGTGCTTGCGGTGAGTTTACACTGCCTGGACTCCTTAAAATTACAACTAAGAAAAAACCTGCAGTTAAAGCGCGTAAAGGGGTGAATCCTTTTACAGGTGAAGAAATGATGTTTAAAGCTAAGCCTGCTTCTATGCAAGTAAAAGTACGTGCATTGAAAAAATTGAAAGACATGGCTGAAAGCTAAGCTATTTTAAGGTGCTGATCAGCATCTTAATTGTAGTGTTTTGTAAAATGCACCCACTAACGGGTGCATTTTTTGTTTAGCACAGCGTATTTAGCACCGATTTTTCTAGCATTAAAAAAACAGTGGTTATATTAATGGTAATGTGTAATTAACAATAATGCGGAACTCGTCAATGGCACCACCATTACCCATGGATTGATGGGAGCGGTAGGTTGCATGTCGTACTCTTATATCCATACCTTTTAAATGCCCACTCGGTACTTGATAACGTAACTCAAGGTCTCGTTCCCACTCGGTATATTCATCGTTGGTACTGCTATCAAAGGGTTTGGCATCGTTGGCGTAACCATAACGAATCAGACCTGTAAGACCTGGAAAACCAATACCAGAAAAGTCATAATCAAATCGAGTTTGCCAAGATGTTTCATCCTCAAAGTTAAAGTCTGAATATTGGATGCTATTGAACCACCAAGGATCACCTTCAGCAAAATAATCAAAACCACTGTCACCTGTTAGGTTTTGTGAAATAATAGTAAATTTTGAGTAGTCACCTAGTCTAAAGGCTAAGCTAAAGCTAAATAAATCATTATCAATACCTACTGAACCTGGATTGTCATCATTAAAGTTTCCAGTGTCTTTTTGTCGCTCCCAAAGTCCTGCAACGTCAATGTTTAACCAGTTATTAAGTGGAAAGCTATAACTTGCTTCTAAGTGATAAGCATTATAGGCATCCTTAGCTGTCAATGCCTGAGCGGCTAAATAGAGACCATTTTCATAGGTATAATCCATGCTTAATGTATATGCATGCTCAATTTTATCTCGGCTAATGGCAAATCCGTATTCATAATGGATATCATCAAAGCCACTATCGTCTTTATCTTTGGCTTCGTATATTCCCAGTAAATTTACATTAAAACGATCAACAGGTTGGCTATGAATATGAACTGCAGAAAAAGCAGAAGGTTGTGAGCGGCTATCTGAATACAGGGCCAAAGGGGTTTCAAATGTTTGGCGGCCAGCCTTTACTGTCGTATTCCAGAAACTTTCTAGATTAAACTTGATAAGTGCTACGCCGAGTGATGAGTAGCTTACTTGATCTGCATCTTCCTGGGTAATTGTTAAAGCATTTCTACCAGTTCCTTTTCCACCATCTAATTTAAGTGTGTTCCAGATAGAAAGGTCACTGCCAATCAGGTTATGCCAGTATGGAGACTGATAGTCAAAAAGAAATGATTGGGTCCAGGCTTTGCGTTTACCATCTTGGTTGCCCGCTCTAATGTCACCATTTGCATGGCGGTAATCCCGGTTGAAGTAGTAATTTCTAAGCGTTAAATCAAGTTTGGCTTCAGAGCTGTTTGCATGAGCTGTAGTATTATAAATACTGAGTGTACTGTATAAAAAAGTATAAAGTACCAGCCTTGATGAGGTATTTAGTGGTGTAATTTTAGATAATTGCATAAACAGCTCCTTATGTTTATACCCACAGTAAAGGATTTTTGGTGGGGCTAGTCTGGTTTGTTAAGGCTAGCGATAGCAACCACAACTCTTTTCAAAGTGCTGAGGGAGGCAGTTAATTGCTCCTGCATTGCTCTAGTGGTAGCACACATAAAATTGATTAGCCAAGGGTATACAATATATTTTCCATTTATACACTCATTAATACCCTTAACTATGCATGGATACTTTTCGCAGCCGGTATTCAGGAGCAAGGTTATTGTTTGCAGATCTGTATTAAATATAAATTAAAAGAATATTTATAAAATATAAATATACTCTTCGCGAATGATTTTTAGGCTTTGTTACCATCGCTCTTGACCGCCAAGGATGGTGGCAATGCAGTTTATGCAGGAGCATTTAACTGCCACCCCAGTCATTTAGTTTATCTAAACTCCTGGGGCTTCATCGCTCGGTGGCCTCGCCTAAATAACCCTTCGCTGTGAGTATATACCACTTTATTTTGACACCTAAAAACGATTCATTATGGGTTTATATAGCCACAAGGAAGGATACATCTACAACTTTCGTTTCAAATAAAAAACGCTGCAAATGCAGCGTTTTTAGAATGTAGTTTAGCTAATTCTTAAAAGAGGGCAATATCATATTTGATTTTAATACGATTGGTATCATCATCAGTACTTGCGGGGTTCGCCGTATGGTAATGCTCCCATGAGACTGATAGGTCTTTCATGGGGCCGCTTTGTACTTTGTAAGAAACATATTGTCCCCACTCATGTGCATTATGATCACTTCCGCTTAGGGATGTGTCTTTCATACCACTACCATAGGCATAGTAAGTACTGGCATTTAAACCAGGATAACCAATATTCGCGAAGTCGTACCCAATACCGACAAGCCATCCTTTTTCATCTTCGCGGTTGTAGCCTTGCCATTGGTCTAGGGTTGAGTTATAAACACCATCTTGGTCATGGTCATTATGCCACTTAGCCTGCCAGTCACCATCTGAGGTTTTGTTATAACCTAGCTTGACATAAAAGTCATTAACCGTGAGTGTACCTGTTAAGTTCCAATACTGACTTTCATGGCCTTGATTACTGTATCCATCTCCATCTTCTTCTTGTTTAGCCCAGCGACCATCAACTAGTAAGGTTATGCCACTACCTAAATCAAAAGTGTAGTCGACTTTGAAAAAGTGTTTCTCAAGGTAGTCATCTGAGTTACCCCACTCAGCGTAAATACCTAAGCCCATATCAAACTTGTAGGCGGCCCCTATGAGAGTTATATCATCTATTTCATTACCAAAATCATCTTCAAGATCCTTAGCAAAATAACTGTTTTCACGTCTGTGAGTTTTTGTCCACTGTGCTCCGTATACTTTCAGGCTAGAAAGATTTCCTTCTAGGTAGGTACCGTAGGCGGTGGCAGGCAAAATACGTGAGCCTGATGGGCAATATAATTCTGTACATGTCCTTTGTAGGCCAAACCGCAAGTTGACATTCATATCGTCATCACCAAACTTGGCTTTTAGGTTGGCCTTATTGGTTCCTGCTATATCATTTACATCACCATCACTACTTCGAGGTAGGTTTGTGGGGCTATGGCCTGGGTGGTCTAATTTAAATGCGGCACCAGCGGCGTAATCGAAGCCAATAATGTCCCATAGATACCCTGATTCGTATTCAAATTGGAAACCTTGAACCCACTCTTTGCGATCATAGCTATCACCATTGATACCATTACCATTAAAGTAGTAATTTCTTATGCTGAGTGTAGCGCTACTATCGTCTATAAAGCCATTAGCTTGAGATGTTGCTGGAACAAGTGCACTAGCTGCAAGAACTGCTGCACTCAGTGAGGTTAATTTAAAAGTTCTCATTTGTGACCTACTCCTAGTCATATTGTGTTTATTGTGAGTGATTTATCTGTAATCACAGGTTTAGTGTAGGGGATATTACGGAAACCACAGCCAAAACTGCCCTAGTGCCGCCGACTATGAAACGTCAGGCGAACTCCTTACATGTATTACATGGTGTAATGTCACTGGAACGCAGAAGTGGCCCCGGTATAACCGTAGAAAAGTTTTATTCATACACAAGTCCATGTGTGTTTTTTTGCTCCATTACCTTTCCTAGTATGGATCTTCCATGAGATTTTGCTAACAAATATAGACGGGATTTATTACAAGAATAAAAAAACGCCGCAGATGCGGCGTTTTTTTAGCAAGAAAAGTATGAACTTTTCGGGAGACTAGAAGATAGCTAAGTCGTATTGAATATGAATACCAGTATTATCCTCATCACCATCTACAGGGTTGTCACCGCGAGCGTGCTCAACGTAAACAGATAAGTCTTTCATTGGACCACTTTGTACAGTGTACTTAGCCCACTGAACCCACTCATGAGCTTGGTCATCAGTAGTTAATGGATTCTTACCAGCAGCTAGAGAATCTTTATCGATGTTGGAGCTGTGAGCATAGCGAGTACCTGCTTCAAAGCCAGGTAAGCCGAGGTTGTCAAACTTATAGCTTGCTCCAACTACCCAAGCACGTTCATCTTTGCGGTTATAACCTTGCCACAGGTCAAGAGATGAGTTGAAAGCACCAGCCTGGTCAACATCACCATCCCACTTGCCTTCCCAGTTACCATCTTTAGTTACGTTATAGCCAACCCAGACAGACAGATCCTGTACGTTTAAAGTAGCTGTTAAGTTGTAGTATTTGCTTTCATAATCATTATCTTCGCCATTGTAGTAGTCGCCATTATCTTTGGCTCGACCATAACGAGCATCCAGTAAGACTGATGTTTCATTGCCTAGATCAATGGTGTAATCCGCTTTAGTAAAGTACTTTTTCAAGTACTCATCAGCTTCACCATACTCAGCGTATAAGCCTAAACCGTTATCAAACTTATAAGCGGCACCAACTAGCTTGATAGTATCAATTGTGTTCTTGCCATCATTAGTCGTAAAGTCTTTGGCGAAGTAACTTTGGCTACGAGAGTGCATTTTAGTCCAGCGTGCGCCGTATACTTTCAGGTTTTGCACGTTACCTTCTAAATAGGTACCGTAAGCAGAGGCAGGAAGTACACGAGAGCCTGAAGGGCAGAATAACTCTGTACAGGTTCTTTGTAGACCAAACTTCATGTTAGCATTGAGGTTTTCATCACCAAACTTGGCTTTTAGGTAAGCCTGGTTAGTACCTGCAATATCATTCACATCTGAGCCGTGGCTCTTATCCTTTGGAAGGTTAGTGGAGCTCCACTGATCACCGCGGTTAGCTGGCTGGTCTAGTTTGAATGCGGCACCGGCAGAGTAGTCAAAGCCGATAATGTCCATAAAGTAGCCAGACTTATAGTCAAGCTGGAAGCCTTGAACCCACTCACGACGATCGAACTCTTTTCCATTAACACCGTTTTCATTGCGGTATTGGTTACGAATGCTCAATGTAGCTGAGCTATCGTCAATAAATCCTTCAGCTTGCGCTGTTACTGCTGTTGCAGAGGCGGCAGCAAAAACAGCTGCGCTCAATGCAGAAAGTTTAAACATCTTCATTGTGTGACCTACTCCTAAGGTGTTGTGTGTTATGAGTCGATTCGGCATGCCTGTTTGACTCACTGCACTGTCAATATATGACAGATCTTACCTAATCAGCTCAAAGTTAGAACTGACGCATTGTTGTGTTTTTAATAAAAAACAACAATGAATGCAACGACATTTTCATGTGTTATTTCTAAAAGCTGTAATCTGTTTTATTCCCCATCTGTTTACCTAATTGAAATGGCTGAAATTCGCACAGAATGACTAAAACAGCGTTCAGAAGCAGAAAAAGCTGGTAAGCAATGTGCTTTGGGAGAAAAACATAAGGAGTTGGGTAATTGGGCTAGCAACTTGCACTGCATAAGCTAAGTTCTACTTCTCTTTTTACTTAGTTACGTTCTTATTGACTTCTATTACTGCTCTATAAGATTGCTAGTTGGTGTATTAAACACGGTTAAATTAGTATTTTTTAATTTGTGTTAATTCGGTGTCAGATTATGCCTATTATGTCTAGAACATAACGCTTTTACAAGAATGTAATGATTGTTTATTGCGAAATTTTGTTATTAATATTGCTAATTTATTGCTTTGATCATAGTGCTATGCAGTGAGCTCTTCTTATTATTGACTTTTGATAACTGGTGTTTTTTATCTTTTGCTATTTTTTGTTGTTTTAGTGTTAAGGTACAGGAGACTAGGTCAATCACATGACATTTTGCCTTTAAAACTATTTTTTAAGCACCTTCGTTCGGATTTTGAATGCACTATCCATCCTTTTGTCTCATCTATCCACCCATCGAAATATCATTATGATTTATTTAAACGTGATTTGAGGAGAGTAAAAAGTAGGTTTGCAATGCTTGAACTTGTTTGTGAAGCAGGTGCTGGGAGCACCGTGAGCAGTAGCGGCCAAGGATGGTCTTCTACTGCGGGATGAGCAAATGAGTTCAAGTATTGCATGGGCACAAGTCCCGTTTATTCTTTGATTGATTGCAGGTTACTTTTATGAAATTGTTTTGAGGTACTAAGTTGTCTTGGGGTATTAGGCTGTCTTAAGGGGAAACTAAAGTGAAAAGAGGCAATGTAGCAGTCTATCTTTTTGGGCATTAATAAGCGCTGAGACTATGCGAAAAGGCTGACCTTTTTTAGCAAGGTGCGGTATAATGCACGGCTTTGTCTAAACAGGATAGAACGCGGTTAGTTGGCTGTTGTAGTCGAGGTGAAAAGTCAATGCCAATCTATGAG
Source organism: Zooshikella ganghwensis DSM 15267 (assembly GCF_000428585.1). Classification (GTDB taxonomy): domain Bacteria; phylum Pseudomonadota; class Gammaproteobacteria; order Pseudomonadales; family Zooshikellaceae; genus Zooshikella; species Zooshikella ganghwensis. The sequence continues at coordinate 75,783 of NZ_AUAF01000002.1, read as the reverse complement.
TATGAGTGTGGTCAATGCCAACATGCTTTAGAAGTTATTCAGAAGGTAAGTGATGAGCCATTGGTTAGTTGCCCTCAGTGTAATACTGATGCCCTTCGTAAACGATTAAGTGCACCTGCCTTTCGATTAAAAGGTGGGGGCTGGTACGAGACTGATTTTAAAACCGGTAAGAAAAAGAATCTGGCAGAAAGTGATAATAAAGCATCTGCCAGTAAGACAAATGAATCAAGCGCCAGCAATAAGAATGCCGCTTCTGGCACAACGAAAACATCTACAAAAGCAGCCACAACCAGTAGCTGATCGTCTGATTATCGAATGTCAATTTAGTAAAACAGGGTACAACTATTATGCGCAGCCATTATTGCGGCGACTTAAGAGCATCTCATATTGGAGAGGAAGTTAAACTGTGTGGTTGGGTTCATCGGAGACGAGATCATGGTGGTGTGATCTTTCTCGATGTGCGTGATCGGGAGGGTATTGCTCAGGTTGTTTTTGATCCTGATGAGCAAGCAGCTTTCCTGTTAGCAGATAAAGTACGCAGTGAATACGTGATTTCCATTGTGGGTAAGGTAAGGGCGCGCCCAGAAGGCTCAAGCAACCCTGATATGGCTACTGGTGAAATAGAAGTCCTTGGTAAGCAAATTGAAATCCTTAATCAGGCAGAAACACCGCCTTTTCCTTTGGACGAGTACTCTGCAGTGGGTGAAGATGTTCGATTAAAATACCGTTTTCTCGATTTGCGCCGTCCAGAAATGCAAAACAAGCTGCGTTTCCGTTCTAAGGTAACTTCGATTATCCGTAACTTTTTGGATGAAAACGGCTTTTTGGATATCGAAACCCCGATTTTAACTCGAGCAACACCCGAAGGTGCGCGAGATTACTTAGTGCCAAGCCGCGTGCACCCAGGGAGTTTCTATGCACTTCCTCAGTCTCCACAATTATTTAAACAGCTATTAATGGTTTCTGGGTTTGACCGTTATTATCAAATTGCCAAATGTTTTCGTGACGAAGACTTACGTGCTGATCGTCAACCAGAGTTTACCCAAATTGACATTGAGACTTCTTTTATGAATGAAGAAGACATTATGTCAATGACTGAAAAAATGGTCCGTCAACTGTTTAGTAATCTGTTGGATATTGACTTGGGTGAATTTCCACGCATGACCTATGCAGAAGCTATGGAGCGCTTTGGCTCAGACCGTCCAGATTTGCGTATTCCACTTGAGCTAACCAGCATTGATGACTTAATGCAAAGTGTTGAGTTTAAAGTATTTAACGGTCCAGCTAATGATCCTAAAGGCCGTGTTGTTGCGTTAAAAGCACCTGGTGGTGCGTCATTGTCACGTAAACAAATAGATGACTATGGCAAGTATGTCAGCATCTATGGCGCAAAAGGTTTAGCCTGGATTAAGGTGAATGCAATAAATGATGGTATCAATGGATTACAGTCACCTATTTTGAAGTTTATTCCGGAAGAAACGATTCAAGCCCTGATGAAGCGCCTGGATGCAAAAGATGGCGATATTATTTTCTTTGGGGCTGATAAGGCCAAAGTGGTTAATGAGTCGATCGGTGCGCTGCGCGTTAAGTTGGGTGAAGACTTAAACCTTATTGAACGTCCCTGGGCGCCATTGTGGGTGATTGATTTCCCTATGTTTGAAGAAAATGGAAAAGGTGGCTGGACTGCTTTGCATCACCCATTTACTTCACCAGCATGTTCACCTGAAGCACTAAAAGCGAATCCTGATACGGCACTTTCTCGGGCTTATGACATGGTACTGAATGGCACTGAGCTAGGTGGTGGTTCCATTCGTATTCATGACCAGCAAATGCAGGAAGCTGTTTTTGAGGTGCTTGGGCTTGGTGAAGAAGAGCTGAAAGATAAGTTTGGCTTCCTATTGGATGCCTTAAAATATGGTTGCCCTCCACATGGTGGTTTAGCGTTTGGTTTGGATCGCTTGGTCATGTTGATGACAGAAACATCTTCAATTAGAGAAGTTATTGCCTTTCCTAAAACGCAAACCGCATCTTGTGTTATGACACAGGCGCCAAGTGAAGTGGATACACAACAGTTACATGAACTCAATATCCGTATTCGTAAACATATTTAATATGTAAATCGATCCTTCAGGATATGTGTTTAGGTGTACATAGTGACTCAGCAATTGCTGAGTCACTTTTTTAAGTGAACTGTTTTTTTAGCGAATATTTTTTCAGGAGTGTCATCTTTTTCTCTTTCTGGTTTACCTGTTATTGAGCCAAATCCAGGTGTTGAATACAAAAAGATGACAGTCTTGCTGTATACGATTTAGGAGAGATAGTTATGGCTGGTCATAGTAAGTGGGCCAATATTAAACACCGTAAAGCTGCGCAAGATGCTAAGCGAGGTAAGATTTTCACCAAGCTAATTCGTGAATTGGTGGTTGCTGCAAAACAAGGTGGGCCTATTCCTGAAGATAATCCAAGGTTGCGTGCTGCGGTCGATAAGGCATTAAGCAGTAATATGACCCGTGACACAATTGATCGTGCGATTGCTCGTGGTGCTGGAACCAATGACTCTGATAACGTTGAAGAGTTGACGTACGAGGGGTATGGGCCAGCAGGTGTTGCAATTTATGTCGAGGTTATGACTGATAACCGCAATAGAACAGTGGCAGAAGTTCGTCATGCATTTTCAAAGCATGGTGGGAACCTAGGTACAGATGGTTCTGTTGCATATTTGTTCGAGAAAAAAGGTCAGATTTGTTTTTCACCCGATATTGATGAAGACTCTGTCATGGAGGCTGCTTTAGAAGCAGGCGCAGAAGATGTTGTCAGTAATGATGATGGCTCTGTTGATGTTGTTACTGAGCCTGCGGATTTTTCTGAGGTAAAAGCGACATTGATGGAAGCAGGGCTGGAGCCTGTTAATGCTGAAGTTACAATGATTCCATCAACCACCGTTGCACTAACGGATGAAGATGGAGAAAAAGTGCTAAAACTGATTGATCGGTTAGAAGATTTGGATGATGTACAAAACGTTTATTCAAATGCCGATTTTCCAGAGTCCTTGTTAGAGTCTTTATAAGAAAGCTTAATTATTCGCTGCTCTTTTGTTGCGTAGTTGTGGCTTTGTTTTTTCTAGTAAAGTCCAATTAAATATCGTTAAACATAAAAGCAGAGGTTTTGGCCTCTGCTTTTTTATTGTCATGCTACCCTTCAGTTTTGGTATTTTTTTGTTTCCAGCCAGGACCACAGTCTCCTCCGCGCTTGTTACCGCGAGGACCTTTTTCCATCATGGCTTTTTTACGCTGCTCGTGGTGAGCTTTAAATTTTTCTAGCTGTTCAGGTGTGAGTACACTTTCTAGCTGGCTTAATGTGCTTTGGTACACCTGATCCATTTCTGCCTGAATTTGGTCACGGTACTTTTCATGTACAGCTTTACGCTGCTGGTGTTGAGCTTTCATAATAGTTTGAAATGATTGTTTTTGCTCAGCAGTGAGTCCTAGCTCTTTAGCCGTACGCTGTCCAGGGTCAGGTCTACCTTCCTGCTCACCCCATGCAAATCCGCCTAATGCCAGTGGAAGTACTAGGGCGATAGCTTTTAGTTTCATGCTTTGCTTCATGTAGCTCACCTCATAATGAATGTTTTGGTCTATGAGGTTTAAGATACAAGCTAATTAAGGAAGAAATGTGGAGGAAAAAAGGAAGTTAACAGGGTGCCTCTAAAATTATCCTTCAAACTTATAGCCTGCACCATACACTGAGTGAATCACTTCCTGACTGTTATTAATTGTGGCTAGCTTTTTTCGGATTTTTTTGATGTGGCTGTCAATGGTACGTTCGCTCACAATACGATGATCTTGGTAGATTTTATCCATGAGTTGGCTACGGCTAAAAATGCGGTGAGGGTGATCCACTAGAATCGCTAACAATTGAAACTCAATGGCTGTGAGAGGAACATGCTCTCCAAAAAACGTAGCGCGTAGTTGATGCTTGTCCAATTGAAGTAGTGCACTTTCAGGTGAGAAGGGTTCACTTGTACGGCGAAGTACGGCTTTGACTCTTGCAACCACTTCGCGGGGGCTAAATGGTTTGCAAATATAGTCATCGGCACCTAGCTCAAGACCTAACAACCGATCGATTTCATCAATACGGGCTGTGACCATTATCAGTGGGGTATTACTAAATGTGCGAATTTGCTTGCATATTTCAATACCATCCATACCTGGCAACATCAAGTCGAGCAAAATTAGTTGCGGTTGATTCGTTTTAACCCATGAAACAGCATGTGTGCCCTCATTAAGAATAAATGGATTAAAACCCGCGTGTTGCAAGTAATCAGCTATCAGTTGTGCAAGTTTTACTTCATCTTCGACAACCAGTATTTGTTTATCCATAGTGATACTTAATTAGTCTAAGCCAATTGTTGTTGGTTAAGGTTTTAGCGTGTTTTTGACTGCGGAAAGTCAATAATTAACTTTAAACCTCCCAGAGATGATTGTTCGGCTGAGATCTGGGCATGGTGAGCAACAGTAATTGCTTTGACAATTGCTAGACCTAATCCCGCCCCTCCTTTTACACGTTGTCGGGATGAGTCAACACGGTAAAGTCGATCAAATAAGTAAGGCAGCGAGTCCTCTGGAACCTGGGGGGCAGAATCCTCCCAAATAACACGTAACTTATCGTTTAAGGGTTTAAGTGTAATGTTTATTTGTCCGGGGCTATCTGTATAGTGAAGAGAGTTAAATAGTAAATTGATAAACAGTTGTTGTATGCGATCTGCATCAATTTCAAGATCAACTGGTTTTGCACACTGATCAATTACAGTAATGGACAGCTGGTGTTTTTCAAGAAGTGGCATATAGCGGTTAGCTAGCTTTTCTAAAATTGGTTGTAGGGGTTGGGCTGACATGTGGTAGTCAGTAGCGCCAATATCTTCTTGGGCAAGGTGGTGTAAGTCATTAACTAAGCGTGTCAGTCGTCCCAAGTCATCCTGAAGCGATTGAATGCTATTTAGAGTCAGTGGTCGGATACCATCTTCAATCGCTTCAAGTTCTGCCTGTAAAACACTGATGGGTGTGCGAAGTTCGTGGGCAATATCCGCAAGCCATTGTCGTCTGAGGTTTTCCTGCTGTTCCAAAATGAGACTTAACTGGTTGAAATCCGCGGCGAGTAAACCGATTTCATCATTTTGCTTAATCACAAGTGTTGTTGCTTGTTTTTGGTTGGCTAAGGTGCTCACTGCTTTTCGAAGCTTTTGAACAGGGCTGACAATAGAGCCGGCAAGAGGAATTGTCAGAAGGGCACTCAAAGCGATGACAATAACTGTAATCACTAACAGCAATTGACGTTGAGACTCGGCAAAAGCAATATCATTAAAGTCTGATAGCTCTTTCCTTGGGATAACGCCAACAAAACCCACCACCTGGTTATTTGCTTCGATAGGCTGTATCAAGGGGGAGGCTTGCTTGGGAATGTGGCCAATTAACAACTGTTGTTGTTCATCAAGTAACACATAACGGCGTAAAAAGGCTCTAAACCGAGGTCTGTGTATTGGTATGGGGGGGCTTGACTCTTGTCCTGCAGGATTGAGTGCTTTTGCCAGTAAGTCGGCCCAGTGTTGAGGGTGGTTAACTAAGGGTTGCCAACTGTTACGCTGGTGATAATAGCTAGTAATTTCTGGAACAATTTGCTCCAGTTGGTTTTTATCTTGCTGGTTTATGTATTTTAAAAAGCCTTGATCAAAGCTCCATTGTATTAAGCCCAGCATAGCTAAAGCCACTGAGCTGGTGGTAATCACCACTAGAAAATACAGTTTCCAGCGTATACTGAGAAACATTGAACCAGAATTTGAAGGGTTTATTTGTTGTTTCATGGTTTGGTCATAATGTGCTTTTAGCGTATTACTTTTCAAATGCAGCTAAGGGAATATGCTTATGCTTCTCTATGGAGTTCCTTTATCACCTTTTGTTCGTAAAGTCATTTTGTCATTAAAGTTGCTGAAGATTAATTACGAGCTAAAGCCTGTTATACCTTTTGATTTGCCTAAGGATTTTGACCGTCTAAATCCACTGCGAAAGGTGCCAGTATTAGTTGATGGTGACTTAACGATTCCAGACTCAACAATTATTTGCTTGTATTTAAATGATCAGTATGGACAAGCACATCAACTGTATCCTGTTGATCCTAAGCTCAAAGCACAGGCAATGTGGCTTGAGGAGTATGCGGATAGCCGGGTGATGGAAGTGCTGGGTCCACCGTTATTTTTGGAGCGTGTTGTTAAGCAAAAATTTAAAAAACAACCTGCTGATGAACAAAGGGTTGAAAAAGCCATTAATCAAGATATTCCGCCGGTCCTTGATTATTTGGAGTCACAAGTACCGACTTCAGATTTTTTGTTTGATACATTTGGTATTGTTGAAATATCAATAGGTAGTCAGTTTTTAAATGCGCGATATGCTAATTATGAGGTTGATCCAATGCGTTGGCCTATTTTAGCTGCTTACCTAGAGCGTATTTGGCAGGAGCCAATATTTAAAGAATGTATGTTAGTTGATGAAAAGTTGCTTTCATCCTAGGTGTAGATTTAGGACGGTATCAGGTTATTTGCCGAGGTGCTGTTGTTGAATCTGCTTATAAATACCTTTTTGTTTAATAGCTTTGAGTCCATCTTCAAAAGCTTTTACAACGGCAGCATCGGTTTCTTTGTTAAATGCCATGTAATAACCTTCAGGTGAAAGCTCTTCTAAAAAAAAGGCTTTTTTCAACACTTTATGAGGGTCATAGCCCGCTTTGCGGGCTATATGATAGGCTACCAGTTCATTCATAGCCCAGAGGTCAATACGTTTATTGATCATTAGTTTGAAGCTCTTTTCATAGCTATAGGTACTGACCAAATGTATGCCTTTTTCAAAACCTTTACCGATTAAATACTGCTCACGAACACTTTCTGGAAATGTGCCGACTAAAAATGGTTTAGCATCCTTAAGTGAGTTGATCACAATATCGTTGCGGCTAGGTAGTCTAAACAAGAAAGATTTTGCCGGAGAAATCACTCCTATCCAGCGGAATAGGTTCTCTCGCTTTTTATTTCTGCCTATTGAAAAAATAAGTGTATTAGGTTCATTGAGTGCTGTTTGATAGGCCCTTACCCAAGGGTAGATTCTAATCTCTGGGTTAATATTAAGTTCTTTGAAGACGGCTTGAACGACCTCAGTGCTGAGGCCAGTCAGTTTTTTGTTCTGGGTATAGTTATAAGGAGGGAACTCCTCGGTTACAACGCGAACGTTTAACTCGAGGGCAAAGCTCTTTATGTAAACCAGGCTGAGCAGAAGCCATAGACTATATCTCACGAATACCGCCATATTGGTTGTGAAGTCGCTGTACTGCTAACAGTATAGTCAAGGCTTAGCGAGACAGAAGTCTCAGTGAGGATTAACGCGCACTCACACAAAGCACATAACCAGAGATAAACTCTGGGTCTTGGGTATACCAGGGATGGCATTCCGTAGAATATTTTTTGCTGCAACGTGCAACCAGCTGATGGAACGTTGAACGACCAGGATCAGCAAGTACTACTTGCGTAACGCCTGCCTGCAAAGAGCGTCGAATAAGGTTGTAAATCTTGTTGACTAACTCATCCCAAAAACAGATATCAGTACCTAATACCGTATGGTGGTTGGCTAACTTTGCTTTACTGAGTTTTTCCAGGGGTGCTTGTTCAGTATTAATTGTTACCTGGTTAAATTCAGCCAGAGTATGAAGGTAAGGAAAAACATTAGGATCTAAATCTACCCCTGTGGCTTTGGCGCCAAAGCGTTTTGCACAAAATATACTGGTTGTTCCCCAGCCACAACCGATTTCCATTAGTGAAGACTTATTAGGTAGAGGGTGAAAATTAAGATAGTCCATGAGTAGAAAGCTTGAGTGCCATAGCTTGTGGCCATGAACTGATGGTTTGTGCTTTCTTTTCAGTGCCTTGATGGCCTGGTGTTTTTTTTCAAGCACGACAATACCATGTGCTTGAATAGTATTTGGTTCATTATATTCGTTGAAGTATGGCATAACTGGGCAGATTTACCTCCTTGTTTGCCGTATAAAAAGCAGTGAAAAACACTTTGAAGTGTAAATAATAAGGTTTTGACAAGCAAAAATGAATCAAATTGCTTTTTGGAAAGGGGAGGGGGAAGAAAAAAAACAGCTTGTGTCGTGCAGTGAGAGGGTTTCGGAACGTTAAGCAGTAAGAGGAGATAACGATCTTGACACAAGCTGATACAAAGATGGCTTAAAACGTGTTGGTTTTGATCAAGAAATTTCTGACCAAAACAAAATCAATTCTGAGACAGTACTACCTCACCTCCTTTATGGAATGTAGGTTTAACATCAATAAGAATGTCTGAATAACTTATGTTGTAAAATTACTACAATTTTTTGGGTTTCGCAATGACGAATTGTCAGAAAGTTTCAATCTTTTGATAATCATCATGCTTTTAATCCTAGCTTATGGAAAGTAACTATTTGATTTCGGTTAATACTGCTGGCAAATAGAGAGCTAGGTAGGTTGTTGTTATATTACCTATATTTTGTTGCAAAAAAGTTACAATGAGGTGTAAGCGTTGTGGCATGCTTGAGGGGGAGCAGCTGTTGTTGGTAGAACTTAAAAATCAGTAATGTTGGTATCGTGGCATTGTTAGAAAGGTGCTGTTAAAGGTCGAGATGTTCAGAGGCTCAGCTTGATGGTCATAACTCGATCACAGCAAATTTGCTGTAAGCAATATAATAAACAGGCAGGAGACAATTGCTGAAATCGTGAGGATAGACTTTTTGGACTCAGACATATTCATCAGTTGTAATCGTTTTGTTATTTAGTGCCGGCTACTTGTCCAAACAGAATAGTCCCTTGATTTAAGAAGGAATACAGTGTTTTGGTAACAAAAGGAACTTGTTTGTAACAGGAAGTTTCTGATTCATTAAAGCTGATCTTTGGCTGGGTGCTTCAGGTGGGTGGCTCCAGGTCTTTTGATGAATAAAGGGTAGTGTCAGGCAAGTAAGGTCGTTGAGGAAAAAGAAGGCTAGTTGATTATTAACGTGCATTAGTATTATTTACATACTTGCTATCACAACAATAGATGTATAATTATACAGTGATTTGAATCGGTGTAGCACATTATTTAAGCATGGCAATTATTCTAGGTATTGACCCAGGCTCTCGGGTAACAGGTTATGGCTTGATTAGTCAGCTTGGAGCAAAAACTGATTATGTGGCAAGTGGCTGTATACGAATGACAACAACAGACTTGCCTGATCGTTTGCAAGAAGTTTTTCAGGGGATAACGGCGGTCATTGAGCGTTATATGCCTCAGTCGGTGGGGATTGAGCAGGTATTTATGGCAAGAAATGCTGATTCTGCATTAAAGTTAGGGCAAGCGCGGGGGGCTGCTATTGTCGCCGCTGTTACTCAGGGACTCCCTGTATCAGAGTATTCTGCTCGCCAGGTGAAACAGTCCGTTGTGGGTAAAGGTAGTGCTGATAAGACCCAAGTTCAGCATATGGTGCAGCATTTACTAAAGCTGTCTCGGTGTCCCCCTGCTGATGCGGCTGATGCATTGGCTGTTGCTTTGTGCCATGCCCATACACAACAGAGTTTGATTAAAATTGCTGGGGCTTCAAGTACACGGCGTCGCCGGATACGTTGAAGCATTTTAGTTGATGTTTGAAATGCGAATTTAAATTTATGATTGGACGTTTAAAAGGGGTTTTAGTCATCAAGCAACCTCCTGAACTGATGATTGATGTTCAGGGAGTGGGGTATGAGTTAGAAGCTCCAATGAGTAGCTTTTATCAGCTACCAGAGGTGGGTGGTGAAGTTACACTTTTTACTCACCTAGCAATAAGAGACGATGCACATCAGCTATACGGATTTGTCTCTCAGCAAGAGCGTATGTTATTCCGGGCTTTAATTAAAGTGAATGGGGTTGGTCCTAAGCTGGCGTTAACCATTCTTTCTGGCATGGAAACGAAAGAGTTTGTGCAAAGTGTTCAACGCCAAGATACTGCGACGTTAGTCAAGCTGCCAGGTGTTGGTAAAAAGACGGCAGAGCGCTTGTTAATTGAAATGCGTGATCGACTAAAAGACTGGGAAACTGACAGCGGACCTTTATTCTCAGAGCCATCGGGTCAACTCGAAAAGCATGATGTTTTGCAGGATGCAGTAAGCGCATTGCAAGCGCTAGGGTATAAGGCAGCTGATGCAGAGAAGGCGATCAAGGCTCACTATCAGGCAGGTGCTTCACGAGAAGAGCTAATACGGCTTGCGCTGAAAGGTATGGTGAAGTAAGGGGGTGATGTGTGATTGAAGCTGATCGACTAGTAGCCCCTGCTGCTTCGGGTGGGGAAGATTCACAAGATCGTGCGATTCGCCCTAAGTTATTACAAGATTATGTTGGGCAGCCTCAAGTCCGTGAGCAAATGGAAATCTTTATTAATGCGGCACGGCAACGCAATGAGGCACTGGATCATACCTTGATTTTTGGTCCGCCAGGACTTGGAAAAACAACTCTGGCCAATATTCTAGCCACAGAAATGAATGTGCAGCTCAAGACAACCTCAGGTCCTGTACTCGAAAAAGCGGGAGATATAGCTGCCTTACTGACTAACTTAGAGCCGGGTGATGTGTTGTTTATTGATGAAATTCACCGCTTAAGCCCAATGGTTGAGGAAGTGCTTTATCCTGCGATGGAAGACTATCAGCTGGATATCATGATTGGTGAAGGGCCAGCAGCACGCTCAATTAAACTTGATTTGCCACCTTTTACGTTGGTAGGAGCAACGACCAGAGCTGGACTTCTCACTTCACCCTTACGAGACAGGTTTGGAATTGTACAGCGGCTTGAATTTTATAATATTCCTGATTTAACCCATATTGTAACCCGTTCTGCGAACATTTTGGGGGTTGCTATTGAGTCGGAGGGAGCTGCTGAAGTAGCGAAGCGTTCACGTGGTACACCCAGAATTGCGAATCGATTACTGCGTAGAGTAAGAGATTATGCTGAAGTTAAGGGCGAGGGTATTATTACGCAACTTATGGCAGACCAGGCGCTGACTATGTTGGCCATTGACCATGTTGGCTTTGACCAACAAGATAGAAGGCTGCTATTGACCATGGTCGAGAAGTTTGGAGGGGGACCTGTGGGCATTGATAGTTTAGCTGCAGCAATTAGTGAGGAAAGAGGCACCATAGAAGATGTATTAGAGCCATATTTAATGCAGCAAGGCTATATTTTGCGCACGCCTCGTGGTCGAGTCGTTACAGATGCCGTTTATCACCACTTAGGTTTACCTAAACCCGCTTAGCTATGACAGCTTGGTTTAACATCGGTAGGCTAACAACTTTTTAGCAAGCATCACACTTCCTGTTCACTACCACTTAATTTATGGAGTTACTGTGTCCACTTTTGCATTAAATTTTCGTATTTACTATGAGGATACGGATGCGGGAGGAATTGTTTATTATGTTAATTACCTTAAATTTATGGAGCGAGCTCGCACCGAATTTTTAAGACAGTATGGGTATGAGCAGGCGAAGCTTCATGAACAAAATGTGATGTTTGTTGTCCATAGCGCTACGGTGGAATATAAAAAGCCTGCCAAGCTTGATGATCGAATTGATGTCACCGTGTCATTATCTGAAGTTAAGCGTACCTATTTAGTGTTTCACCAGTTGGTTACACTGAGTGAAACGGGTGAACGTTTATGTGAGGCTAAAGTTAAAGTTGCTTGCGTCACATTTGATTCGTTAAAGCCTCAAGCTATTCCTCGTGATCTTATTTGTAAAATTGCATAAGTCTTCGTAAAACTACGACAAGTTACAACGTGCAGTGTTATGATTCGCCCTGCTTTTATTAGGCAAGTATTTAGCAGGTGTCGTCTTTGATTGCTGATGTCTGCTGATAGGTAGGAGAAAATGATGGAAACCAAAGTGGTCATTGATCTATCTAATCAGTATACCAGTGCTAAAAATGTAATTTAGTTGCCGGCTAACGTTTTAATACTATTGCATTTACGGGTGCTCCGTTAGGGGGATGTAGTGACTGAGTCTTTGTCCATTTGGTCTTTGATTCTACAAGCTAGCTGGGTTGTACAGTTAGTGATGCTTATTTTAGTAGGCGCGTCGATTGTTTCATGGGTTATGATCATTCAACGTGCATTTTTGATAATAAATGCACGCCGTGCGGCGACAGCATTTGAAGATCGTTTTTGGTCTGGTATAGATTTATCAAAACTATTTCGGCAAGTGACTAATGAACCTGACCCTGACAGTGGTATGGAACATATTTTTCGCTCAGGCTTTAAAGAGTTTACACGACTGAAGCAGGATTCAGGTGCTGATGCTGATGCGGTAATGGAAGGCACTCAACGTGCAATGCGTGTGGCATTGTCTCGTGAACAGGAACGCCTGGAAACCAACCTGCCTTTTTTGGCTACAGTAGGCTCAATTAGTCCCTATATTGGTTTGTTTGGCACTGTAATAGGTATTATGGACTCTTTTAGAGGGCTTGCTAACCAGACGCAAGCAACCCTAGCCACAGTGGCGCCAGGAATAGCAGAAGCGTTAGTAGCAACAGCAATGGGCTTATTAGCAGCGATTCCTGCTGTTGTCGCCTATAACCGGTTTTCAGCGCGGGTTGACACAGTGCTGAATAGCTACGACACGTTTTCTGAAGAGTTTTCCAGCATACTCCACCGTAATGTGCATAGCCGACCACGGCAGCAGCAGGGGTAAGTTATGGCAAGGCGCGCTCCACGCAAGCAAATGTCAGATATCAATGTTGTTCCCTACATTGATGTAATGTTGGTTCTGCTGATCGTATTTATGGTGACGGCACCTATGCTTACGCAGGGGGTCAATGTTGATCTCCCCAAAACAGATGCTAAGCCGCTGGATGTTAAAGAAGACGAAGAAGCCATTATTGTGTCAGTAAAAGAAGATGGTACCTATTACATCAACATTGGTAAGCAGCAAGATCAACCTGTGCCTTTGGAAACAATTACCGAGCAGGTGGGTAAGATACTGCGTGTTAAGCCTAATCGTATGGTATTAATCAAAGGGGACGAAAAAGTTGACTATGGTATCGTGGTAACTGCGATGGCTGCTCTGCAGCAGGCAGGCGTGCCAAATGTTGGCTTAATTACAGACCCGCAAGATTTGACTCAATAGAAGTGGTTAGTTTGTGAGGTTTCCAAACGGTTATACATTACCTGCTGTATTAGCAGTAGGATTACATTTAATTATCATTATAGCTGTATCTATTGCATGGCCATCACCTACTGAGCGACATACAGTAAAGCAGCCTAAGTTAATCCAGGCTAAGCTGGTAGGCTTGAAATCAACAACGAAGCAACAGAAAAAAGCGGCTACACCTCAAAAAAATAAAGTGAATCAGCAAGCTAAACGTCAAGCGGAAGAAGCCAAACGTAAGGCTGCGGAAGAGGCAAAGAAAAAAGCAGCAGAAGCGGCTAAGCAAAAAGCGGCTGAGGATGCGAAGCGCAAGGCAGCAGAAGAAGCTAAGCGTAAAGCGCAAGAAAAAGCACAACAAGTGGCGGCCCAAAAGAAAGCAGAAGAAGTTAAGCGAAAAGCTGCGGCAGAGGCAAAGAAAAAAGCAGCAGAAGAAGCGAAACGAAAAGCTGCTGCTGACGCTAAAAGAAAGGCAGAAGCGGCTAAGCGTGCTGAGCAGGAAAAGTTGCGTAAGCAGCGTGAGGCTAAAGCACGGCAAGAACGCGAGCGAAAAGCAAAAGAAGAAGCTTTACGTCGTCAGCAAGAATCTGAGCTGGAGAAAATGCTAGCCGCAGAAGAAGCTGAAGAGCGTGCACAACAGGAAGCAGCCGCCAGTCAAAAGCAGGTTGCTTCAATGAAAGCATTAATACAACAGTTAGTGCAGCAAAATTGGCGAAAACCCAGTTTTTTAACTAAGGGGCTGCAAGTAAGGCTACAAATTCAACTTGTCCCTACCGGAGAAGTTGTGAATGTGACTGTAATCCAGTCCAGCGGTAACCCTTTATTTGATCGTTCTGCAGTACAGGCTGTGGAACGTCTAGGGAGTATTTCAGAACTTAGGCAGCTCAAGCCACGTGTTTTTGAAAGTAACTTTCGACGATTTAATATGCTATTTAACCCGGAGGACTAAGCGCAGTGAAAAAAATAATTTCCACTATGCTGACGCTGCTGCTGGTAACAGTCTATGGACAGCAAGCGTTAGCCGAGCTCACCATTGAAATTACTCAGGGCGTTGATAGCGCAGTTTCAGTGGCGGTTGTGCCTTTTGGTGGTAGTAGCCCTGAAGACGTCGCCAGCATTATTAACAGTGACTTAAAACGCACGGGACAGTTTGATCCTTTTGATCCAAATAATATGCTGAGTATGCCACATACAGAAAATGATGTGGTTTATGCTGATTGGCGTAAGTCAGATGTTGAGTATCTTGTGGTGGGTAACATTAACAGTGGTGGTGGTCGTTATGAAGCTAACTACTCAATCCTTGATGTTGTTCGTCAACAAAGCTTGGCTTCAGGTAAAATTGCAAGCACGAATGTGCGTAAATTAGCGCACCGTATTAGTGACCAAGTCTATGAAAAAATTACTGGAATTCGTGGTGCGTTTGATACGAAAATCATGTATGTTACCGCCGAACGGTTGGGTGGACAGCGCTCACGTTACCAATTGAACTACGCTGATGCCGATGGCTATAATGCACGAGCCATTTTTACCTCGAGTGAACCCATTCTTTCCCCTACTTGGTCACCCGATAATAAAAAGGTTGCTTATGTCTCCTTTAAAGGAGGAAGACCTGGTATTTATATTCAGGACTTAGCTACAGGCAAACAGCGTCGTATAACAAATTATAAAGGTTTAAATAGCTCTCCCGCTTGGTCGCCAGATGGTCGACAGCTAGCGGTTGTGCTGTCTAAAGGCGGAAACCCTGATATTTATCTGGTTGATGTCAATTCAGGGGCTTTACGACAAATTACCAAGCACTTTGGAATTGATACTGAACCCAGCTGGATGCCAGATGGCTCAGCAATTGTGTTTACTTCAAATCGTGGTGGTTCACCACAAATTTATAAGACAACTCTGGCGACAGGTAAAGCTGAGCGAGTGACATTTGAAGGTAAATATAATGCTAGAGCCAGGGTTTTCCCAGATGGCAAACAAATTGCCATGGTTCATAAAGGGCAGGGAGTTGCACAATTTAATATTGCTGTTTTAGAGCTTGAAACGGGAAGGATGCGTCTACTGACGTCTACTTCACTGGATGAATCACCCAGTGTTGCTCCTAATGGTACTATGCTGCTGTATGGTGCTATGCAAGGTCAGCGGGGTGTGCTATCTGCCGTTTCTGCAGATGGGGCTGTGAAACTTAACTTGCCTTCGAAGCAAGGGGATGTACGCGAACCTGCATGGTCAAACTTCACTTACTAATGTCACCATGTATGTTTGTTTTCTCTAAGCATTTTTTAGCAAACCGGGAGTTATTTATGGATTTTTTGAAATTCGGTAAAGTTGTACTGCTTGCATCTTCCGTTGCATGGCTGGCAGGTTGTAATACGACCGGTGGTGATAGTGCTAGCTCTGTAGGGGATGCAGATGTATCAGCCACCACGGGTGTTGCAACTGATGGTATTGATGGAAGTGTTGATGCACAAACTCAAGCGCTGCTAGATAAAAAGGTGTTTTTGTTTGGCTTTGATGACTCAAAAATATTACCAGAAGACTATCCAGCACTTGATGCTCATGCCGCTAAACTGGCGTCTGACTCTAACAAAACAATTATTATTCAAGGGCACACTGATGAGCGTGGAACCCGTGAATATAATTTAGCACTCGGTGAGCGTCGTGCAAAAGCGGTGAAACGCTACCTGGTATTAAAAGGTGTTGCACCTGAGCAGGTTGAAACAATTAGCTATGGTGAAGAGCAGCCTGTTGCACTGGGTCATGATGACCAATCCTGGCAGCAAAATCGTAGAGCTGTAATTATTCCCAATGGTGCTTACTAAAATAATTTTTTAGTTTGAACTGATTGGTAACTTGGTGGCAAATACAACAAATTATGTTTATGAGTTGCCAAGTACCCGCAAACATTTTTATATTGTTTGCAATGCCATAGATGGGTGTCTGCCATCCATCTGTGGGTACAGCAATAAAGTGTTTAGGGTTCGATTAAGCCATGATTTATTCAACCGCTCGAACAGTGAAACATATCGTAGCAGGTATAAGCTTAGCTACTGCAAGCCTTGTTATGGTACTACCCTCTTATGCAGAGGTTCCCGTTGTTGACTCCACCCCTTATGGTCGCTCAGGAGGACAAGCAGCACCTGCCCGAGGTTATCAAGGAGGTAATGGTGCCGCGTTGTTCGTGCAGTTAGAAGAATTACAACAGGAAGTCCTGTCTTTACGTGGTTTAGTGGAACAACAGGCATACTTGATCAAGCGTATGCAGCAGGAACAAAAAGACCGCTATATAGATCTTGATCGACGGATTTCCGATCTGGCTTCGAGTGGTGGATCTGTTAGTGGCAGCAAAAATGCTGGGGTACAACAGCCTGTTGATGCTTCTGCTACTTCGGATAAAGAGAAAGATGAGTATAACTCAGCTTTCCAGCTGATTCGTCAAAAGCGTTTTGACGATGCGCTTACAGCATTAAAGGCATTTGTACAAACATATCCATCAGGTGCTTACACAGATAATGCTTACTATTGGCAAGGTGAAGTTTATTTGGCACAAAATCAGCTTGAGCCAGCTAAAGATGCGTTTACTCAAGTGATTAATAAGTTTCCACAAAGTAGTAAACTGCCTGGTGCGATTTACAAGCTTGGTCGTGTTTATTTCCAGTTGGGAGATAAGAAGCAAGCGAAACACTATTTAGAAAAAGTAACGAAAGAGTTTCCAGATGCTGCTGCAGCAAATCTTGCGGCAGCTTTCCTAAAGCAGGTCAACTAACAGACCTGTTGCGTTCTGTTTTTACCAGCAAGTGATACTTGCTGGTTCCTCATTATCCCGATTTCCGCTATACTCTCGCCGCTTAATGAATCTCCTTGCTTAATGGGCTTTCTGGTAAAGAATACTTCTCATTCATGGGTGTGAGACTTTGTCATTGGGCTTAAAGCCCTTGAGTTTGTTCTTATTTAACCCTATAAGCCTGTTGTGAGTAGAATTATGCAGTAATTGAACGTCAATCCGGTTTTATGGCAGTAGAAAGTAACATGAGTGAAAAGCAACTTCGCTTGACAGAAATATTTTATTCGCTGCAGGGTGAGACGAGAACGGCAGGCTTACCTACAGTGTTTATCCGGTTGACGGGGTGTCCGCTAAGATGTGGCTACTGTGATACGGCCTATGCTTTTTCTGGTGGCCAGCTTTGGTCATTTGAAACGATTATGGCTGAAGTTCAGCAGTATCACCCACATTACGTGACGGTTACAGGTGGAGAGCCTTTAGCACAACCGAACTGCTTGCCATTGCTTAAACTGTTAGCTGATGCTGGCTATGAGGTCTCACTAGAAACCAGTGGGGCTATGCCAATAGAGCATGTTGATAGTCGTATTGTTGTGGTTATGGATCTCAAGACGCCAAGCTCGGGTGAGCTACAGCGCAATTTATACAGCAATATTAAATACTTGAAACCACAGGATCAGGTGAAGTTTGTTATTGGCAGCCAAGAAGACTATCAGTGGGCTGTGTTTAAGCTGGATGAATATAATTTAGCCGATCGGGTTTCAGATGTCCTTTTCTCTCCTGTTCATCACCAGCTTGAGCCTCGCCAGCTTGCGGAGTGGATTCTTGCTGACCGGCTACCGGTTCGCATGCAATTACAGCTTCACAAGTATTTATGGAATGATGAACCAGGGCACTAAGTTGCTTAGCTTGAAACGAGGCTGTTTTGCTTGAAATAAGTTCCCTTATTGTTGGAGTTTCTTTATTACATTTTCTAATTCCTTTTTTAAAAGAGTTATTAGAACACTTCGTTAAAAAGGCACTTCCTGCAGCAAATATGGTAGCATCTACTCGACAATATAACTTTTTTGTTAGCCTGATACTTGATGAAGTATGACTGCAGATATTAATAGACAAATCGTCAAAGACTACCTGGCCACAGAGTACTTGCAGAAAGATAAGTACAGCAGTGAGCAGGTACGCCAGTTAAAGCAAAAGATAAAACAGCTTTTAAAAGCTGAAGATGCAGTGCTGGTCGCACACTATTATACCGATGATATTATCCAAGAGCTTGCTGAAGAAACCGGAGGCTGTGTTTCTGATTCTCTAGAAATGGCGCGTTTTGGCAGTCAGCACTCAGCTTCAACGTTGCTGGTTGCGGGTGTTCGCTTTATGGGTGAAACAGCAAAAATTTTAAGCCCAGAAAAGCGAGTGTTAATGCCTACTTTGGAGGCAACCTGTTCATTAGACTTGGGTTGTCCTATTGATGAGTTTTCTGCTTTTTGTGATGCCAACCCTGAACGGACGGTAGTTGTGTATGCAAATACCTCTGCTGCAGTAAAAGCCAGAGCTGACTGGGTTGTCACATCAAGTATCGCGCTACCTATTATTGAGCACCTGGTTGATCAGGATAAGCCAATCATCTGGGCGCCAGACCGCCATTTAGGCAGTTATATTCAGCGGGAAACCGATGCAGATATGATACTGTGGCACTCCGAGTGTATTGTGCACGATGAGTTTAAAGCAAAAGGTATACTTGATTTGAAACAGGTATATCCTGAGGCTGCAGTACTAGTTCATCCTGAATCTCCTGCAGCAGTTGTTGAGCTGGCAGATGCTGTAGGCTCTACATCCCAACTGATAAAGGCTGCTCAGTCTCTACCCAACCCTCAGTTTATCGTCGCAACAGACCGCGGTATTTTTTACAAAATGCGACAAGCCGCGCCAGGCAAGACCTTTTTAGAAGCACCTACAGCAGGATCTGGAGCAACATGTAAGAGTTGTGCGCACTGTCCATGGATGGCTATGAATGATTTGGATAGTACTATTAGTACCCTAGAGCAAGGTAATAATGAAGTGTTTGTAGACCCTGAGTTAGCAAGACGAGCGATGATTCCTCTTAATCGTATGCTTGATTTTGCAGCTGAATATCAGCTTAAAGTGAAGGGTAATGCTTAGTTTTTGGTTGTATTACAAAGAGTAATTTATGTATTCAAAAAGCCAACTGGGTTTAATCAGTTGGCTTTTTTATTACCGTCTTATTAGCTTTTTAACCAAAGCCAAGGTCTTTTAACTCTTTCTTGTAGGCTCTCAGGTCTTCGATTTGTTTGTTTAATTTAGCAGTAATTGCAAACTTACCTTTTGCTAGTTTAAGTGCATATTCAAGGTGTTCTATCGCTTTATCGACATTGCCATTGAGGCGGTAGTACTCGGCTCGGGCTTCATGTACACCCAAAATATTTTTATTTAAGCCTCTTGCTTCAGCCAGTAAATACCATACATATGGGTCTGTCGCTCGATTACGAGAAAGGCGGCGTAAGGTTTGCTCAGCTGCAGCATATTGCTTTCCAGCCATTTGGTTATCTGCCAGCTGCAGCATTAATGCATGATTGTTTGGATAAATATCCAGCAAGCTGGTAATCGTTTTATTCGACTGGCTTATATTGCCCATCGCTTTTTCCAGGCGTGCTTGCGCCAGAGCAAACTGGATATTATCCGGTGATTTTTCATAAAGCGGTTTGAGTGTGCTTAGGGCCTCTTTGGGCTGGCTGCTGGCAGTGAGCGCAAGTGCCAGACCATAACGAGCAGCAGAGTGTTTGGTATTAGCCTTAAATTGTTTCGCTGCTGTTTGTGGGCTGCTTGCATAATGAACTTTAATTTTTGCTTTAATAAGTTCATATCGTGGGTTATAGGTGTACTTTTGTGCCGGGAATTGTGCAGCTCGACTTTTTGAGTCGGCAACACGGTTTTGAGTAACAGGGTGTGTTAATAAAAATTCTGGAGGTTTTTGGCCAAGAAAGCGTGTTGCACGATTCATTTGCTCAAACATTGCAGGCATTGCTTGAGGATTCATACCCGCGCGGTAGAGATTTTGAATGCCAATATTGTCTGCTTCTCGTTCATTTTGACGACTAAAGCTTAGCATTTGGCTGCGCATACCTGCTTGGGTAGTTGCTAGTGCGGCAAACCCAGCATCGCCTCCGCCAGCAGCAAGAACTGCGATACTGGCAAGTGTTGCGGCAAGGTAGGGCAGTTTATTTCGCTCTGCATTTTCGACACCTCGCGCATAGTGGCGCTGACTTAAGTGAGCTAATTCGTGGGCAATAACAGAGGCAAATTGGTGCTCATTTTCAGCAAATAGAAAAAGACCAGCGTTAATGCCTATTATTCCACCTGGTGCAGCAAAAGCATTCAGTTTGGGGCTGTCAATAACTACAATTTCTAAACGATGATCTTTTACCTCACTGGTGTTGATGAGTTTAAAAATTAACTCCTCCACATAGTCCTGCACTTCAGCATCTTTTAGCATGGGCAGTTGACCACGGAGTGAGGCAAGAAATGCCCGACCCAGTTTATGCTCGTGAGATGGAGAAACAACGGCTGAACTGCTATCTCCCAAGTCTGGAAGTAAAAGCTCATTGGCAGCAGTTGTCACTGAAAGAGCGAGTGTACAGGCACTTAATGTTGTACAAATTTTCTTAAACATGATGAGAGTTTTTTCGCCAGCGGATAAAAAGGTTCAAACAATTCTTCTGACGGCTACCTAAAAGAGCGTTTATAAATGAAACCTTGATCTTGTTGTAAGTGGCAGCCAACAAGCATCTTGTTACGCCGAAATACTTTAGCATGATGGAGTTTTAGCTGTCTGCTAGAGGCTTCAGTAATTTAGTGCATTGCGTTTATGGATGCTAGCCGTAATAATGAGTTAGCATTGTCTCTTATACTGCAATTACTTACTTGGTTCGAGTGCATTGAGCACATTTTGGTTCCCTGACAGAGTGCCAACATCAAGATAACAAGAAATTATTGAATCGCCATGACAACTACTGATATTGAATTGGATATGATTGGACAGCACTGTCCAATGCCATTGCTTAAAGCTAAACAGGCGCTTGCATCAATGCAACGGGGACAAGTACTGCATGTTGCAGCCACAGATCCAGGCTCTGTCAGAGATTTTGCGGCATACTGTCAGCTGAGTGGCCATGAGTTACTGTCAAGTGAGTTGGTTGATGGTATTTATTACCACAGGATCAAGAAAACATCCTAGTGGCTTTTAGGGCAAGATGCCATATCAAAATGTACATGGTATGAAAGGTACACCGCATGTTAGACGTTTTTAAGAGCTGGTTTCATCGCTATTTTTCTGACCAGGAAGCAGTGGTGTTAACTGTGTTATTAGTGGTGGGATTGGTAGTGATCCTTACCATGGGTGTTATGCTGGCTCCAGCATTGGCTGCACTGGTATTAGCCTTTTTGTTACAAGGTCTGGTTGCCTTACTCGAAAAATATAAAATACCTCATACCCTGGCGGTTACTATTGTTTTTATCCTATTCGTGGCTGCGTTGACCCTAATATGTTTTGTATTATTGCCCTTAATTTGGGATCAAATAACAGGGTTAGTGAATGAGCTACCCTCTATGATAAAAGGTGTGCGTCAGGAATTATTATTGTTACCTGAAAAGTACCCAGAGATTGTTTCTGAAGCTCAAGTAAACTTATGGATTAGCTCAGCAAGTAAACACTTGGCAGATATGGGGCAAACGGTACTTTCCTTTTCACTTTCACAGCTTCCCAACTTTGTGGGCATTCTTATTTATTTAATCCTTGTACCTATTCTTGTCTTTTTCTTCCTGAAGGATAAAGAGGTGTTACTAAATTGGGTAACTGCTTTTTTACCCAGTGAACGTCCTTTGATTGAACGTGTATCAGAGGAAATGAATGAACAAATTGCAAATTACGTTCGTGGTAAGGCCATTGAAATTCTTATTGTTGGTGCGGTTACGTATATTGCTTTTGCTTTTTTGAATGTTAATTATGCTGCCTTGTTAGGCTTACTGGTAGGGCTTTCAGTTATCGTACCGTATATTGGTGCCGCAGTTGTTACGATTCCTGTTGCATTAATTGGCTTTTTTCAATGGGGCTGGGGTAATGACTTTATTATTTTAATGGTAGTGTACGGTGTTATTCAGGCATTGGATGGGAACGTATTGGTACCTTTACTTTTCTCAGAAGCAGTTAACTTACACCCTGTGGCGATTATTGTTGCTGTGTTAGTGTTTGGTGGCTTGTGGGGATTTTGGGGAATATTTTTTGCGATACCGCTGGCAACCCTGCTCAAAGCGTTACTGTCAGCTTGGCCAAGAGTGTCTGATGGCGGGGGAGGAGCCTCAACCTCTGAGGGCTAAACCCGCTTCTAAGGGCGGGTTTTACTATTAGCAACTAGGCTGTTTAGGTCAAGGATTGAGCGGCAGCCAGTACTTCTTTAACGTGGCCAGGAATAGATACTTTTCGCCACTCTTGCCTAAGAACACCTTCTTTATCAATCAAAAATGTACTGCGCTCAATACCCATAACCTGTTTGCCGTACATGTTTTTCATTTTGATCACATCAAACAGTTTGCACAGTTCTTCATCTGGGTCTGAAATAAGTGCAAAGGGGAAGTTTTGTTTTTGCTTAAAGGCTTCATGTGATTTCAGTGAGTCGCGTGATACACCAAACACAACAGTCTGGCAGGCTTTAAACTCTTCATAGTGGTCTCTGAAATCTTGTCCTTCAGTTGTACAGCCTGGGGTGCTGTCTTTAGGGTAAAAATAAAGTACGACGTTATACCCTTTCAGGGCAGATAACAGAACATCTTTGTTGTTAGTTGCTTGTGCTTGAAAGTCGCTAACAGGTTCACCCACGGTTACACTCATTATGCCGTCCTTATTCGTTGTACAGTTGTTGCTGGATTACAGTAACAGTTTATTTGATATGAGAAACCCAGAGTGGGGTTATGATGATCACTAACGACAGACTGTGTACAGCTTGTACAGGTATACAGTCGATAGTATGTAATAATTTAACGGATTGCGGTGGAATTATTAGAGTATGATTTTATTAAGATTAGGTAAAGAGATAAAGCCATTTGCAAGGGAGTAAAGTTGCAGGCTGTTTGCAGGTGGTTTACTTAGTTAATGTTATGTGACTTAAAACATACTCATGCAGCAAAGTATTTTTTTTAGGCATGAAAATTACCGGATTACTTGAGCAATTCAGCCAGCCTCAGTAACATAACCGCCAATTAAAGTGTGAATGGAGCAAGGCAATGATTTCAGGCAGCATTGTAGCCCTAGTAACCCCAATGCATGATGGGGGAGCTGTTGATTGGGAATGCTTGACGAAACTGGTTGATTTTCATTTAGAGCAGGGCACTCATGCAATAGTTGCTGTGGGTACTACTGGTGAGTCTGCAACACTGACCGTTCCTGAACACTTAAAGGTGATTAAGCACGTTGTACAACAGGTGAAAGGAAGAATTCCTGTGCTAGCGGGCACAGGTGCTAACTCAACCGCTGAAGCACTTATTCTTACTAAAGAAGCAAAAGATGCTGGAGCAGATGCTTGTTTACTCGTAACGCCTTATTATAACAAGCCTACTCAAGAAGGGTTATTTCAACACTTTAAGACGATTGCCGAGCAAATTGATATACCACAAATTTTGTACAATGTGCCTGGTCGTACTGCTGTAGATATGCTTCCTGAAACAGTAAAGCGCTTGTCTGAACTCCCTAATATTATTGGTATCAAAGAAGCAACAGGTGATATCTCTCGTGCTAAAGCCATCATTGAGCAGTGTGGGAGTGAATTTTTGGTATTGTCGGGAGATGATGCGACAGCCGTGGAACTTATGTTAGCAGGAGGTAAAGGGAATATTTCTGTCACGGCGAATGTGGTGCCTGCTAAAGTAGCAGAGCTATGTAACTTGGCTATCGAGGGTAAAACTGAAGATGCTATAGCCTTGAATAATAGCCTTATGCCACTACATAAAGCATTGTTTTGGGAATCTAACCCTATTCCGGTTAAGTGGGCACTGGTAGAAATGAAGTTAATTGGCAAGGGAATACGTTTACCATTAACCCCCTTAAGTGAACAATTCCGAGCACCATTAGTTGATATTTTACAGGAACAAGGACTGCTATAATGGCGCCTAACTATGTTCAATTTGACCTTAATCCAGGTCGCTTGAAGTGTCTTTTTGTGGCATTTTCTATTACTGCCAGTGCCTTGTTATCTGGGTGCGGTTTTTTTGGAGAAGGTGGCTACATTAGGGACCGCTCCAATGATTATTTAAAAGCTGAACAGGCTCCCCGGCTAAAACTCCCTGAGCGTTTAGCAGAGAATGCCATTGATGATACTATGGTAATCCCTGAAATAAATCAGGATCCAACATTACCTGATGAGTTTCGCTTACCTCGCCCTGAACGTGTTGTAGTGAAGTCGGATAATGTTCACTATCAAATTCTCAAGCGTGGCTCGTTACGCTGGATGATTACTGATAAAGATCCTGGATATGTTTGGCAGGAACTGTTGTATTTCTGGAAGCAAAATAAAATATCCGTCGAAAATCAGGACGCATCTGCAGGTGTAATGGAAACAGCCTGGCTAACACCACGGGAGTACAGCAAAGCTGACTTTATTGGTCACTTTATTTTGGATCTTATTGGTGATGACGATGAGGACTTGTTTAATGACAAGTTTCGTGTGTTTGTTACGAAGGGAGCTGAGACGGGTGAAACACAGGTTTTTGTCATGCATGCTCGACACACAAAGTCACAGCTAGATGATGAAAAGCAAGTAGATTGGGAAAAGGCAAAGCAAAGGACTGATGCTTATGCTGCGGGTATGCTGAATGAATTGCTACTCTATTTCTCTCGTGGTGGAAGTGGACAACAGGTCGTTGATACTTCCCTAGACCTGAGTGCTACAGCATTGCTTGAGGAAGATGGCAATGGCAACCCGGCCTTATTGATTAAGGCTCCTTTTGAGCGAAGCTGGGCTGCTACAGGCCAAGCGTTGGCTCAAGCAAATGTCAAAGTAGCCGATAAGAACAGGTCTGCTGGGCTGTATTATATTGCTGTAGGAGAGGATCAGGAACCTGTTAAAGCAAAGGATGAAGATCCAGGGTTCTTTTCCCGCATGTTTGGTGATGAGAGTGAAGGAGATGGGGCAACTAAGCCGACGCAGTACCAGATCAGGGTAACGCCCTTTGGTAATAAGGTATATGTTTCGGTAGAGAAAGACATTAACACCATTGCTCCAAAAGACCTCAGTCAGGATTTGCTAAGGTTAATAAAGGATAACTTGCGATAGTGATGTTGAAAAACCAGGCCAAGTGCCTGGTTTTTTTTGTCTAAATTATTCTATGTGCCGCAATTGTTATTGGTGAGTGGAGAAAATCAATGGAAAAACGTGAAGAGCTGTATTCGGGGAAAGCTAAGTCGGTTTACACGACAGATGATCCAAATCGACTGATATTACACTTTCGTGATGATACCTCTGCGTTTGATGGTAAGAAAAAAGAGGCATTAAATCGTAAGGGTGCCGTTAATAATCAGTTTAATGCTTTTATTATGGAGAAGCTTGAGGCAGCAGGTATAGCAACTCACTTTGATAAGCTGCTTTCAACACAAGAGTCGTTGGTAAAATGCTTGAAGATGATTCCTGTTGAGTGTGTTGTAAGAAATATTGCGGCAGGAAGTATCTGTCGTCGCTTAGGGGTTCAAGAAGGACTAACCCTAGAGCAGCCAGTATTTGAATTTTTCTTGAAAAATGATGAGCTGGGCGACCCAATGATCAACGACTACCATATTGCGGCATTTGGGTGGGCCGAGTCAGAGCATGTTGAGCGAATGAAGACGCTAACCCTTGCGGTTAACGATGTACTTAAGCCTCTATTTTTGTCTGCAGGACTCCTGCTGGTAGATTACAAGCTTGAGTTTGGCCTTTATGACGGTGAGCTGGTGCTTGGTGATGAGTTTACCCCTGATGGTTGCCGCTTATGGGATGCTGAAACGCGGGCTAAGTTAGATAAAGATCGTTTTCGCCAAGGCTTAGGGAATGTTGTTGAAGCTTATGAAGAGGTAGGACAGCGGTTGGGTATCAATTTTAATTACTAAGTCACTTTATCTGTTGGGAGTCACTGCTTGTTCGCTCATGAGCAGTGACTGCTTTTAACGTTGTCCTATCTCTAGTTGGCAGGTGGCACTCCCTTAAACCAGCTACTAATAAGTCACCAAAATAAAGTGTACATTTGCTGTGCAATTTAAAGAATAAGTCTATATTTAAAGGATTTAGTCCTCTTTTATATGGGTGATCCACAAACTTATCCACAGAAACTGTGAGTAACCTACTTTCTTGCTTTTAATCTTCATGCTTGAAATACATCACTTAGAGCACCATGTTGATAGTTAAGTCATTTAAAAATTAAATTATTGAACTTTGAAAGTGGCATTCAGTGCTTAGGCTGGACTAAAACGCGTAAAGTACTGGAAATTGTGTCCTAAAACTTTGTGGAAGAGAGCATGTCAAACAACCCTTATATTGTTGATGTCACTGTTGATAACTTTCAGCAGGAGGTTGTTGAAAAGTCACAGACGGTACCTGTACTGTTAGATTTTTGGGCAGACTGGTGCCAGCCTTGTAAAAGCCAACTTCCTATATTGGAGAAATTGGCAACCGCTTATGGTGGTAAATTTATTGTTGCTAAGGTTAATGCCGATGAGCAACCTATGTTGGCACAACACTTGGCGGTGCGCTCTTTACCAACATTAAAAATAATTTTTCAGGGACAAATAGCTCAAGAATTTTCAGGCTTAACCAGTGAAGCGGACTTAAAAGCTGTATTGGATGAGTTGACCTTGAGTCCTGCTGATCGTATTCAGAAGCAAGTTGATGCACTTATTGAGGAAGGACAGTTTGATCAGGCGTTATTATTTGTTCAGCAAATGTTACAAAGTGAACCTGATAACCAAGCCTTAAAGGTTCAGCTAGCTAAACTGCTGTTGCAAACGGGCAAAATTGAGGATGCCAAGCAAGTGATGGCTAGTATTCCGGATGACGCTCCAGGCATAGAGCAGCCCAAGGCAAAAATTGTTTTTTATGAAATGGCTGCAGAATTACCACCTTCAAGCGAGCTTGAAGCGCAGGCAAGTAAACAGCCAGAGGATTTAGAGGTTTCTTTTCAGCTGGCCATTAGGCGTGTGGTTGAAGATGAATATGAGTCTGCACTTTCTTTACTGTTTACGATTGTCCAAAAAGATCGCACCTTTAGAGAGGATGGTGCCAGGTTACTCATGCTGCAGATTTTTGATTTGTTGGGTTCTGCTAACGACCTCGTTAAATCATTCCGCCGCAAGCTGTTTAGTTTAATGCACTAGTTTCAAAGCCCTCAAAAGAGGGCTTTACTCACCTTTGGAAAATCCCCCAAACTGCTCTCCTAACTTTTCAATTAGTGCTAACAGTGTGTTGGTCATAAGAATAAAGTCTGCATCAAATTGTGCCGCCTTATCATCAGGGTCATCAATTGAGGCTTGCTCAATCAACTCATCAGCAAACTTTAAACGTTTAAGTGTAAAGTCGTCTGCGAGAACAAAAGCTAGCTCTGCCTCAAGCTGCAAAGCGAGCTTACTGACTTGCTTGCCATTGTTAATGAGTGTACAGATTTCATCATTAAGTAAGTCTTGACGTTTGCAGCGAATAATACTTCCGTCTTCTGTTGGCTCTCTAAGCTCACACTCATCACTAATAATAAAAGGTGTTGGTAGTGCATTTCCATTAAGCCAGCTAGTCATAATGGTGTTAGGGGCGTCATTAGGCATTAGGGGAACAACAGGTAGTGAGCCAATGGACTGCCGAAGAAAGCTCGTGAGTTCTTCTGCTTTTTTATGACTTGCCGCATCTACTAATAACCATCCTTGCTGTGGTGCTAGGCAAGCAAAGGTTTTTTGGGAGCGGCTGAAGGCTTTGGGGAGCAGTGTCTGAATAGTATCTTCTTTTATTTGCTCGCGTTCTTTACGAGTAACTTTGCGAAACTGACTTTCTTCTATTTCGGTGACTTTATCTTGAACAAAATCTTTGATGACAGATGCAGGAAGTATTTTATCTTCACGTTTGGCACATATGAGTATCAAGTCATTAGCCTGATGTAAAAATAAGTCGCTATGTGATCCCAGGGGAGGGACCCAGCCATAGGTGGAAGCTTGTTGTTTAGAGCATGGGGTAAATAAATGATCTTGCAGCTGCTGATTAAGTTGTTCATTATCAAAATCAACAGGTTTCGTTAAACGGTAAGCAATTAAGTTTTTAAACCACATACTTGCCTCACTTTGTTAGGAGGCCGCATGTTAGCAAAAGCTTACTTGGCACCTCAAAGCTTTTTGCTCTGGATGCTTCTTAATTGGCATATTGCTGACAAATGTAACTATTAGGTTAATAACCAAGTAGTAAAAGCAGCTTACATGAAAATGCTTGCTAGTTTCTTGGTCGTTGGTAAAAGCTTTTTTATGAGCTAACTAGCTGAAATAGAATGCTAAATAAGAAAAACTATGCGCAAGGGTTGCATTGCGAGTAAAAGCACTTATATAATGCGCCCCGTCCTTAAGAGATGGGCAGATAGCTCAGCTGGGAGAGCATCGCCCTTACAAGGCGAGGGTCGGGGGTTCGATCCCCTCTCTGCCCACCATTTCTTTTAGGATTCGGAGCGGTAGTTCAGTTGGTTAGAATACCGGCCTGTCACGCCGGGGGTCGCGGGTTCGAGTCCCGTCCGCTCC
The DNA here is from genome assembly GCF_000428585.1 of Zooshikella ganghwensis DSM 15267. Taxonomy (GTDB): domain Bacteria; phylum Pseudomonadota; class Gammaproteobacteria; order Pseudomonadales; family Zooshikellaceae; genus Zooshikella; species Zooshikella ganghwensis. Next base: position 46,998 of record NZ_AUAF01000002.1, on the reverse strand, counting down.
GCCATCATTTCATCTTCTCCATAATCTGATTTAGATGCCCCCTCTAAGCGTAGTTATCCCCGCTAATACAGTCCTCTTTATTTTTAGATATACAGCTTTCTGATCCCCTTTTTACATTGCGATCCAGTTGCTGAGTGGAAATACTTTTCTTGTACTGGTTTATTGAAAAGTAGCTATCTATACCCAGAACGAAGGGTTTTTATACCCCAAGGGCAGGGCCGTCAAGCGATGAAGCCCCTGGGCAAGTTTACTTCTGTGAAACTTGCGGTAGCCACTTTAATTGATATAACAGCGCTGCTGGGCGGTTATATTAATAAGTGACTGGTGTGACAGTTAAATGCTCCTCGGCAGTAGCTCCTGCATTGCTCTACTATATGACATCCATGTCATTATGCATAAACTGCATTCCTACCCATCCTTGGTGGCCAAAAGTGCTGGCAACAAACCCTAAAAATGATTCGTGAAGGGTATATCCAATGAAAAATATTAAAAGAAAGTTGCAATCTGTGGTCTATAGTGCGTATAATGCGCCCCGTCCTTAAGAGATGGGCAGATAGCTCAGCTGGGAGAGCATCGCCCTTACAAGGCGAGGGTCGGGGGTTCGATCCCCTCTCTGCCCACCATTTCTTTTAGGATTCGGAGCGGTAGTTCAGTTGGTTAGAATACCGGCCTGTCACGCCGGGGGTCGCGGGTTCGAGTCCCGTCCGCTCCGCCACCTTCCTTAAGCAGTGTTACAGTACATTGCAATCTCGTTTACATATCTATCTATTTCTGCGGTAAGTTTATCCTGTAACCACTATTTGCTGATCTACAAGCACTGATGGTGAATTACTTTACTTTTCCATTAAATACCTAGTCAGCTTTATGCATATAGTCTATTGTTCCTTGTCATGCTGCTAGCTAGATTTGCTATCAGATAAGCCTTAGAGGGAAGGGCTGGGGGCAGGTGAAGCTATTAGCCAAGGGGTGACTAATAGCTCGGTTAAGAACTAAATGTAACAATCAAAATACGCTATCATTGGCGGCAATACGTTGTTTTAGTTGGACATAGTCAACCAGCACGTTGCCAGCTTCGAACAAGTAGGCATCATCTTCAACAGGTAGATCTTCTTGCTCTTTTAGGCTTTCTTTTTCAGCTGCTTCTTCAAAGTCAGAGTAGCTTTTATAGGTATCTTTTCCTTTTGCTTTGCGGAAAGTGTTTTCCATTGCTAACCGCTGTTCCTGGCGCTGCTGTAACTCTTCTTGCCGCTGTTTTTGGTTTAAAGAGATTTTAGTTTGTTTTTCAAGTTCTCTTTGATAATTCAGTTGGTCTTGAATGTAGATAAAATCAGGACTGATTTGTATCCGCTGATTATGCTTCTTTTGTAGCAACATTATTTCAGGAATATTAGCTTGATATGGAGTATGGCGAACAGGCTTGATGGTATCCCATGGTAAGGCATCTGGTAATGAGCTTTCACCAATTTCTTCCGTATTGTAAACAGCAGGAAAGTGAATATCTGGCATGATGCCTTGGTGCTGAGTACTTTGTCCTGATACACGATAGAATTTTGCCAGAGTATATTTAAGCTGACCGTGATTTAATGGTTGAATACTCTGCACTGTGCCTTTTCCAAAGGTTTGACTACCTACAACCAGCGCTCGACGATAGTCTTGCATAGCACCAGCAAAAATTTCAGAAGCAGACGCACTTAAGCGGTTAACGAGAACAACCATTGGGCCATCATAATAAATTGAGCCATCTGGGTCTTCTTGGGTATCAACCCGGCCAAGGCTGTCTTTAACAACAACAGTAGGACCTTGTTTGATAAACAATCCGGTCAGTTCGTTTGCTTCTTGCAGCGAACCACCACCGTTGTTACGCAGGTCAATAACCAGACCATCAACTTTTTCTTTTTCTAGCTCTTTTAGCAGTCGTTTTACATCACGTGTAGTGCTTTTATACTCAGGCTCACCTGCTTGAGCTGATTTAAAGTCAATATAAAAGGTTGGAATCTGAATAATGCCAACTTTAAATGATTTGCCTTTTTCCTTTATGGTGAACAGTTTTTTCTGAGCTGACTGCTCTTCAAGTTTAACGGTGTCCCGCTTTATAGAATAAACCTTTTCGGGGCCAGTAGTGTCACTGCCAGATGGAATGACCTCTAACCTTACAATGGTGTCTTTTTTGCCTCGAATCAGCTCAACAACTTCATCAAGCCGCCAACCAATTACATCAACTATTTCACCATCAGTTCCCTGGCCAACACCTACTATTTTATCTGCAGGCTTGAGTTGCCCTGCCTTGTCTGCAGGCCCTTTATTTACAAGTCGAACTACTTTTGTATACTCATCTTCAGACTGCAAAACAGCTCCAATACCCTCCAGCTTTAGGCTCATGTTGATATCAAAGTTTTCTGCTCTGCGAGGTGAGAAGTATTGAGTGTGAGGGTCATAGATTTGTGTAAAAGCGTTCACAAAAATTTGGTAGGCATCTTCATTATTGTTTTGATGGAGTCGATTAAGCTGATTATTGAAGCGTTTAGTTAGCAGTTTAACGATTTCTTTATCTTCTTTACCGGCTAACCGTAAGCGCAGAATACGATCCTTTAAGATTTTACGCCATAAACTTTGCTGGTCTGCATGTGTTGCTGTCCAATGTGCATTTTTTCGGTCAGTCTCTAGGGTTTCGTTTATTGCAAAATTAAAGCGGCTAACACCACGTTTTAATAGTTTGAGGTTGAAAAGTAGATGTTGTTTAACACGAGCTTGGTAACGATTAAACATTTCAAATGCATGACGCAGATTGCCTGTTTTCAAATCGTTGTCTAGTTTATGACGGTATTTTTCAAATTCATTAATGTCTTGAAGAAGGAAATAGCGTCGGTCAGGATCCAGGGTTTCTAAGTATCGGTCAAAAATTTTAACTGAGCTCTGATCGTTAAGTGGAATCTTTTCATAATGACGGCGTAGTAATTGCACCATATTTACAGTGGCCAGCCGTTGATCTTCAGTAGGCGTTAACTCTTGCAAATTCAGCTGCTCTGCAGGAATAACCTTTGCGATCGTGGCCAGTGACAGACTTGTCATGGTTGTAAATAGTAGTGCATTTAGTAGCTTGCTTTTACAGAGATTTAATGCCATTGGTTAATGCTCGATACCTTTCCGATACTTATAGTCTTTTTATGCCCTATTTTGAGAGCCTGTATGCATTAATAGTTCCCAGTTTCCTACTTCCAGGAGGGGGGATGTTTGCAATCATAACCTGTTTTAAGTGTTAAGTTTAGCCCATTTATGATTGCATCAGCCTTGAACAACTGCATAAAAGCTAAGAGTTGAATCTCAGAACTGTCAATATGTGAGCTGGAAAGCTTATGAGGTGAGAGTAAGCGCTTTATGTGGGAGTGAAGGTGTAAACAATAATGACGTGTAATTTGAGGAAATTGTTATAAAAGCAGTAGTTAAAATTGCTAGATAATATAAAGCCACTTAACTTTTAACATTAAGTGGCTTAAGGAAATCTTGTCATTTAGCTATGTAGAGCTTTTGAGCTATTTATTATAATTAGTTGTAGCCTCGAACAAAGTTTGCATTAGAGTCGTGTTCAATATCAATTTTAGTTGTGAACTTAGACTTAAGAAGAGTAGCTGTTGAATTTTGATTATTTTTTGCTGAACGTTTTCCGAAGCGATGGCAGGCGATGTGGTCAGCAAAGCTTGCTCTTTTGGTTCTGGTAGGCATTTTGAGCTCCAAGCGTTGGTCGTGCAAGTTCTGGCTGCTTCAGATTGAGTTACTGGCTTATCTCAATCAGTGATGGTTATTTTAGCACCAATTTGGTGTGAACTAACTCCGTATGAATACGTAAATGTTGATAGTACTGCGACTTTATTTTCATAAAATCGCAGCTTTTTTATTGCGGAAAGGTTAGATCTTTGGTGCTACATGTGGAGAGATTTAGGAAGGTAGTTCCGTAGTTTTAAAAAAGGCTTGTAATACATTATTTAATATATAGCCATCTTGATTGCCTGCAAGCTCCCTAGGTGAATGCATTGCAAAAGTAGGAACCCCAATATCGAGTGTTCTTACACCCAATTCTCCAGCAGTTATAGGGCCAATGGTTGAGCCACACGCCATATCTGTTCGAACAACAAATGATTGGAAAGGAACTTGTTGCTGCTGACTGAGCCACTTATAAATAGCTGCTGTTTCACTGTTTGTTGCATAGCGCTGGTTGCAGTTTTGCTTAATGACAGGACCTTTATTTAGTATTGGACCATGGTTTGCGTCATGCCGGTCAGCATAATTTGGATGAATTCCATGAGCGTTATCAACGGAAATCATAAGTGAATTTGCCATTACCTGGGCTGCGGTAATTGGGCATCCCATAACTCGAGTAAGTGTTTGTTGTAGGAAAGGTCCCTGTGCTCCACAGTGAGACTGGCTGCCAACTTCTTCATGATCATTACATACCAACAGGCAAGGTACTTCGTTTTTTTGATACTCACTATTAAGTAAGGCATGTAACCCAATAAAACAGCTTAATAAGTTATCAAGCCGAGCACTAGCAATAAACTCTTTGTTTAAACCAACAAGTGCTGGTGCCTGACTATCATAGAAACTAAGTTCATAGTCTAATATTTCTTTAATATCTTGATAGCCTGCACTATTAAGATGACTAATTAATAATTTACTAAGAGTCGGCTTATTTGTGTTGTCTTCAGGTATCAGGCTTAAAATAGGTGGAATATCTGTTTGCGGATTAATAGAGCGCTCTTTGTTGGCATTTCTATCTAGGTGAATGGCTAAACTGGGAATGACCGCTATAGGCTCTTCAAAATTAATAAGTGCACTGCATACTTGCTTTTGGCTATTTAAAAAAGTAACCCTGCCCGCCAAGGATAAATCACGGTCATACCAAGGGTTTAATAAAGCACCACCATAAACCTCTACCCCTAGTTGCCAATAATTTTGTTGGTATAGATCAGCATTTGGCTTTACCTTAAGGCAAGGACTATCGGTATGAGCGCCCACTAAACGCCAGCCGTGTTTGAAGTATTCTTGACTACCAGTTGTAAAGGCAATAATGGAAGAATCATTTCGTGTGATAAAATATCCTTGAAAGTCTTTAAGTGACCAGCTTTCACTTTCTTTTAAAGGTATAAATCCAGCATTTATAAGCAGCTCTGTCATACTTGAGACAGCATGAAAGGGTGTTGGGGAAGAGTTTAAAAACTGCAGAAGCTGGTGATTGAAGTCTGATAATGTACTCATAAGTTACTCTAGATCCATAATACAAGCTTTGTTTTATTCATATAGTGCCAAAGCTATGCCAGAAAACAATACACCAACTATTTTTCCTAAACGCATTTTGCTTCTCTCTCCATATGATGCAGTGAGTCATTGTTATTGGCATAAAGGACTCGTGAAAGCCTTTCCTGCAATTGAATGGACAGTATTGACTTTGCCTGCACGTTTTTTTTCGTGGCGGATTCGAGGGAATAGCTTGACGCTAGGGCTAGGCTATCGAGATATACTACTTCAGCCGTATGACTTAATCATCGCTACATCAATGACAGATCTGTCAGCCCTGCGGGGAATGGTACCCACACTATCTAAAATACCTACAATTCTTTATTTCCATGAAAACCAGTTTGTCTACCCTATTCAAGAAAATGTGGTTGACTCTGTGGGCGCTCAAGTGATTACACTTTACTCAGCATTAGTGGCTGATTGTGTGGTGTTTAATACAATCTACAACCAGGAGACTTTTTTATATGGAGCAAAAAAATTATTAGGCCAGTTGCCAGATGGCGTGCCAGTAAATGTGATACCAGAAATAGTCCAAAAGTGCAGGGTAGTACCTGTCCCTCTCCAAGAGGATCACTTTTTTCAACTTAAACCTACAGTACCTGAGCAGAAGTTACAGATCATTTGGAACCATCGTTGGGAGTATGATAAAGCGCCGGAACGCTTTTTTTCAGCTATTGCTCAGCTAGTGACTAAAACAAGGAATATATGCGTTCATGTCGTTGGACAACAATTTAGAAATAAGCCAACGTGTTTTGCTAAGTTTTATCAGAAATACGCAGATATAGTGGGGAAATGGGGATTTGTTGAGAATCGTGAAGAGTACTATCAATTACTGGCCAGCAGTGATGTTGTAGTTTCTACTGCATTGCATGACTTTCAGGGTATAGCTATTCAAGAAGCGGTGGCTTTAGGGTGTATTCCTGTTGTGCCAAATCGGCTGGCCTATCCTCATTTATTTGCTGAAGATTACTGCTATCCATCAAATACTGAAGCCCATGAGCAGGAAGCAGAGCACTTAGCAAAGCGCTTATATCAACTAGTGATTGCAAAGCAAAAAAATAAATTGCCCCAGGCTCCTATGATGCAAAAGTGGTATTGGTCTTCACTAAAAGAAACTTATGCTTCTTTATTTTCTGAAGTATGTGTGGCACGACTGGCTGAAAAATAAATCTTGTTGATATTTAGGTGGGTAGCCAAAGGGGCCAGCAAGCTAATGGTCTGGTTTCAATAACTATAAAACAGTTATTGTGAAAGACACTATCTCATGGTACTGGCCGAGGTATGAGGGTGGATACGACAGGGGACTACTTTTGTTTTATAAAAACAACTAAGCTACTCTTGAGCAGGTGCTGTCTCTGGTAGTGTTACATTCAGCTCCAAAATTGCATAGTCATCAAGGCTGTCAAAGTTAACAGCGACATCTTCTGGATTGATTGAAATATAACGACGCACGACCTCTAAAATATCACGCTGTAAAGCAGGTAAGTAGTCTGGCCCGTCACGGGTGGCACGTTCATGTGCCACAATGATTTGTAGGCGCTCTTTGGCCATTGATGCACTGGCATCTTTTTTGGTGTTTTTAAAAATCTCAAAAAAACTCATGATGGGTTAGCCTCCAAACATCCGCTTGAGCAGGCCTTTCTTTTGCACTTCAAGAAAGCGGTGGGGCAGATCTTTACCAAGAAATCGATCTACTGAGTCAGCATAGGCTTGTCCTGCGTCGCTTTCAGCGTCATGAATAACCGGAATACCTTGGTTGGATGCTTTAAGGACGGCTTTTGACTCAGGAATTACACCTAATAATGGAATAGCTAGAATCTCTTCTACGTCACCAACACTCAGCATTTCACCGCGGTTTACGCGTTCTGGATCATAGCGGCTCAGTAGTAAATACTCTTTAACAGGTTCTAAGTCTTGCTCAGCTCGTATAGATTTGCTTTGCAAAATACCTAGGATTCTATCAGAGTCACGAACTGAAGAAATTTCAGGGTTAGTGACAATAATGGCTTCATCAGCATAATAAAGTGCCATAAGTGCACCTTTTTCAATGCCCGCAGGTGAATCGCACACGATATAATCAAAGGACTCGCGAAGCTCTTCTAAAACACGTCCTACGCCTTCTTTTGTTAAGGCTTCTTTATCTCGTGTTTGAGAGGCAGGTAAAACAAATAAATTGGCAATACGTTTATCTTTGATGAGAGCCTGCTTTAAGTTTGACTCTTCGTTAATAACATTAACGAAGTCGTACACCACTCGACGTTCACAGCCCATTACTAAATCAAGATTACGTAACCCCACATCAAAGTCGATGACAACAGTCTTATAACCACGCATTGCTAAACCTGTGGCAATAGCTGCACTGGTCGTGGTTTTGCCAACGCCACCTTTGCCTGAAGTGACAACAATTATTTTGGCCAACGTAGCACCCTATAAAAAATTAGTTTCTAGCGGAATTTCTCAAAAAATTATTGTTTAAAGTGGAAGGATCTGCAAGTTTTCTCCTTCACGAAAAATATGAGCACCTTTTTGCCAAAAAGATTGGAATGGTGCCATTTCAGTCATATAGTGTCCTGCAATTGCTACGAGTTCTGCAGCAAACTGTAAGCAAAAAATACCAGCTTTTGTGTTGCCTTCTATTCCTGCAAGTGCTCGCCCTCGAAGCGGTCCGTAAATATGAATATTACCTTTTGCCAGTAATTCAGCTCCTGCACTGACTGGGGCAAGGACAATTAAGTCCCCTTCAGGTGCGATAACCTGCTGACCAGAGCGCACAGGTCTATTAACAACAATATGTGTTGGGCTTGCAGGCTTTGGTTCTGGGTTAGGTGTTTGCTCTGTGATTTGACGTTGTGGTTTGCTGATTGGTTCGTCTGACTGTGCTGAAAGTGTGGGTAAATAGGCAATTTCTATTGATTTAAGATAAGGACGCCAGTGCGCTTGTGCTCGAATTGCTATTATTCTTAGGCCCATTCGTTCACATTCATGAACGATCGCGTTAACATTGCACGTTTTCTCCGGCAGAGCCACTTTCTCAAGGCTTAATATCACTGGCATGTCATGGAGTAAATTAGGGGCAAGCTGAGCTTGTTCTGTCAGTTGAAGCCGAATTATTTCCAGCTCAAGGCTTAGTAGCTCTAGCGTGGTTAGTGTCAGTCGGCTTCTTTTTAACTGGAAACCAGTTGTATTATTGGGTTGAGAGGCATTCGCAGTCATTGTTTGCGCATCAGTTAGGGTTTGCTGAATTTACCTGTTTCATTAGTGATTAAATTACACGACACGAGTTTATTAAGCATTGTATTGGTTCAGCGGTCATTATTTATAATGTCAGCATGAGTAACTGTAGTTGTTTTTAGCATCAATTGCTATTTTATTAAACGTGCATGTGTCAATGAGGCTATTCATTGAGCACTGTTTGTCATAAGTATTTGAGTGTTTTTATGGAGCCTTTGAAATTTTCTAAGCAATTTTTCCATCCGCGATTTTGGTTAACCTGGTTGGGGTTAGGGGTTATGTGGTTGCTTTGTCAGCTACCCTATACATGGATTCAGTTTATAGGAAAAGGTTTAGGAAAAGTTGCGTACTATCTGGGAAAACAGCGTCGCCATATTGCAGAAACCAACATTAAGCTGTGTTTTCCTGAGCTATCATCAGATGAGCAAGCTACACTGGTGAAGCGGAGCTTTCACTCTTTAGGCATTAGTATGCTGGAAACGGGAATGGCATGGTGGTGGCCAAAGTCACGGTTGGCAAAATATGTGGTATTTGAGGGTAAGGAGCATCTTGAAGCATTAAAAGACCAAGGTGTGTTATTAGTTGCAATGCATTTCACAACTTTGGAGATTGGAGCAGCCCTGCTTGGAATGCACTTTCCAATTGATGGCATGTACCGTAAGCATAAAAATCCAGTATTTGATTATATACAAAGGCGAGGTAGAGAGAACTATCACCCTTCTTCACGAACAATTCCTCGAAAAGATATTCGCACAATGCTTAAAGCACTTCGAGACGGGCGCATTGTGTGGTATGCCCCTGATCAGGATTATGGTCCCAAGCAAAGTGTTTTTGTTCCTTTTTTTGGGGTTCAAGCCGCTACTGTTACTGCGACATCAAAGTTTGCTCGAATGGGAAAAGCTAAAGTTGTGGTATTTTCTCAGCAACGTTTACCTGGGAATAAAGGTTATTTGGTTACTATACATCCGCCATTATCAGATTTTCCCTCAAAAGACGAAGCAGCAGATGCGCTTAGAGTAAACCAGTGTATAGAGCAAGAAATCCGTAAAAAACCTGATCAGTATATGTGGCTGCATCGTCGCTTTAAAACACGGCCAGAGGGAGAGGCTAAGTTATATTAATTTCAGCGTTTTTCGTTTAGGAGATTTTTGGTTAGGAGTGTTAAAAGATACCTCGATAAAACTATGCGAGAGGTATCTTTACGACGTGATTAGTTTAATAGCAAGGCAGTAAGTAGGGCGTTAGCGGCACCTACTTGCTTTATGTTTTCCAGACACTTTACCCGGCAAACATTACACGAACTGCATCAAGTCGAAGTTGAGCCTGAGATAATCCAATGAGACCTGATGCGATAGTTTGCTGAAGATGTGTTATTTCTTCTTCTCGAATATTAGGGTTTACCTCTTTTAGCGCTTGTAAGCGCTCAAGGTCAGATTCAAGTGTTGTCCTAAAAGCCTGAGTAGCTGACTGGACAATAGCCGGCATCTGTTGTGCAGCAGCGTTTTCTGCTTGCTTTAATGCTTGCATTATGGGTTCATGCTGCGCTTTGATTAGTTTTCGTGAGGTCTTTTTCTTTATCGGGTGGAGTTGGGCATCGAGTGTCTCAAAATTAACACTAGTATTGAGATCATTACCTTTAGGATCAATCAACGTGCGAATGCTAGTGGGTGGTAAAAAGCGTTGTAATTGCTGGTGATCTGCTGGTGGAGCGACTACATAAATTGCTTCGACTAGCATAGTTCCAGGCTTCAGAGCTTTATTTTTGAGTAAGGCAACGGTTGTATTACCAAACTCACTATCCAGTAGCATCTCCATTCCATTGCGCACGAGAGGGTGCTCCCAGGTCAGAAAGTGCATATCTTCACGGCTCAGTGCAATATCCCGATTAAAGGTCATCGTCATACCTTCTTCTTGTAAGCCTGGGAATGAAGGTACTAGCATTTGCTCGCTGGGTCTTACGACAATGCAATCTTTTGAGTGATCTTCATGATCAATACCAAAGCAGCTAAATAATTTTTCTGTGTATTTACGCAGTTTTTTTGCGTTACCTTCATTTTGTAGCGCGTTGATTAGGTCAAAACTTTTTATATTACCTTGAGAGTTGAGCTCAAGAAGTCTGTCTCTACCTTCATGAAGGTTATGGGCAATTTGCTTTAGCTGCTGTTGGGTATTTTTAAGTAATGCTGGCCACTTATCATCTTCCAATGGGTTTGTTTGCTGGCATAACGTGGTAATTTCATCCTGAAAAATCGAGTATAACTGAGTGCCAGCAGGGCAGGTATCCAGAAAAGCATTTAAGCCATCATGGTACCAGCTATAAATCATGGCTTGAGTTGAGCCTTCAAAGTAAGGCACATGAATTCTAATAGCTTCAGTTTGACCAATTCGATCAAGTCGACCAATGCGCTGTTCAAGCAGGTCAGGGTTGAGTGGTAAATCAAATAAAACTAAGTGATGAGCAAACTGGAAGTTGCGACCCTCACTACCAATTTCTGAGCAAATTAAAATTTGTGCGCCATACTCCTGGTCTGCGAAATAAGCCGCAGCACGATCCCGCTCAATGATTGACATACCCTCTTCAAATACGGCACTTGGTACACCGGAACGAACACGAATAGCTTCATCAAGGTCAAGGGCTGTTGTTGCATTGGCGCAAATAAGTAATATTTTTTCGCCTTTCAATGCCTTAAGTAGTGTAAGCAGCCAGTCAATTCTTGGGTCAAATCGCCACCAAGGGTCTTTATCATCAATAGTAATTCTTTGTTGGTATGCGATTTCAGGAAAGAGAAATTCCTCTAGCTTGTCGCTATCTTCCCATGCCAGCGTGTAAAGTTCGGGGATTGGCTGAGGATAGGGTTGTAGGAGCCTGCCTGGAAAACCATGAACACCTGCACGTGTATTACGAAATAGAACACGACTGGTACCGTGTCTATCAAGCAGTATATTGATGAGTACTGACTTTGCTTGCTCACGCTCGTCGTTATCTTTAGATGTTTGGATAATGTTTATTAAATCTTGTGCTTTGTGCTGTTCGGTGGAGGTAAATGTCAGTAGTAATTTGGCTGTATCTTCACTCATTGAGTCAAACTCAATTAAGTTTTGAACGGCTTTTGCTACTGGTGCATAGGCGGTTTCTTCTTCTATAAATGCTTCTAGGCTATGAAAGCGTTCAGGATCTAACAGCCTTAATCGAGCAAAATGGCTTTCCTTTCCAAGTTGTTCGGGCGTTGCTGTCAGCAGAAGTACACCAGGTGTTGCTTGAGCAAGCTGCTCAATGCATAAATAAGGTACGCTAGGTTGTTCTGCAGACCAGGTTAAGTGGTGAGCTTCGTCAACAATCATTAAGTCCCAGCCCGCCTTGCAACACTGGTCATGATAAGCTGAGTGCTGGGTGAGAAACTCCAAACTTGTAAGTACAAGCTGAGCACTGTCAAAAGGATTGTCGTCAGGGTATTGCTGACAGCGCTCTAAATCAAACAGGCTAAAGTGCAGGTTAAAACGACGAAGAAGTTCTACAAGCCACTGATGCTGAAGGGTTTCAGGTACTATGACTAGCACGCGCTGGGCACGCATTGCTAAAAGCTGTTGATATATGATTAACCCGGCTTCAATGGTTTTACCTAGTCCAACTTCATCGGCAAGTAATACACGGGGTGCTGTTCGCTGTCCAACTTCGTAAGCAATATGCAGCTGGTGAGGAATTAATGCTGTACGTGAGCCTACTAAACCCAGAAGCTTAGAGCTAAGTAGCTGGTGATTATGTTGTAATGTTTTATATCTAAGTGAGAAATGTTGGTTTTGGTCAATTTGTCCAGCCAACAGTCGTTCTTGGGGTTTATTAAATGTGATGAAGTTACCCAAGCATGATTCAGGCACTTCGACAGCTTTGCCTTGTGTGTCATTACCAGTATATGTGATTAACTCATTGTTAATCGCGACATCAGTGACCTCAATTTGCTCCCCTTCATGATTTTCAATGGTATCTCCCACATTAAAAACCACCCGGGTCAAGGGGGCATTATGAATAGAGTAAATCCGTGTGTCGCCAGTGGAAGGAAACAATAGCGTGACCAGGCGGTTCTCAAGCGTCAGAATGGTACCCAGGCCTAGCTCTGTTTCGGTATCACTAATCCAACGTTGTCCTGGAACAAATGTCGTCATGCTTTACGCCTACTACCTCTGAAAAAAAGCCGCTATGGTAGCTGATCCTGACAGAATGACAATAGGGAGGTGAGACAAATAATAACTGTCAGACTGGCTCACAAGGCTGAATAAAGTGTAAGCCAGTAATGCAGCATTATGCCTCCTTTTTCTCAGCTTTTTTGGTGGAGGCTTTCTGTTCCGCCTGTGGCTCTATTTCCAGAATAAGCTCAGGCTTACCTTTTATTGCTTTAGCAATCGTTTCTTTGTTTTGAGCGAAAAGCAAACCAATGTCTTCAGCAAGCTCTTCATCTAATGTCGCATAATGGCGTTCTAACATGTGTGTGATGTTTGCCGCCAGTTCTAGCATTTTATCGTGCTCTTCTGCAGCTTTTTTATCATCAAACATACTGCCATCCCTATCACATTTCCACATGGGTATTACCGGCATGGGTCACCTCGTTTGAATTTACACAGGATAAGGGTTGTGTTGGTATCCCTAGAGTAAAGCGCATACTGTATAAAATGTCAGTATTGATGTCTATTACTAACTGAGGCTTGTTGAAACTTTTAAATGTGAATTATTTATTTCTGCTAAAGAGGATAACTTACTGGTTTTGGAAAAACTGCGGTAAATCAATAGAAAATATAGTGTTGTTTAGTTATTTGTTCGTATTGACTCGGGTCAAATATCCTTTGTAGGAATCAGTGCTAGGCTTACAACATAGATAAAGTATTAGTATAAACCGCTTAAGTAATTCAAGACAGATGGTGTTTTTAGGTAAATGTGCTTGGTTTGTAAAGCACGATAACAGTAGTAAGCATTAAACGCTGTGATATGTAATGTAAAAAACAATTCAAGTCTCGTGTTAACGAGCTGAATAATATTACTGAAAAACTTAAGGAGAGCCTGCGGTACAAGAATGAACGCAAGAATTGGTAGATAATAATCATTAATTATTGCTCGGCTTTTGGCTGCATACAACAAAAAGCAATGGGTGGGTTTTACCCGCTAATACATATCAACTTGATATGTCCTTAGAAGACAGGTTTGGCAGGTAAAAGAGGTCAGGTCCTTTTAGCTGTTCTGCCTGTCTTTTTCTTATGAGTCCCTTCCTTCCAAAAACAAGAGCCCACTTATTCCCTGTACCTTAGCACTTAACCCTAGTCTTTATGCGTGTATGGTGTACGTTAATTCTGTTAGGCTTTCCTTAATCGTTTCTTAGTGCTGAGGGTTCGTGCATGAGTGTGCAAGATACCATTATGAGCAAGCTAAATGAGGGCTTGCAGCCAACATATTTAGATGTGCAAAATGAAAGTTATATGCACAATGTCCCACCAAATTCAAGTACACACTTTAAGGTTATTGTTGTCTCTAATGCCTTTGCAGATAAGCGCAGTGTGGCTCGCCATCAACAGGTTTATCAATTACTTGCTAATGAACTAGCGGGTCCGGTGCATGCGTTAGCGCTTCATACCTATACGCCAGATGAGTGGCAAGCAAGATCGGCCAGTGCTCCACAATCACCCAACTGCCAGGGTGGGCAGCATTAAATGTGTGGCGGGGTTACGTACCAACAAGCAGAAGAAACAATTCGTACTTTTTTCCCAAACCCGAAAAGCTGTTTACCTGTTCGTAATAAACGTGGGCAGGTATTACTTATTCCCTGGGGACGAAGGGAAAAACAACCTGGTTTTACACCTTTGGGTGGTTGGGCTCGCTTGGAGTCAATTTATTCTGGAAAGTGGAGTAGCTATAACCCTAGGCCAGTCAAGATTATCATCGATGGGTTTATGGAAAAGGACCAGTTGGGGAATAGTCAGTGGTATAGCTTAGGTAAAGATGAGTTTATTCAGGGTTTATTGGTCGAGGATGCTGGTATTACACGAGTCTATGTTGTTACAGTCACAGACCCAAAGTCGCAACATAAAAGTGCACGCTGGCCTCGTATCTTAAAACATCAGGAAAAGACCCTAACTGAGTCATCTTCGACTCACTCTTTTGAATGAGGGTATTAAGTAGGTAGTGTTTAAAGGATTAAACAACCTCTAAGCTTGTTGAAAGACGGCTGAATTAAAACCAAAAAGTCACATTTCATAGCAGGTTTCCTGTTGCAGCTTGGATACAATTCGCTAGCTGAGTTTTTTATTATTTAGGCTTATGTAGACATAATGGTGAAGTCCAGGGAGTTGGTTTATGGCATCATCTTTCGATATTGCTTCAATGCCTGTGGTTCTTGAAACAGCAGTAGAATGGGGGCAGATGGATGCGTTAGGGCATTTAAATAATACTGTTTATTTCCGTTATTTTGAAAATGTTCGCATAGCCTATTTTGAGCGTCTACTGTTGGGTAATTTATTAGATGCACAACACCTTGTGCCTGTTCTGGCTGAAACCTCCTGTCGCTTTAAAATGCCACTGGTATATCCAGACAAGCTGGTTATTGGAGCGAAAGTAACGGAAATACTGACTGACAGGTTAAAGATGCAATATGTTGTTTTTAGTGAAAAAGCACAACGTGTTGCAGCAGAGGGATTTGGGACTGTAGTTTGCTTTGATATATCAAAAGAAGCAAAAACTGCGTTGCCTGATCATGTGGTTGAAGCTATTCGTAAACTAGAAGGGAGCCAGGTTTGAGCGAAAGCATGCTGATCGATCAACATCAATCTGTAGTGCAGTTCCCTGATACAAAGCTTATCCAGCAAAATGGCCAGCCAAGGTTTGGGGTTATAGATTACCCGGTCTCCGAAATTAATTATCGTGATTGTCGCCTATTAACACCAATGGGAAAAGCAGCATCACGCTGGCAGCGTTGGTTTGGTTTTAATGCATTTCAATATTACGGTATTATCTCGCCTGAGATCGTTTTAGGCTGTGCCCTGGTTGATACTAAACTTGTGGGGCTGGCTTTTTGTTATTTGTACCATCCACCTTCTAAGCGTCGGTGGGCACTGACATTTCATGATGTACTGAGTCAAAACTGCCATTTAAGTTTAAGTCCTGATGAAGGCGGTAGTTATTTTAAACGTGGAAATCGCGTTATTGTTATGAAATATGATCGGTTAACGCGTACTAAGTCACTGCGTATCGAGCTACCAAACCTCAATGTAAATTGTGTATTTGATGAGGCTATCCAGCCCATGCAGCCACTACGAATTTGCACTCGCTGTGGTCCCTCTGGTTGGGTCTACGCGCAAAAAGTGGCTGGTCTGGCAGTTCAGGGTGAAATCGACTGTAAGTGGGGGCACTTTGATTTATCCCAAATACAGGCATCAGCACATCATGATTTTTCGGCTGGTTATATGCGCCGGGAAACCTTTTGGAATTGGGCGTGCCTTGGGGGAAGGTTAAGCTCAGGTGAATGGTTAGGGTTGAATTTATCTGCGGGTGTCAATGAGACAAGCTTTACTGAAAACTGCTATTGGCTGGATGGGCAGCTGGGAAAAATTGATCATATACATTTTGATTATCATGTTGATGATATTTATTTGCCATGGCATATCACATCCTATGATAAGTCGCTTGATTTGACCTTTACGCCTCTTGGAGCGCATCGAGAATGTTTAAATTTATGGTTAATGGCAACTAATTTTCATCAGCTTTATGGCTATTTTTCAGGAACGATAGAGACCGGCCAACGTACTATTCAAGTCGATAATATTTTAGGGTTTGTTGAAGAACATTATGCAAAGTGGTAGATAAGTGATAAGCCTATGGCATAAGGCTGCTTTAAATGAAAGTCAAAGTCCCTCGTTATAGTTTTGCGTCACTTTTAGTAGCCCTTATTTTAGTCGCTATTATATTTCCTTTAATTCCTGAGCTTATTACCCGCAGTGTTATGCTGAAAGCCAGTTTAACATTGTTGTTGGTATGTTCTATTTATGTTTTTAGCCATGATCGGCGAGCCTTTATTTCATCCCTGATACTAGCTATTCCCACTGCAATTACGGGTTGGGTATCAGTGAGCCGAGGGACACCAACCTTTGCGATGCTGGATACCTTTTTATATATTGTATTTTTTGTGTACGTCATTATTCGTATGATTAAACTCGTGTTTGCGAATACGGTGATTACGCGAGATACCCTCTATGGCTCTATGTGCATTTATCTATTGTTTGGTATTTGGTGGGCGCTTTGCTACAGCTTTATTGAGTTGCTCCATCCTGATTCCTTTCATGGCATTAATGCGGTGGATGGTTACGATGTATGGGGGTTTATCTATTTTAGTTACGTTTCTTTAACTACACTTGGCTTTGGCGATGTTGTCCCTATCAGTCGAGCAGCGCAGTCTTTGACTGCACTGGAAGCGGTTGTTGGACAGTTTTACTTAGCTGTTTTTGTTGGGAGGTTAGTGGGTATGCATATTTCCCAAAAAGTGGCCTAACACTTACGTATGATATTCACTCCATCACGAATGCTTAGCAAGACATTTTCAAGAGCATCACTTTCGGCAACATAGTGGTTTAAGTCAGCAACAGCCTGATCTCTCTCATCACTAGGTGCTAGAACGTTACCTTGCCAAAGGGCGTTGTCCACAATAACGAGTCCACCCTTTCTAACAAGAGGAAGTGTGGCATGTAAGTAATTGGTGTAATTTTTTTTGTCAGCATCAATAAATACTAGGTCAAAAGTAATGTCTGAAAAGGAGCCGATGGTATCCAGTGCTTTACCAAAACGAATATCAATTTTGTCGCCATGAGGTGACTGCTCAAAAAATGCTTTAGCAAACTCAACGGCTCGAGGGTTAGTTTCGCAGCAAATAATTTTGCCATCGTCAGGTAATGCTTCAGCCATAGATAGTGCTGAGTAACCAGTGAACATACCAATTTCAAGAATAGTCTTGGTTTGGCTGATGCTAACGATCAGTTTTAATAAGCGTCCTACCTGTCTACCTGATAATTTGACGGGATACCCCATATTTTTATTGGTTGCTTCAATGAGAGAGAGAAGCAAGTCAGACTCTTTGGTTGTGTTTTGGTGGCAGTAATCTTCAATATCAGGGTTAACAAGATAGTCCAACATAATAATGATCGCGTAAATAGAGTAATAACGGCCGGCTAGTTTAGCTTGTCCTTTGTGGAATAGCTATTTGCTTCAGTTGCAAAAGTCGTTTTAATTGAGCGGGTTTGTAGCTGATTTTTCAACCACAATAAAGGTTAGTCATGTGTAGTTAAAGTGGCTGCTATCAGGTTGTACTGAGGTTTTTATGAAGAATAAACCCTTGATAACGATTGAGTATTGTTGTCAGTGCCAATGGTTACTTAGGGCTGCTTGGCTAGCTCAAGAGCTTTTAAGTACATTTGCTGAGGATCTAGCAGGAGTGACCCTTAAACCATCATATGGTGGTCGTTTTTATATCTATGCAGACGATGTCCTGCTTTGGGAGCGTAAGCGTGATGGTGGTTTCCCCGATGCAAAAACGCTCAAACAACGCTTACGCAATTATTTTCAGCCAGAAAGAGACCTGGGGCATATCGACGGCTAAAGCCACTCACTTTGTTTTTGGCGCAGTCTAACTCTAGGCAGTATTAGCCCTAAGGTAATGCCTAGAATCATGGTGCCTGCGCCATACAAGAACCACTTTAAGTAGGCCATTTGAGATAGTTTATTATTTTCTTTTTGTAAGGCGCTAATCTGTTCTGTGAGCTTAACATGTGTGTCACTGAGGGTTTTATTTCGGGCCACAATTTGCTGGGTATTTTTAGTCATGTTCTCCAGTGATTGAAGGCGTACTTGAATGGCTTGTTTTTCTTCTTTTAGCTGGTCATTTAGGGTGATGACACCTTGGTTTTCAGTTTTAAAGTCAGTAATAAGCTGCTCTAGTCTATTTTTTTCAGCGGTCAAAGACGATACATCATTTTGTAGTTCTGTAAGCTGAAGCTTGGCAACAGGTTCTTCAACCAAATATTGGTTTTCAATATAACCCTCTAACCCTGAAGGTGTTTTTACTAGGCTATAGCCTTTTTCAATCTCGTAGGCCAGGATCTCAAGTTGAGTACCTGTTTTTAGGCCTGAATGTACAATTCGGTAACTACTGGCTGGCCCTGCTCTAAGGGGAACATAGATTTCATCACCAACATATCCAATTCGTGCTGCTTGAGCTGGTAAGGGAAATATAACTATGACTGCAATAAATAAAGCTGCAATGCTTCGCATTCGGCCCAACTCCCTGTATCTGAAAAAAAGCGTATTTTTTGGCATCGTCCAGAATAATCCATTCAGTTGTGGACACTGTTATTAAATACGGTGAATCCATTCTTTAAATGTAATGAAAGGAAAGACTAAGAGGATATCACAGTTTTTTTATGAACTTGAGTTTAAAACGCGTTAAGGACTGTGGGGGGGAAGCCTGCCCCATTCTAGAAGAATACCATAGTGTTAGTACTCAAATTTTAGTGGGGCAGGGTAGTCTGCGGAAACAAGGATAGCTTGCAGAAATTAAGGCAAAACTTTCTTAAAAGGTTTTACGGTTGTTTTGGCGTATACACCTGCTTTGATATAAGGGTCATCATTTGCCCAGCGCTTAGCATCTTCTAGTGAATTAAACTCAGCAATGATAATACTGCCGGTAAAACCCGCTTCTCCAGGGTCGTTGCTATCAATAGCTGGTGTAGGACCCGCTATGATCAAACGACCTTCCTCTCTAAGTAGCTCCAGTCGGGCTAAGTGCTGTGGACGAGCTTGCTGGCGTAGTGGAAGACTATTTGGGACGTCTTCAGCGATGATGATATATAGCATAAGGCTTGTTAGTCTTGTTCTTCGTTGATCATTGCGGGTTCGGCTTTTTGCTCAGTCTCCATGTAGCGAGACAGTGGCATAATCAATGCCACCATAAAAACAAGTGTGATGCCGGTTAAACCAAATAATTTGAAGTTAACCCAGGCTGACTCACTAAACTGGTAAGCAACATATAGGTTGGCAACACCTATTGCAGTCAGGAACCCAAAAACACCTAAATTGAGTTTGCTCCAGGTTGTTGTGGGTACTGCTTGGAGTTGAACATTTGAGCTTTTGAGCAGGCCTTCAAGACTGCGTTGGGTAAGGTTTTTCTTTCCCCAGAAGTGAGAGATCAGTACTGCTGCCCCCATAACCCAATACAAAATAGTGGGCTTCCATTGTAAAAAGGCAGAGTTGTCAAAAAGGAGGGTCATACCGCCAAGGACAGCAAGTAATCCCGCAGAAATAAGGTGAATACGTTCAATCTTACGGTGACGAACCCAGCTGTAGGCCATTTGCACACCAGTAGCCGCTAAAATACTGATGGTTGCCAATAAAAAGTCGCCTGTTAGCTTATATACCGCGAAGAAAACGATGATTGGGAGTAGATCAACAAAGAATTTCATTGCGTTTCTGTCACCCTGGCTAGATAAGTAGGTGTATATAGTACTTTATTTTCTTAGCAATCTAAATAAAAGTCTATCTATCATCTTTTGGATTGCTGATGGTTGCTTTATTAGTGTTGTTTTTGGGGTGCTTTTTTAGGTACTTAGGAATTGATACTACAGCGGTTAGAACCCTTAAACATCAGTTTAGTTCAAACGAATTGTCCATGTCGGTGCAATGACATTAACGCACATGAAATGAAAGCTGTTACTATGAGCAAAAGTAAGTAAAAAGAGAGTTAATGTGCTGTACGATTTGCACACCCACACAACAGCCTCAGATGGTCTTTTGTCCCCTTTAGAACTGGTTGAACGGGCAATAACCCAACAAGTTGATGTTCTGGCAATCACTGATCATGACAGCGTAGCTGGCATTAATTGGCTGAGCCAGGCATATAGCTCAGAGCTGCAAGCATTATCTTTAACCATTATTCCAGGTATTGAGTTTTCCTGTGTTTGGCGAGGAATCACATTACATGTTTTAGGTTTAAATATTAAGCTGCAATCATCCAGCTTTCAGCAAGCTCTCACTTGTCAGCGCCAAGCGCGGCAAATGCGTGCAACTAAAATTGCTGAGCGGCTAGTGAAAGTGGGTGTTACTAACCCATTGGAAGGGGCGCTAGAGGTTGTTCGACAACAAACAAAAGGTCTTTTTTCTGACCAAGAATTACAGCTAGGTCGTCCACATTTTGCTGAACATATGGTTCGTTCAGGCTTTGTGGAAACACGTGATCAGGCTTTTAAACGGTGGTTAGGGGCTGGCAAAATTGGTGATGTCAAAAGTCAGTGGCCAGATTTACAGCAAGTTGTCACCTGGATTAGAGAAGCTGAAGGCCAAGCCGTACTGGCACACCCTGCTCGTTATAAAATGACCAATACCAAGCTACGTAACTTATTACAGCAGTTTAAAGCCTTTGGTGGTCATGGGATGGAAGTAGCCACTGCAGGGGTTACACCTGATCGTTTGGCTTATTTAGCTCAATTAAGTTGTGATTATGAGCTTCTGGCATCCTGTGGTAGTGACTTTCATGGACCTGCGACCCACTGGGCTGATGTGGGTAAAGTACCGCTATTACCAAAACAGTGCCGACCAATTTGGTCTGCTTGGTCGCTTTGAATAAAAAAACAGTAGGTAAATACTGTGAGCCAATTTTTTCAGATACATTATGAAAATCCCCAGCAGCGTTTAATACGACAAGCTGCAGATATTATTCACCAGGGGGGAGTGGTCGTTTACCCAACAGATTCTGCCTATGCTATTGGTTGTCATATTGGTGATAAAAAAGCTGTTGACCGTATTCGTCGTATTCGAAACTTAGATGATCGTCATAATTTTACACTGATGTGTCGTGACTTATCGGAGCTTGCTATTTATGCACGTGTGGAGAATACGGCTTATCGTTTATTGAAAGCCTACACGCCAGGGCCTTATACCTTTATTTTGCAAGCAACACGAGAGGTTCCTCGACGCTTAATGCACCCAAAGCGGCGAACAATAGGTTTACGTGTGCCAGACTTTGCAATTACCCAAGCATTGTTAGCCGATTTAGGTGAACCGCTTATGAGTACCACTCTTATTATGCCTGGGGATGAGTATCCGCTTATTGATCCATATGAAATGCGTGACTTGCTGGAACATCATGTCGACCTGATTATTGATGGTGGTTTTTGTGGAATGGAGCCTACCACTGTGGTCAATATGGTGGATGAAGTGCCTAGTGTTATTCGTGAAGGTAAAGGTGATGCTACCCCTTTCTTACAAGCGTGAGTGCATGTTTGTTTAGTCTGCTGACTTCTG
Organism: Zooshikella ganghwensis DSM 15267; assembly: GCF_000428585.1. Lineage (GTDB taxonomy): Bacteria > Pseudomonadota > Gammaproteobacteria > Pseudomonadales > Zooshikellaceae > Zooshikella > Zooshikella ganghwensis. The sequence goes on along the minus strand of NZ_AUAF01000002.1, from coordinate 25,157 downwards.
GACCAACTATTTTCTTCTAAGCTGATTATAGAGTGGTTAACGCCTGTCGGTTAATCATCTTGACAGTGCGGCATGTTTTCATGTTTTTCAGGAAAGCAAATAAATGCCCAGCTTGGAACTTTCATCATAATTTATTAAGAGGAGTGTACTCAAAAACAGGTGCAGGATAGAGCCTGTTTTGCGAAAATAGACTGTTTAGACAGCTAAAGCTGAATAACTGAATACTGAGTAATAAAGTAGCGGTTGCAACAGTGCTTAAAGTAGTTGTCATAAATACAACTAATATACTTCTAGTGTTGATTGAGGTTTACACAATTCAAACCAACCTTTTGCAGGATTTGAGTAAGCCCAGCATAAACACATAATAAGCATGTTTAACTCTGTGGCGCTTTCGTTAGGAATGCATGATATGTCAGAACCAGTGTCTCAACCGGAAAATACTACAGCCGACAGTGCGCTGGACCACCAAACTGACTTGCTTTCAGAAAGCCAGGCTTATCAACGTCGTTTTCGACAAACGCCTGAGCAGGCTGAGCTACCATTTGCAATTGTGCAAGGTGAGCCTGTCACAGAAATACCGCAAGACTTGTATATTCCTCCAGAAGCACTTGAGGTTTTTCTGGAGGCATTTGAAGGCCCCTTGGACTTGCTCTTGTACTTAATTCGACGACAGAATGTCGATGTTTTGGAAATATGTGTTGCTGATATTACGCTGCAGTATATGGAGTATGTCGAGCTTATGAAAGCTGTCCACTTTGAGCTGGCAGCAGAGTATTTAGTCATGGCCGCTATGCTGGCAGAAATTAAATCACGCATGCTATTACCTAGAACAAGTGAAGAGACTGAAGAGGAAGAGGAAGATCCTCGTGCTGAATTGATAAAGCGCTTGTTGGAATATGAGCGGTTTAAAAAGGCGGCGGAGTCCATCGATGAAATACCACGGCAAGGACGTGATATTCATTTAGCAAGAGCTTTGCCGCCCCATATTGTGCATGATAAACCTCAGCCTGATGTGGACTTAAAAGAGATATTAGTTGCCTTTGCTGGAGTATTGAAACGTGCTGAGATGTTTGAAAGCCACCAAGTAGAGCAGGAAGCACTTTCAACACGGGAGCGCATGTCTCAAGTTTTGGGTGCTTTATCGGCTGATCATTTTACCCCTTTTGTTGCTCTTTTTTCCCTGGAAGAAGGACGGTTGGGTGTAGTGGTGACCTTTTTAGCCGTTCTGGAATTAATTAAAGAGTCCCTTATTGAGCTGGTACAGACTGAGCCATTTGGGGCTATTCATGTAAAAGCGCGAGCCTCATGACAGATTTTGACGTTACTCTAAGCATGATTTTGGAAGGTGCATTACTCGCATCACCAAAGCCACTAACCATAGAACAGATGCGACTGTTGTTTTCCGAAGGTAGCCGTCCTGAGCCTGATGTAATCAAGCAAGCTCTAGCTTCCATTAGTGAACAGTGTGAGGGGCGTGGATTTGAACTCAAGGAAGTTGCTTCTGGCTATCGCTTTCAGGTGCGAAGTCAACTGAGTGAATGGGTTGGCAAGCTGTGGGAAGAGCGTCCCCCTCGCTATACGCGTGCTTTACTGGAAACGTTGGCACTGATTGCTTATCGACAACCCATTACCCGTGGTGAAATAGAAGATATTCGTGGGGTGAGTGTAAGTTCTTCCATTATCAAAACGTTGCAAGAACGTGAGTGGGTACGTGTAGTCGGGCACCGTGATGTCCCTGGCAGGCCGGCGATGTATGCAACAACACGTCAGTTTTTAGACTATTTTAATTTGCAAAGCTTAGACCAATTGCCTCCACTTGCAGAGATTAAAGAAATGGCCGCGAATGAAGAGCTGGCGTTAGATGAGCCTATAGAGCAGCAAGCTGGCTCTGCAGAGGATATGCAGGATAAGCCGATGGCTGCAGAAGCGCTGTTTGCTGAGCTTGATGAAATGGAACAGCAACTACCTGAGCATTTTGATCAGTTGTTATCTGGTCAATTTGAGCCTGAAGCCTGTGAGGAAGAAGCCGTTAATAAAGAGGAAGATGGCTGCTCTGATCCTCTTTCTGAAGACGCTTCAGCTATCATACCGCCTGAAACTGCAGGAGAAATGACACTGGCAGAGGAAACCGAGCAAGCCCAGGCGCGTGCAGTTGCGTTTTTAGAGAAGCAGCTGCAAGAAGAGCAGGTACGAAATAGGGTTGGCGAGGCTGAGTCAACTACGCTTGAAGCCAGTACCGATGATGTAATAGATGCATCTACTGACCAACAAGATGGTACAGCCTCGTAAGAGCCGCTAATTAATAAAGATATCCTTAATTCAGAAACTGAAAGCTTACTGTCTAATTGGGTAGTAAGCTTTAATTATTGAAAACAGTTGCGAGTAAAAACGAAGTGGAAACGGTGAAGTTACAAAAAGCCTTGGCACAAACTGGCCTGGCTTCCAGACGGGAAATTGAGCGATGGATTGCTGAAGGTCGTGTCCAGGTGAATGGGCAAACAGCGACTTTAGGTGTGCGAGTTTCTAACACTGACCAGGTTAAAGTGGATGGTCGGTTAGTGACAACTAGCTGTGGTTCTGAACATCGTCGTGTGCTGGTGTATAACAAGCCTGAAGGTGAGGTGTGTTCAAGAAAAGATAACGAAGGACGTCCTACTGTTTTTGACCGTTTACCAAAGCTTAAAGGAGAGCGCTGGATAAATATTGGGCGCTTGGACATAAATACTTCAGGTTTATTATTGTTTACCACTGATGGTGAGCTGGCAAACTGCCTGATGCATCCTTCATATCAAATAGAGCGAGAGTACGCTGTTAGGGTTATGGGAGAAGTAACGCCTGAGATGACACAGCGCTTATTTGAAGGCGTGACGCTGGATGATGGCCCTGCCCGTTTTACAGACATTGTTGACTCAGGTGGCGATGGTATTAATCACTGGTTTCACGTTGTGATAATGGAAGGTCGAAACAGAGAAGTGCGCCGTCTTTGGGAGTCTCAAGGAGTTAAAGTAAGCCGCTTGAAACGTGTGCGTTATGGTAACATCATTTTAGCGAGCCGAGTTAAGGTGGGTGCTTGGGATGAACTTTCTCAGCGGGAAGTTGATGAGTTAGCAAAACTGGTAGGACTAAGTGCTAAGCCTGTGCCAACCCATAGTAAACAAGGAAAAACTGACTTACAGCGACAGCAGCGCAAACACACTGCGAGTAAGCCAAAGAAAAAGAAGCCTTCGCGCCCGTCGCGCTAATCTTTACAGTTAGCTGCTAATAACAACATTTCGACCAGATGCTTTAGCACGGTACAAGGCTTGATCAGCTCGATTAAATAAGTCTTGTATCGTATCTTTTGCTCCAAGTGTTGAAGTGCCTAGGCTTGCCGTTAGTGGAATGGCAATGTTGTTATACTGGCACTGCATATCCTCAATACTTTTACGTAAGCGCTCTGCAACCACTGCAGCTGCTTTCTTGCTGGTTTTTGAGAGAAGAACAATAAACTCTTCGCCACCATATCTAAAAACCATATCGACATTTCTTAAACTGTTATGCAGGCAGGCGACGGTTTGTTTTAGCACATAGTCTCCAGCACTATGACCATAACTGTCATTGATTTGCTTAAAATAATCCAGGTCTAATACCAGTAAGGATAAAGGCTGTTTTTCCCGCTTGCAGACTTGTAACTCGCGGTGAAGTGCATTATCCAAGGCTATACGGTTGCCTGCCCCAGTGAGTGGGTCATAAAGAGCTGCCTGGATGGCAGATCGGTACTGTAAAGCATTACGCAGTGGACATACGACATAATGTAGTAAGTCTTCTAAGCAGGTTAATTCCTCTTCAGTAAAGCGCTGCTGACGATAGCCAATGATTTCTCCAAGTTGGTCAGTTTCAGTGATTATTCGATAGCTACAGCTGTGGTGCTTGGTTTTGCCACAATGGATCGTTAAGTCATACTCCTTGTGAAGATAGGTAAGACCATCTAACTCAATCAGCCCATTAATGGTGTTAAACAGCTGCTGAATCAGGGTATCAATTTCCAGTGATGACTGTAGCTTTTGAATAAACTGCAATCGCTGAGTTACTGAGAGGTTATCAGTATAGGTTGGATGAAGCGGTTTTATATTAACCTTAGCGTTGGGCGAGGCTTGTCCATTGACTGCGGTGAGCTTTCTTGACTTGCTCAAATGTGTTTGCTGCACAGGTTGATTCATAACGACCAAAGCCTTCTGTAAATAGTTCCGTCTTGTTCGCTAAATCTTTGCGAATTTTATGCCACTTGATTAAATTTTTATTATTTAAATACTTCTGCGGGTTTACAGTCCCGTGAGGGTTCTTGGCGGCAAATAGGTTCCACCATCATGGCTATTGTTTGATTTAACAACCAATCATAACGGATAGAGTAGGGGTAGCGTCAAATAAGTGACGAAAAAAATAATATAGTGGTTACATGATGATTTTAGTGGTGAATCGTGGATATGAAAGACGGTGTGCTATTTCAGTATTTTGAATTGCAACGCTCAAAGAGGAGTGAGTCATCCTTTTTTGAGCGTTCAATGGAAGGGGGATTAGCTATGCGTAATAACCTGATAGTGGTAACTATGATTTGGGGTTATTGAGCGTTAAAAGCTTGACCATTAACAGTTTTACTATCTGGCCCCATTAAGTAAAGGTAAACATTAAGGATATCCTCAGGGCTGGCCAGTTTAGACTGATCTTCTGCAGGGTAAGCTTTTGCCCTCATTGCTGTGCGGGTTGCGCCAGGGTTCACTGAGTTAAAGCGAATGTGGCTAATATCTTCCTCTTCATCGGCAAGTACTTGCATTAGCCCCTCTGTAGCAAACTTGGAGACAGCGTATGCTCCCCAATGGGCTCTACCTTTGCGGCCAACAGAGGATGACGTAAAAATGACAGAGGCATCGTTTGATTTGCGAAGCAGGGGTAATAGGGCCTGAGTCATCATAAATGCCGCATTAACGTTTACCTGCATGACCTGATGCCAGGTGTCAATATTGTATTGGCTAATGGGGGTTAGGGTTCCCAGACTGCCTGCATTATGAAGCAGGCCATCAAGCTGGCCAAACTCCTCATCAATGCGCTGTGCTAGGTCATCATAGTCTTTGGGGCTTGCCCCTTCTAGATTCATTGGGTAAATAGCGGGTTGTGGATAGCCATTCTGCTCAATTTCATCATAAACGGCCTCTAGCTTTTTGGTGGTACGGCCTAACAAAATGACAGTAGCACCATAACGAGCAAAACTCAGGGCTGCCGCCTTGCCAATGCCATCACCTGCACCTGTTACTAAAACAACGCGATCAGCTAACAGGTTGTCTTGTGCTTGATATTCAAACATGGTATTCGCCCAGTCAGTAAAGTTAAGCTCATAAAGTCCAATGGTTATCGTTAAGCCAGTCAAGAATTTCCATTACGGAATTGGCATGAAAATCTGCAGGCCAGGAAGCAGGGTCAGTATCACTGTCAATATAGCCATAGCATGCTGCAATCGTCACCATACCTGCACGTTGACCCGCTTCAATGTCCCGTTCATGGTCGCCAATGTAAATACACTGCTCTGGTTTACAGTTAATCCGGCTGCAAGCGGCTAGCAATGGTTCGGGGTGTGGTTTACGTTGCTGAACATGGTCGGGACATATCGTCACTGCACTGCGCTGGCTCAGGGCAAGTGAATCCATTATTGGCGCTGTGTATTGACTGGGTTTATTGGTGACCACTCCCCAGGGAAGGCGGCGAGACTCAATTGCTTGAAGTAAACGATCCATGCCAGGGAATAAGGCTGTTTCATTAACAAGCTGTTCTTCATAAAGCGCTAACAGTTGCTGGTGAAGATGAGTAAAGCGCTGGTCGTCTTCAGTTGTTGAAAATGCAAGCTTAACTAATGCTTTAGCACCATTAGATACGCAGTTTCGTACTAGGTTGTAATCAAGTGAATTTTCACCGTGAGCTTGGCGTAGACGATTTACTGCAGCCACTAAGTCTGGCGCAGTGTCGAGTAGTGTGCCATCTAAGTCGAATAAAATGGCATGAATAGGTGATGATGGCATGACTTTATTCATCTGGGTTTTATGGTGTGTAGCAAATAGTTGACACTAACATCGCGCTCATCCAATTTGTAGTGTTTGGTGATGGGGTTATAGGTCATACCTGTCATGCTTTGTGGTTGCAGACCTGCAGCACGAACCCATTGGGCTAGTTCGGCTGGGCGCAAAAATTTATTCCAGTCATGGGTGCCTTTAGGGAGTAACTTTAATATGTATTCTGCACCGATAATGGCAAATAGATAAGATTTTGGATTGCGGTTAATGGTTGAGAAAAAGACGTGCCCACCTGGTTTAACCAGTTGGCAGCAGGCGTTGATGACTGACGAGGGATCTGGCACATGCTCAAGCATTTCAAGGCAGGTGACAACATCAAACTGCTCAGGCTTTTCTTGAGCCAAATTTTCGGCTGTGGTTTGAGCGTACTCAACATTGACCCCTGACTCAAGGCTGTGTAGCTTGGCAACGGTCAGTGGGGCTTCTCCCATATCAATGCCTTGCACATGAGCTCCGCGTAAGGCCATGGACTCAGCAAGAATGCCACCACCACAACCAACATCGAGTACTTTTTTACCCGCCAGGGATGCTCGCTCATCAATGAAATTAAGCCTTAGGGGGTTTATATCATGGAGAGGCTTAAACTCACTGTTACGATCCCACCAACGGCTAGCCAATGCCTCAAACTTAGCTATTTCATCTGCATCAACATTACTATTTGCATTAACGCGGTTGTTTGGGGTATCAACCTTGCGGTCAGGGGATTGTTCCATCGCGAGCATTTCCCGTTTTAAAGTACCTTGTTGGTAGTTATTTATTTGCCAGTAATGATCTTTTCTTTCCAGCGCAGGGCGTTGGCTTTGAGATAATCAATATCTAATGTAGTGAGCTCCCGGTTATTTAACACTAAATGACCGTTCACCCAAACATGCGTTACTTGTCGTGAACTTGCGGTATACACAATTTGTGAAACTGGATGATACATAGGTAAATTTTCCAGCTCATCAAGGTTAATGGCAGTGATATCTGCAGCTTTGTTGACTTCTAAACTACCTGTAATGTCATCAATACCTAGTGTTTTTGCACCGTTAATAGTAGCCATGGCGAGTGCTTCATGCGCTGACAAAGCTTCAGCATCTTCAGCAACGGCTTTAGCAAGCAAAGCGGCCGTGCGCATTTCACTGAGTATATCCAGGTCGTTGTTACTAGCAGCTCCATCAGTTCCTAAAGATACATTAATACCTGCTTTTAGAAGTTGATCAACAGGACTAAAGCCACTGGCCAGTTTTAGGTTCGATTCAGGGCAGTGAACAACATGTGCACCTGTTTGTTGGAGCAGCTGTATATCAGCTTCAGTAATTTGGGTCATATGAACACACTGTAGCCTTGGGCTAAGTAACCCTAAATCGTGAAGACGTTGGAGAGGGCGCTTGCCTGTTTTGGCTAGCCCATCATTAACTTCTGTTGGTGTTTCATGGATATGCATTTGGATAGCGGCATCAAGCTGCTCAGAAAGAGTTGCGATTCGCTTTAATGGCTCATCTGATACGGTATAAGGTGCATGAGGGCCAAACATGATGCGGGTCATAGACTGGTGACGGAACTGATCAAAAACCTCTAGCCCTTTATGAATATACTCATCAGGATCTTTAGCCCATGGCGTAGGGAAGTCCATGATGGGAAAACTGATTTGACTGCGAATTTTGGCATCCAAAGCGACTTTGGCTGCTACTTCTGGAAAAAAGTACATGTCACTGAATGTAGTAGTACCACAGCGCAGCATTTCAGCAATGGCAAGTTGAGTACCATCGTGAACGAATTCAGCGCTCACCCATTGTGACTCGGCAGGCCAAATATGCTCATTAAGCCAGGTCATTAAAGGCAGGTCATCAGCTTTCCCCCGGAAAAAGGACATGGCAGCATGACAGTGTGTGTTAATAAAACCAGGAATCAGTGCGTGGTTGGGGAGTTGCTGATGGTTTGCTGGCTGGAACTGATCTAGCACTTGTTCGTTGGGTGTAATCGCAACGATGGTTCCGTCATTAATAACAAGAGCGTGATTTTTGAGTACCTCTTTATCAGCGGTGACAGGGATAACCCAGCCCGCCTCAATGACGGTATCGACAGTTTTTTTTTCACTCATAGCGGCTTCCACAGACTGATTTAAAATACAACAGCATTAGTTAGTAGACTTATTAGAGTAATAAGTGATCAGTACGAGTTTATGCATCCTGCACAAATCACCTGTATCCAGAGACTAGTCGGCAGTATATAGTTTTGTGTTGTCTATTTCGAGTTTGATATTCAGCGTATGTTGTGTAGTTTGTCTGGCTTATATCAATAACTTAATGAGTCAATATACGACAATTAAATTATTTTATAGGTTATTAAAAACCGTCAGTATTTTTAGATTGATTTTTAAAGCAGGAAAGCAAAAGCAATATAGAGCTTAGTCAGCTTATTAATCCAATGTAAAAGGACCTAAAAATGCAGTCTTCTTTTTCCGGAGTAGAAGCCATTAGCTGGACAGGGGAGCAGCTAAAATTGCTGGATCAGCAAGTGTTACCTAATCAAATACGTTATGTGTTGTGCTCAACCGCAGAGGATGTTGCGTTGGCTATACAGCAAATGGTTGTTCGTGGGGCACCAGCTATTGGTATTAGTGCATCTTATGGTGTTGTTCTTGCCGCAACTATTGGGCAACCATTAAATACTCTCATGGCTAGCCTTGATATGCTCAGTGCTGCACGACCAACAGCGGTTAATCTCCGGTGGGCCATCGCACGAATGAAGGCTTTGATTGATGTGCATGTTACATCTTCTAAAGAACAACAAGTAACGGCTTCGTTAAAAGATAAGCTTATTGCTGAAGCTATTGCGATTCATCAGGAAGATATTACAGCTAACAAAACAATGGGGCAGTACGGTAAACAGGTTATCTTAGCTACATTGTCGGGTAGCCATAAGATAAGAGTAATGACTCACTGTAATACAGGAGCATTAGCCACAGGTGGTTATGGAACTGCTCTGGGTGTTATTCGGGCTTTGGCTGAAGTTGATGAGCTGCAGCAAGTTTGGGTGAACGAAACACGCCCGTGGCTTCAAGGTGCGCGTTTAACCGCCTGGGAGCTGAGTCAGGAAAAAATACCCTTTGTTTTGGGAGTAGACAGCGCAGCAGCCTACCATATGGCTACTAATAAAATAGATTGGGTGATAGTCGGTGCAGATCGTATTACAGCCAATGGTGATACGGCCAATAAAATTGGCACCTATAGCTTAGCAATACTGGCACGGCATCATGGTTGTAAATTTATGGTTGTAGCACCTTCTTCTACGGTGGATATGGATTTGGCAACAGGCAATGAAATTGAAATTGAGTGCCGGGGAAACCATGAGCTCGTTATGTTGGGTGAAAAAAATGTAGCGCCTGAAAATACTGTTGTAAGTAACCCCGTCTTTGATGTGACGCCTGCTAGCTTGATCGATATGATTGTTACAGAGCGGGGAGTGATAGAAAATCCAACTTTGGCAAAAATGCAACAACTGTTTTGCTGAAAGTGGGTTTGATAGTCGTAACGTGACGATTTAAATGTATTGTTGGAATAGCGTGAGTCAGATGCATTGATTAAATATACACCTTTGCGGTAATTGGTTATAATTGCTCATCTTTTTGCTGGGTGACCGAAACTTCACGGAATAATTCCCAGTCCAACTAGTAAAGAAACTGGTTGAGTATAGCTGGTGATATATTACCAGTGGTGAATAGATTAAATATGCATTGAGCATGGTAAGACCCATACCCCTTTGCCTTAATCATTTGCGCAATCTGTCTCAAGGTTGCGTGCTTGCTACTGTTGTGAGTTTTGAATGCAAGGGAAAAGGTGTTATTGAGGCTGTAGTACAAATTGAAGGCTGTTGTTGAAAAGTGTTGTGGCAGCTTGTAGATGGCATAAGCATTCTAAATACGTGCAGATAAATACAGCTTAAGTGGGTTGTCGGGTAATTTAGGTTAACTTGCTTAGAAGACAGATGCTCAATACGCTTTTTCATGTTGAATAGCTTCACTTGGTGCAGTTGCTTAATGCATAGGTGTTATCGGTTTTTGACTCATTGATGCGGGCATCAGTCAAAACCCACAGCATAAGGAAACATATCCGTAATGGGTGATTTAGCTAAAGAAATACTTCCGATTAATATCGAAGATGAGCTGAAACAGTCGTATTTAGATTATGCTATGAGCGTGATAGTTGGGCGTGCATTGCCTGATGTCCGTGATGGTTTGAAGCCAGTACATCGTCGTGTACTGTTTGCGATGAGTGAGCTTGGTAATGACTGGAATAAAGCTTACAAAAAGTCGGCACGTGTTGTTGGTGATGTAATCGGTAAGTATCACCCTCATGGTGATTCTGCGGTGTACGACACGATTGTCCGTATGGCGCAGCCTTTTGCAATGCGTTATGTGCTGGTTGATGGGCAAGGTAACTTTGGTTCTGTTGATGGAGACTCAGCTGCTGCGATGCGTTATACCGAAGTACGCATGGCAAAAATTGCTCACTCCATACTGGCGGATTTAGAAAAAGAAACCGTTGATTTTACGCCTAACTATGATGGTACAGAGCAAATCCCAGTTGTATTACCAACCCGTATCCCTAATTTGTTGGTCAATGGTTCTTCAGGTATTGCGGTAGGGATGGCGACCAATATTCCTCCGCACAATCTTAGAGAAGTGATTAATGGCTGTTTAGCCCTGCTTGAAGATGATTCTTTAACGATTGATCAGTTGATGGAATATATTCCTGGGCCGGATTTCCCCACAGGGGCAATTATTAATGGCCGGGCGGGTATTTTGCAGGCTTACCGAACTGGTCGTGGCCGAATCTACATCAGAGCAAAAGCGGATATAGAAGAAGATCCAAAGACAGGCAAGCAAACTATTATCATTTCTGAAATCCCTTATCAGCTCAATAAGGCTAAGCTGATTGAGAAAATTGCTGAGCTAGTAAAAGATCGAAAAATAGAAGGGATTACAGAGCTGAGGGATGAGTCTGATAAAGATGGAATGCGAGTAGTGATTGAGCTACGCCGTGGTGAGTCAGGAGACGTTGTACTCAATAACCTTTACTCACAGACGCAGCTGGAAAGTGTCTTTGGTATTAATATGGTGGCACTGGTTGATGGTCAACCTAAGCTGCTAAATCTGAAAGAATTAATTGAAGCCTTTATACGCCATCGCCGCGAAGTCGTTACACGTCGTACCGTGTATGAGCTTCGTAAAGCCAGAGAGCGCGGGCATATTTTGGAAGGACAAGCGGTTGCGTTGTCCAACATCGACCCGGTTATTCAGCTGATTAAAGAGTCTCCGACACCTGCTGAGGCGAAAGAGAAGTTGATTAATACACCTTGGCAACCTGGTCATGTGTTAAACATGATTGATCGTGCTGGTGCAGTTTCTTGTCGCCCAGATGGCTTACCAGAGGAATATGGTTTACGTGATGGTAAGTATTATTTATCACCAGAGCAGGCCCAGGCTATTCTTGAGCTACGTCTGCATAGGCTGACAGGCTTAGAGCATGACAAGTTATTGAATGAGTATCAGGAGTTGCTGAAGCGAATTGCTGAGTTGATGCTTATTTTGTCAGATGCAAACCAGCTAAAAGCGGTGATTCGTGAGGAGTTAGAACAGGTTCGCGAAGAGTATGGTGACGAGCGACGCTCTGAGATTGTCAGTTCACGGGTTGACCTAACCGTTGAAGACCTCATCACTGAAGAAGATATGGTGGTTACCATTTCACGGAGTGGTTACGCTAAAACAACACCGCTGGATACCTATCAGGCTCAGCGCCGAGGTGGTCGTGGTAAGTCAGCAAGCTCATTGAAAGATGAAGATTATATTGAGCACTTGCTAGTGGCGAATACTCATACTCAGATCTTATGTTTCTCGTCGGTTGGTAAGGTTTACTGGTTAAAAGTGTATGAGATTCCTGCTGCAGGACGGACATCCCGTGGCCGGCCAATTAATAATTTATTATCGCTGCAGGCTGATGAGTATATTACGGCTATCTTGCCTGTTGCTGAGTTTACGGAAGGCCATTTTGTCTTTATGGCGACGGCGAATGGTACTGTCAAGAAAACACCACTAGAGCAGTTTTCACGTCCTCGTAATGCTGGTCTTCGGGCATTGGAGTTGGATGAAGAAGATCATCTTGTGGGTGTTGCTATTACCGATGGTGAACAGGATGTCATGCTGGTGAGTAGTTCTGGTAAAGCTATTCGCTTTAAAGAGTCCGATGTTCGTGCGATGGGGCGGACTGCAAAAGGGGTAAGAGGTATTCGTCTGCAAGAGCAGCATAAAGTTATTTCACTGATTATTCCTGATAATGATGGCTTTATTCTTACTGCAAGTGAAAATGGTTATGGTAAGCGCACTCAAGTGGCTGAGTTCCCCGTTTATGGGCGAGGCGGTCAGGGTGTGATTGGTATGCAAAGCAGTGAGCGTAATGGCGCGATTATTGGTGCTATTCAAGTCTGGGATAATGATGAAATGATGTTGATCTCTGACCAAGGCACATTGGTCAGAACACGCATTGACGAAATCTCAGTGCTTAGCCGAAATACTCAAGGTGTGCGCTTGATTAAACTGAGCAATGATGAGCGTCTAGTCAGTATCGAGCGGGTTGCTGAGCCAGAGGATTCTGGTGATTTGAGCGAAGAATCTGAAGAGCTTAACGATGTTGTTGATAGTGAAGTTGGAGCTTCACAAGTGACAGAGGGTGAGTCAGAACCAGATGCCGATAATGATGATCCTGATCCTCAGCAGGGAGAAGAGCCTGGTGAAGACTGACAAACGGCTGCAAAAGGATGACCTGTCAGCGGATCAAGCTGACCTGAAGCCGCTAAAGTGTTAACAGAACGGCCAATGTCCTGACTGGGAGATTGGCCGTTTTATTGTCTATGGAGTTAGTTGGTACGGTATTGCTTATGACACGAGCCTTTAATTTTTGTGCAGGACCTGCGGCTTTACCTGATGAAGTGCTGCTACAGGCTCAGGCTGAGCTGCTTGATTGGCAGCAGAGGGGCATTTCCGTTATGGAAATCAGTCACCGTCATGCCTCGTTTGAAACTATGGCTGCTGAGGCTGAGCAGGATTTACGAGATCTGTTGCAAGTACCTGATGATTATGCTGTGCTGTTTATGCAAGGTGGAGCAACGGCTCAGTTTTCACTTATCCCAATGAATTTGCTAGGAAAAGAAGCTAGCCCTCTAGTAGCATGTGTTAATACCGGAATTTGGTCAAATAAAGCCACAGCTGAAGCTGCTCGGTATGCTAAAACCCATATCGTTGCCGATGCTCAAGGCTTCCAGAATACAACAATCCCACCAATGACGGAGTGGGATATTCCAGTGCAGGCGTCCTATTTGCACTACACCCCGAATGAAACCATTGGTGGGCTTGAGTTTCACTTTGTACCTGAGGTGGAGTCAATTCCGTTGGTTGCAGATATGTCCTCTACGCTACTATCCAGGCCGATTGATGTCAGTAAGTTCGCTTTAATTTATGCTGGTGCTCAAAAAAATATTGGACCGGCAGGGATTACCCTGGTCATTGTGCGTAAAGACTTGCTTGATCGTGTGATGCCTTCAACCCCCTCAGTGTTTAATTATCAGCGCATTGCAGACAATGGCTCAATGTTAAATACACCGCCAACATTTGCCTGGTATTTGTCAGGGGTAGTGTTTAAGTGGTTGAAGCGCCAGGGTGGGCTTACAGCAATGGCTGAAATCAATGAGCGAAAAGCCACAAAATTATATCGCTTTATTGATGAGAGTGACTTTTACCATAATCCTATTGACCCTGACTGTCGCTCCTGGATGAACGTACCCTTTATTTTAAAAGATGACACCCTAGATGCTCGGTTTCTACAAGAAGCGGAAGCAAATAAGCTGATGAACCTAAAAGGTCATCGCTCGGTGGGAGGAATGCGTGCTTCTATCTATAATGCAGTACCTGAGCAAGCGGTAGATGCACTGATTACTTTTATGAAAGATTTCGAGAAACGCTGCGGTTGAAAAAAAGTATGTCTGAAACTGAGCAAAAATTAAAAGAGTTACGCAATCGAATTGATGCAATTGATAGCAAATTACTGACGTTGATTAGTGAGCGTGCTGATTGTGCGAAGGGTGTAGCCCAAGTCAAGCAGCTGGAAGGTGATAGTTTTTTTTATCGGCCAGAGCGTGAAGCTCAAGTGCTGCGTAGCATCATGCAGAATAATCAGGGGCCTCTTGATGATGAAGAAGTGGCTCGTTTGTTTCGGGAAATTATGTCTGCATGTTTAGCGCTGGAACAGCCTATTCATGTGGCCTACCTTGGGCCAGAAGGGACATTTACCCAAGCAGCAGCCATTAAGCATTTTGGGCATTCAGCTGTAAGTGTGCCCATGGCAACGATTGATGAAGTGTTTAGGGAGGTGCTCGCAGGAGCGGTTAACTATGGTGTTGTTCCTGTCGAAAACTCAACGGAAGGAGTTATTAATCATACTCTTGACTCGTTTATGGAGTCACCACTAAAAATATGTGGAGAAGTTGAGCTACGCATTCATCATCACTTACTGGTTTCAGAACACACTCGCCGTGAAAAAATTTCTCGTATTTACTCACATGCTCAGTCTTTAGCGCAATGTCGTAAATGGCTGGACTCTTATTATCCAGGTGCTGAACGTGTTGCTGTGAATAGTAATGCGGAGGCTGCAAAGCGTATTAAAAGTGAATGGCACTCTGCTGCAATTGCGGGTGATATGGCGGCTGAGCTTTATGAGTTAGAAAAGGTCTCTGAAAAAATTGAAGATCGTCCGGATAATTCAACACGATTTTTAATTATTGGAACCCAAGAAGCGCTACCTAGTGGACAAGATAAAACGTCAATCATGGTATCAATGCGTAACCAACCAGGTGCTTTGCATGAGCTGCTAGAACCTTTTCACAAAGGAAACATTGACTTAACTCGTGTGGAAACACGTCCTTCAAACACAGGTACGTGGAATTATGTGTTTTTTATTGACTTTTTAGGCCATGTTCAAGAACCTGAAATTGCAGAAGTTATGAAAAATGTAGCTGCTAAAGCTTCTGATCTAAAGATTTTAGGTTCTTATCCTCAAGGGGTTCTTTAACCGTAAAACACATCAATAATAATGATTAGGGAGTGGCTATGTCAGTGGACTATGCACAGCTGGCAGTACCGGGGGTTAGGCAGTTACAACCTTATGTGCCAGGTAAACCCATTGAAGAGGTTGCCCGTGAACTGGGCTTGGCGCCAGAGAGTATTGTTAAGCTGGCAAGTAATGAGAATCCTTTAGGGCCTTCCCCTAAGGTCCTGAAAGCGATTGCTAATGCTCAAAGTGATTTGACTCGTTATCCAGATAGTAATGGCTTTAACCTGAAAAGTGCATTGTGTGCTCACCTTAATGTGGCATTCGACCAGATTACATTAGGGAATGGCTCTAATGATGTACTTGATCTTTTGGCGCGTGCATTTGTGGCTCCTGGCTCAGAAGTCGTATTTTCCCAGTATGCATTTATTGTCTATCCCATTGTTACCCAGGCCGTTGGTGGGAAAGCTGTTGTAGTGCCTGCACGGGAGTGGGGGCATGACCTTGACGCCATGGCGAAGGTGGTTAATGAAAAAACTGCGATGGTTTTTTTAGCTAACCCAAATAATCCTACGGGGACCTGTTTTTCTCGAAGAGAGTTAGTTAAGTTCCTTGAGCAAGTACCTAAACGCGTTATAGTTGTGCTTGATGAAGCCTATTTTGAGTACGTTGGGGGTGAAGACTATCCTAACGGCTTATTACTTCAGCAGGGTTTTCCTAACCTTGTGGTATGTCGTACGTTTTCTAAAGCTTATGGGCTTGCAGGCTTACGTGTTGGTTATTCAGTTGCGTCACCTGTAATAACAGACTTGTTAAACAGAGTTCGCCAACCTTTTAATGTAAATAGTATTGCGCTAGCGGCTTCTGAAGCAGCACTTGAGGATCAGGCGTATTTAGCAAAGGCCTGTCAGATTAACCATGAAGGTATGATGCAAATTACATCAGCGTTTAATGCTCTTGGTATTAGCTATATTCCTTCAAAAGGAAATTTTATAACGGCTGACTTTGGTGAGAATGCTGGGAGTATTAATCAGCAGCTGCTTCAGCGAGGAGTGATTGTTCGTCCAGTAGCGAACTATGGTATGGCTCACCATTTACGCATATCTATTGGACTGCCCGAAGAAAATGAGCAGTTTATTGAAGCACTTAAGCAGACACTCTAACTTTCAAGCAACCTCGAAATTACCTATATTGCTAGATGAAACGTGTTGAGTGAGTTTGTGGACGATGAGCAGTAAAGCATTATGAGTAGTACAGTGCCAAATGGCTTTCTGATGAAACCATTGTCAAAGCAAACACTGGCAGTGATTGGGCTAGGTTTGATTGGTGGTTCAGTTGCGACGGCTGTAAAACAGCGGTCGCTTTGTCACCGTGTGTTAGGTGTCGATCTCGATCAACAGGCCCTAAAAATAGCCAAAGCAATACAGGTTATTGATGATTACTTGCCGTTTGCTGATGCGGTAAAAGCGGCGGATATCATTGTGTTAGCAGTCCCCATGTTGCGCATGCAGCAGGTGTTGCAATCACTTGCTGAAGTAGAAGGCTGGCAAGATAAAATCATCACTGATGTGGGCAGCGCCAAAGGGTGTTTAATTGATGCCACAGAAGCTGTTTTTGGTGAATGGCCTGAAAACTTTATTCCAGGACACCCTATCGCGGGTTCAGAAAAAAGTGGTGTGACAGCCGCAAATCCCGACCTGTTTGTCAATCATAAAGTGATTTTGACACCTCATGCGATGGTGAATCACCAGGCGTTGTCACGTGTACGTCAGTTGTGGCAGGGAATGGGTGCTGATGTATTGCAAATGGATATTCAGCGGCATGATGAAGTGCTTGCAGTGACCAGTCATTTACCTCACCTCCTTGCCTTTTCGCTGGTTGATACGTTGGCAACTGAGCGGGATAATCAGGATATTTTTCGCTATGCAGCGGGTGGTTTCCGTGATTTTACGCGGATTGCTGCCAGTGATCCGACCATGTGGCACGATATTTTTGTTGCCAATAAAGGTGCTGTATTGCGTGCGCTTAATGATTTTACAGCTGATTTATGCAAACTGCAGAAGGCTGTTGAAACAGAAGATAGCCAGTATATGCTGGGCGTTTTTACCCGAGCTAAAGTTGCTCGTGAACACTTTAGTAAAATGTTGGCCCGTCGTGCCTATGTGGAGCCTATGAAACAGCAAGAAATTCGGTATATCAGTCATCCAGCCGGTCCATTGTCAGGAGAAATTCGTGTTCCTGGAGACAAGTCTATTTCTCACCGCTCTATTATGCTGGGGTCGCTAGCAGAGGGCGTGACTGAAATAGAGGGCTTTTTAGAAGGTGAAGATAGTCTGGCTACGCTGCAAGCGTTCCGAGATATGGGGGTCGTGATTGAAGGCCCTCACCAGGGTAAAGTCACTATTTATGGGGTAGGTTTGCATGGACTTAAGCAACCACCTGGTCCGCTTTATTTAGGTAACTCAGGTACCGCAATGCGTTTATTTGCGGGGCTGCTAGCGGCGCAGAAGTTTGATGTTACCTTGACGGGTGATGGCTCTCTTTCTGGAAGACCTATGAACCGAGTTGCCGTGCCTTTGCAGCAAATGGGTGCGGTTATTAACACTGAGGACGAAGGTCGTCCCCCTTTAAGAATAGAGGGTGGGAATCAATTAGCAGGCATAAACTATACATTACCTATGGCGAGTGCTCAGGTTAAATCCTGTTTGTTGTTAGCGGGTATGTATGCTGAGGGTAAGACAACAGTCGCTGAGCCTGCTCCAACACGTGATCACACTGAACGCATGTTGACGGGGTTTGGTTATCCCGTTGAGGTTAATGGTAATACCGCCACTATCCAAGGTGGTGGTCAGCTGTCTGCATGTAAAATTGAAGTGCCAGCTGATATTTCTTCAGCAGCATTCTTCATGGTAGCGGCATCCATTGTGCCAGGCTCAGAGTTATTGATTAAGCATGTTGGAATTAACCCCACACGTATTGGTGTGATTAATATTTTGCGCCTAATGGGGGGGGATATTACTCTTGAAAATGAACGTGAAGTAGGCGGGGAGCCTGTTGCGGATATTCGTGTGCGTGCAGCTCAACTTAAAGGGATTGATGTCCCGGAAGACCAAGTCCCACTAGCTATTGATGAGTTCCCTGTACTCTGTATTGCTGCTGCTAATGCGCAAGGCACTACGACTGTTCGCGGTGCCAGTGAGTTACGAGTCAAGGAAAGTGACCGTATTCAAGCGATGGCTGATGGGCTTGAAGTGTTGGGGGCTCATGTCGAAACTACGCCCGATGGTATTATCATCAAGGGTGGCCAGACATTGCAAAGTGGTCAGGTTGATAGCTTAGGAGATCACCGTATTGCTATGGCATTTGCGGTTGCAGGACTGCGGGCAAGAGGTGCCATTGAAATAGCAAACTGTGCCAATGTAGCGACCTCATTTCCAAATTTCATTGAGCTTGCAAAAGTAACAGGCTTTGATCTTGCCGTGGAGTCAGCTGAGTAATGAGTGAAGTACCTGTTATTACTATTGATGGTCCCAGTGGTTCAGGGAAAGGTACTGTTAGTAGCCTGTTGGCTCAGCAACTTGGTTGGCACTTGCTGGATAGTGGTGCGCTTTATCGGTTAACCGCGTTAGCTGCACTAAAAGCACAGATCGCACTGGATGATATTGCTGCACTATCTAAACTGGCGAAAAATTTAGATGTGTCTTTTCGTACTTGTAACGAATCATCACAAATGCAGATTTTTCTTGTTGAAGAAGATGTTAGCCTACAAATCAGAACTGAAGAGGTGAGTTTATCTGCATCAAAAGTGGCAGCAATTTCTGAAGTTCGAGATAATTTATTCACTAGGCAACAGGGATTTGCACAATCACCGGGGTTAGTGGCTGATGGTCGAGATATGGGTACGGTTGTCTTTCCTGATGCAGATATTAAATTTTTTATAACCGCTTCAGCTGAAGAGCGCGCCCAACGAAGGCTTAAACAATTGCAAGCACAAGGTATTGATGCTAACATCCAGCGCATTTTTGAGGATATCGTTGCTCGAGACAGGCGAGACAGTGAGCGCGCTATCGCACCTTTGCTGCCTGCAGCAGATGCAATCATTATTGATACAACACCTCTGACTGTTGATGAGGTTTTGGTTGAAATAAAAACGCACCTGAAGCGCAAAGGTCTGCTATAACAAGTTTATTTAAATGAAAAGGTAAGCAGCACACTGTGGAGCCAGCGGCGCGGTGTGCTGTTTAATTATTGGACAACCCGCAGATGCTGGTCCTGCGGCCACCGTAGTGTATCATCCATTTATTAAGTTAAGGGTGCTCTATGCTACTCAGTCAACTAGTAGGTATGTGTAATGAGCGAAAGCTTTGCAGAATTATTTGAAGAAAGTTTAAAAGAATTAGACATGCAACCAGGCTCTATTATCAGTGGAGTAGTGGTTGACATCGATCAGGACTGGGTCACTGTTCATGCTGGCTTGAAGTCTGAAGGTGTGATTCCTCGTGAGCAGTTCTTGAGTGAAAGCGGTGAGCTGACTATTCAAGTAGGTGATGAAGTTCAGGTTGCTCTGGATACTGTAGAAGATGGTTTCGGTGAAACCCGCTTGTCTCGTGAAAAAGCAAAACGTGCTGAAGCTTGGAAAGAACTTGAAGCGGCGTTTGAAGCGGATGAAGTGGTTAAAGGTATTATCAATGGTAAAGTTAAAGGTGGCTTTACAGTTGATATTAACTCTATTCGTGCATTCCTACCTGGTTCACTAGTTGACGTTAGACCTGTTCGTGATACTACTCACCTTGAAGGTAAAGAGCTTGACTTCAAAGTGATCAAGCTGGATCAAAAGCGTAATAACGTTGTTGTTTCTCGCCGTAGTGTGCTTGAAGCTGAAAACAGTGCTGAGCGTGAAGCATTGTTAGCTACATTGCAAGAAGGTCAAGAAGTTAAAGGTATCGTTAAGAACTTGACTGATTACGGTGCATTCGTTGATCTAGGCGGTGTTGACGGTCTGTTGCACATCACTGATATGGCTTGGAAGCGCATCAAGCATCCAAGTGAAATTGTGAATGTGGGTGATGAAATCAACGTTAAAGTATTGAAGTTCGATCGTGATCGTAACCGTGTATCGCTTGGCCTGAAACAGTTGGGTGAAGATCCATGGGTTGCAGTTAAAGCGCGTTTCCCTGAAGGTACACGTACTTCCGGTCGTGTAACTAACCTAACTGACTACGGCTGCTTTGTTGAGCTGGAAGAAGGTGTTGAAGGTCTGGTTCACGTTTCAGAAATGGATTGGACTAATAAGAACATTCATCCTTCTAAAGTGGTTTCTTTGGGTGATGAAGTTGAAGTTCAAGTGCTGGATATTGATGAAGAGCGTCGTCGTATTTCCCTAGGTATCAAACAGTGTAAAGTAAATCCTTGGGAAGAGTTCTCTACTAAGTACAACAAAGGCGACAAAGTTTCTGGCACAATCAAATCTATTACTGACTTTGGAATCTTTATTGGTCTAGATGGTGCTATTGATGGTTTGGTTCACTTGTCTGACATTTCCTGGAGCGAAGCAGGCGAGCAGGCTGTTCGTAAGTACAAGAAAGGCGAAGAGCTTGAAACCGTTATTCTATCGATCGATCCTGAGCGTGAGCGTATCTCTCTAGGAATCAAGCAGCTTCAAGAAGATCCATTTGCAGCGTACGCTTCTAAGCATGAGAAAGGTGCGATTGTTAATGGTGTCATTAAAGAAGTGACTGCTAAAGCCGCTACGATTCAGCTTGCAGAAGAAGTTGAAGGTACATTGAAGGCTTCAGAAATCAGTCGTGACCGTGTTGAAGATGCTTCCAATGCACTGAAAGAAGGTGATGCTATCGATGCGAAAATTATCAGTATCGATCGCAAAAACCGTGTAATCAGTCTTTCAATCAAAGCAAAAGATGAAGCTGATGAGAAAGCTGCATTGAAAGAGTTGCGTAAGCAAGAAATGGAAGCTGCAGGACCTACTACTATTGGTGACTTGATCAAAGCACAAATGGATAGCAAGGACTAAGTTCTCTTCGTAATCTTTCTAAGAGACTATAAAAAGGGGGGGCCATTAGGTCACCCCTTTTTTTGTTGTGAAGGAGATAATATTTAATGCAAATGTTGTACTTCTTCTGTGCTGTACCTGTTTTGTACTGTGCTTTGACTACGATATATCCTTTATAATCAGATAGTTACTTGAATAAAATTGATTTCTTGGCTATGTTAGTTAGGGTGCCATATGACCAAGGTGAGGATGCCTGCATGACCAAGTCAGAATTAATCGAACGCATTGCTGAACAGCAACCGCAACTGTCTCTCAAGGACGTTGAATTAGCGGTTAAAACAATGCTGGAACAAATGTCATATGCGTTAGCGAGTGGTGACCGCATTGAAATACGTGGCTTTGGTAGCTTTTCTCTCCATTTTCGTGAACCACGGGTAGGCCGAAACCCCAAAACAGGGGAGGCTGTTATGTTGGAAGGAAAATATGTACCTCATTTTAAGCCTGGTAAAGAGCTGAGAGAGCGAGTAAATAAAGGCTTAGTGGCTGGCTATTAAGCATCCATTAAAAATTCATTATGAAACGGTATGATCTTTTGATAGTACCGTTTTTTTTATCTGTTATTTAACCCTATAATGCCTTGCATAGTGTAATCAACCAGTGAGTTTTATTCATGTTAAAACGGTTTGTATCTTGGTTTAAGTGGATTGGAGCTGTTCTTGTCGCATTAGCGCTCGCTTTAGTGATGGCTGATTTTATTAGCAGTAATACACTACTTGTCGACTTAAGCCTTGTGGGTTTTTCATTTCCTGGACTCTCTTTACCATGGCTTATTATTGTATCGTTTGTTGTCGGTGGTATCTTGGGACTCTTATCGGCTTTGATGATTATCATGTTAGCTAAGCATAAAATTCGTCGGCTAGAAAAGAAACTCAAAAGTCGAGATGAAGAATTACAAAAAATCAGGACAAGCACACTGTAAGGTGCAAGTGAATGTCTGAGTCATTGCTATTTGGAATGGTACTCACAGCTATTGCTGTTGGATATGTGTTGGGGCGTTGGGACCGTAAGAAAAGACAACAACGAGTTAAGGACCGACTATCAAAGGAATACTTTATTGGTTTGAATTACTTGCTAAATGAGCAAACTGATGAAGCAATTGATATTTTTATTAAAGCACTAGAGATTAATCCTGATAGTCATGAGGCGTTTGAAACTTGCATTGCTTTAGGTCGACTATTTTGCCGGCGTGGTGAAGTGCAACGAGCAATTCAAATTCATCAAAGCTTATTGGCACGTCCTAGCTTAAATCGCAAGCAGTCTTTGCAGGTACAGCTTGAGCTAGCAAGAGACTATCTATCGGCAGGTGTGCTTGATAGAGCAGAGTCCTTATTTTTAGAGGTTGTCAAGTCTGGGCATGATTTAAAGTACACCGCTTTACAGGCTTTGGTTGAGATCT
Source organism: Zooshikella ganghwensis DSM 15267 (assembly GCF_000428585.1). GTDB lineage: Bacteria > Pseudomonadota > Gammaproteobacteria > Pseudomonadales > Zooshikellaceae > Zooshikella > Zooshikella ganghwensis. The sequence continues at coordinate 2,510 of NZ_AUAF01000002.1, read as the reverse complement.
ATCAGCAAGAAAAAGAGTGGGAAGAAGCAATCAATATTGCAGATCAATTAGTTTCTTATGATGGACAACGTTATATCACCCTTTTAGCACACTTCTGTTGTGAGCAAGCTGAGCTATGTATAAGAAGGCAGGACTATAGTGCTGCAAAACAAGCTATAAAGCGTGCAATGAAATACGATAAATGTTGTGCTCGTGCCTACTTGATCTTAGGACGTTTAGAATTTGAGCAGGAAAATTTCAAAGAAGCGATTAAGATATTGCAACAAATTTTTCATCAAGATCCTGACTTTATTTCTGAGTCTGTCCCCTTGTTAATAGAATGTGATCAAAAGGCAAAAACACTCTTTGGGATTAATGGGTATTTGTCAAAATGTCTTAAAGAGTATCCTTCTATTTCAGTTGTATTAGCACTAGCTCAAACTATTCGGGAAAAAGAGGGTGATAAAGCAGCAGGTAAATTTATTGCTGAACAACTTGTTCAGCGTCCATCATTGCGAGGATTAAATGCTCTTATTGACTTGCATATTGCTAATACAGAAGGAAAAGCAAAAAAGAACTTGGGTTTATTGCGTGAGCTGACAGAACGTTTGGTCGAAAATAAACCAATCTATCGCTGTCACCACTGTGGTTTTGCAGGAAAGGAGTTGCATTGGTTATGTCCTAGTTGCCATCAGTGGGGAAAAGTCAAGCCTATTAGAGGTATTGAAGGGCAATAAAACTGTATTAAATTGTAATTAATATAGTGTTTACTTATTAGATGTTAACTTCAGTTTATTGTTTTTAATTTAACCTTGACTGTTAATCCATTTAGAATTGTGCATTGTTTGGTATATTAAGTAGTATGTATTTTATGTATTTTATGTATTTTGCACTTTAGTAAGAGAAGACTTGCAAAGTCAATTCTGATATTATCTCGCAGCTTAATTTCTGGCGTTGATTTGAAACTGCAGGTAAATGGGTTTAAGCATGTCTCCAATCATTGTTGCACTGGACTACCCAACTAAGCAAGCTGCATTAGATATGGCTCAGCAGCTTGATCCCGAGGTATGCCGTGTTAAAGTAGGTAAAGAGCTTTTTACTACCTGTGGCCCTGCTATTGTAGAAGAGCTTCAGCAAAAGAACTTTGAAGTTTTTTTAGATCTAAAATTTCATGATATTCCAACAACGACAGCCAAAGCTGTAAGAGCTGCTGCCCATTTAGGGGTATGGATGGTGAATGTTCATGCTTCAGGTGGGCAGCGAATGCTAGCTGCTTGTAGAGAAGCTATAGACAAATCTCCGCATAAACCACTACTAATAGCGGTTACTGTTTTAACTAGCATGGATAGTTCTGATTTTCAAACGCTTGGCTATACTACTACCCCTGAAGAATATGCACTAGCACTCGCCAAATTATCCTACAACTGTGGTGTTGATGGTATCGTTTGTTCAGCTTTTGAAGCATCTAGTATTAAGAATCATACGCATAAAGATTTTCTAACAGTAACCCCAGGCATACGATTGAAAGAGAATAGTTTAGATGATCAACGTCGGATCATGACACCTGTTGAGGCTGTAAAAAATAATGCAGATTATTTAGTGATAGGCAGACCTGTAACTCAGGCAAAATCACCATCTGTTGCTGTTCAGAATATTGTGAAAGAACTCTTCTCTTTCTAAGACAAGGATAGTTAAATATGTGGTATTTATTGAAAACAAAGCCACGTGAAGAGGGGCGGGCTGTAGCCCATTTAGAAAATCAAAACTTTACTGTGTACTGCCCTTGGATTGATAAGCTTGATAAGGCAGGAAAAGTAAAAAAAGAGCCTTTATTTCCTGGCTATGTTTTTTTAAATAATGAAAGAGTTGAAGGTATAAATTATACCAAAGTACGTTCAACAAGAGGTGTGGCAAACTTTGTTCGTTTTGGCATTAATCACGCACAAGCGAGTGATGATTTAATTGAGCGAATAAAACGTCAGGAAGCTTTATTATGCGCTGAGCCAAAAGCAAAATTTAAAATAAACCAATTAGTAGAGTTTAAAGAAGGTCCATTTAAATATCTACAAGGTATATATTTGAATAAGTCTGGTGATGAGCGCTGTATTATTCTGCTTAGCTTTTTAAGTAAAAACCAGTTAATAAGTGTACATGAAAACCTAGTTAAAGCTATATAAAGTAGCTTTTATGGTTTGCGTAGAGTTTTTGGGGATATAACTGTAAATCTCTGAGCGGTAGCGTGTTTATTAATAAATAAAAACCACGTCCTATGGGCGTGGTCATCGTCAGCGAAAGGCTATGCCTGAATGATCTGCTCATGGTATTCGTTTACTTGGTTATCCCCATAACTGAGTAAAGGAAAGACACATGAGCAGATTTGAAACAAAGGCCTTACTGGGGAAATCATTTTTGGGCTAAAGGTTATTGTGTAGATACAGTTGGTATGAACGCAGAAATGATAAAAAATTATGTCAGATATCAAGAACAGCTTGAAAGACGACAAGAATAATTTGATTTTTAGTAATTAGTTT
>NZ_AUAF01000001.1 GCF_000428585.1 Zooshikella ganghwensis DSM 15267 | reverse complement strand
GGTTAACGTTGATTTAGCTCAGTTTTGGCTAGGGCCTGTTAACACTATTTGAATCACCACTGCCGTAGACTATTTTTTCGCCTAGCAAGGCACAAGGAATGCTGTGTAGTCATTCTACATAAATGACTTGTAACACTGCTAGGTGGAAAAATAATCACGGCCCGAAGGGTTATGACGGTAAAAGCACTACTCGTTGTTGCTCATTGTTCATTTAGAACAACTAAACTTCACGCTTCGCGCCTAGATTAGTGCTTTTACCGTCATAACAGTGATATTCAAATAGTGTTAACAGGCCCTAGTCTAATCCTAGCTTTTTCAGGCGATAGCGAAGTGCGCGGAAAGTTATCCCTAATTTTTTTGCGGCGGCTGTTTTGTTCCAGCGAGACTCTTCAAGTGCCTGGACAATGGCTTTACGTTCCAACTCCGCTAAATAATCTTCTAGCGACTGGCTTCCATCAAGAGGGATAGGTGATTCTGTTGTTACGGATTGTTGGTCAGAATCTGGTGTGATACTGGTAGCAGGTGTGGCGCTATCAACATTTAATTTTAAGTCACTTGCTGATATTTCATCTGCTTCACACAATGTAAAAGCACGCTCTAAAATGTTTTCTAGCTCTCGAACATTGCCTGGAAAATTATAAGCAAGTAGTGCTTTTTCAGCCTCAGGAGTAAGGTGAGGTGGGGGTGTTTGGCATGACTCTGCAAGTTGCCTTAAAAAGAAGTTGGCCAGGAGTAGAATATCTTCTTGTCGCTCGCGGAGCGGAGGGACATTAAGTTCAATCACATTAATACGATAAAATAGGTCTTGTCTAAATTGACCATTAGCCACCATCTCAGCGAGGTCTTTGTGGGTAGCGCTCAGAATACGGGTATTAATTTTGAGTTCTTGCTGACTTCCTACTGGACGAATAGCTTTTTCTTGAATAGCACGTAGCAGTTTTACTTGCATGGGGGCAGGAAGATCTGCAACCTCATCTAAAAATAAAGTACCTCCATCCGCTGATTGAAAAAGGCCCTCTTTATCATTGGTAGCACCTGTAAAGCTACCTTTTTTATGACCAAAAAATTCACTTTCCATCAGCTCTGAAGGAATTGCACCACAGTTAACTGGAATAAAAGGCTGGTCGGCACGGGGGCCTTGCTCATGAATCAAACGAGCCACCATTTCTTTACCTGTTCCTGACTCACCACTGATGTAAACAGGTGCTTGGCTTCGGGCCAGTTTGATGATTTGTTTTCCCAGCTGAATCATAACGGCTGACTGCCCTAGGAGCTGAGTTTGTTTGTTAATGGTGGTATCTGCTATTGGGGTAACAAGCTGCAGGGCATTGTTAATAAGCTCTCGAAGTCGTTGTAAATCAATAGGTTTACTGACGAAGTCAAAGGCTCCAGCTTTCAGGGCTTCAATTGCCGTATCCATGCTGCCATAGGCTGTAATCATCGCAACGGGCATATCACTGTAGTGTTGGCTAATATGCTTAACTAAATCGATGCCGTTACCGTCAGGTAAGTTCATATCAGTAAGACAAAGGTTGTATGTATCCTCGGCCAGGGCAGACTTTGCGCTACTGACGCTATCGACAGCTAAAGTATTAAGACGCATGCGGCCTAGAGTAATTTCCAGTAACTCTCGAATATCGGGTTCATCATCAACAATGAGAACTTTTGGGTTATTCATCGGTATCGTTTAAATACAAGCTTTCTTGTTGACCATGAGTGAATGTGATTCTGAAGGTACAGCCTGGTTCGTACTGAACTAGCTCTAGGGTTGCCTGGTTGGCTTCACATAGCTCTTTGGATATATACAACCCTAGACCTGTGCCTCTTGGTTCAGTGGTATAAAAGGGTACGAATAAGTGGTTTCTAACCTCGGGTTTCATACCTGGTCCGTTGTCAGTGATATCAAGATACGGTAGACCGTTATCTTCTCGTAACCCTGTATGTAATTGTAGCGTGGCTTGCTGATTCTTCTTAAAGCTATAACGTAGTCCATTTTGACAAAGATTCGTGACAACTTGAGTGATCTGGTCGGGGTCAGCCATAACCTGAATGGGTAGAGGGGAGGGGAGGAAGCTAATGACTGGGTTACTGAAGCCTGGAAAGGGTTCTTCTGTCAAAAACTGCTTAATCCAGTCATTGAGTAAAAGAGCTTGAGGATTACTGGTTTTACGACGAGTAAGTTGCAGAACATTTTCAATAATGATGTTCATCCGCCGTGAGTGATTTTGAATGATCTCAATGAGCCGCTGATCAGCATTGTTTAACTGGTCTGACTCATTCAGTAATTGTGCAGCATGACTAATAGCGCCAAGCGGGTTGCGGATCTCGTGGGCAATGGCCGCAGTAAGTTTTCCCAAAGATGCGAGTTTGAGCTGCTGAGCTTGCTGATTTAGTGCTGTCAGGTCATCAAGAAAAATAATTACTTTACTCGACTCATTGTCGTATATCTGAGTGAAACTTGACTGCACTTTAGGGCGATCTGGACTGGTTTGAAAGGGTTTAGGCGTTTGCTCAGGACTTTCTTTCCACTGTTGGTAACAGGCATGTAAGTCAGGAGAAACCTGAAGCAGGGTGGGCGTTTGCACAGGGCTATTTAAAAAAAAGTGACTGGCTTGGTTCATCATAATAATACGTTCATGGGCATCAATGACCAGAATGCCTGTTCGCATACGCTGGATGATTAGCTGATTAAGCTTTTGCAGGTTATAGAACTCAGTACTTCGCTGCCTGGCAAGCTCCTCACTACGTCGAATCCGCTCAGATAGACTTTGCACAAAAATGGCTGTTGCAAAGATAATTGCACCTAACAGACCAGCATTAATTGATTTGCTTTGTTGGTCGGGAACCAGCGTTTGATAAATACTCAGAGCGATAATACATAGGGTAGCCAGTGCCGCAATGGCAATACCGGTTCGCCCCTTTAATAAGATATTGCCTGCTGCAACAGAAACAATTAACAGGTTGCCCAAGCCTGTTGCCTGTTTACGACTTAAATAAAAAAGCAAGCTTAGTAAAACAATATCCAAACAGACAATAGTAAAAATCTGTATCGTATTTGGCGGCTTTCTACTGATAGCAATGATCAGCATATTGATGCCAAGGTAAATAAATGCAAATACTTTGAAATGGATTGATGTATCTGGTGTGATCAGCTCTTTGCCGATAGGGCTGAATGCCGCAGCGATGAAAAGTAGGCCTAAAATCGCGCGATATAGATTATATACCCTCAGTGCATGAAATCGTCGATTGGATAATTCGTTGTTGTAGACAGTGACCGGCATCGGGATGTTATTGAGTATTTTGAAAGTGAATAAGACAAGCGTAAAGTCGCTTTCAGTGCTCTGGTTTTTCTTTTGAGTTCAGTGTAGCAAATGAATGTTTGCTCAAGGTGGCAGCTCAGTGATGAAAAAGGGGAAGTCGCTATACTAAAAACACTGTTGATGATGTAACGTATTAAGCTATTTTACAGCGTGCTTTGTTTCCCCCAAAATAGCGCAAACTTTTCAATTGACCACTAGGGTTTTTATGTCCGCGAAGCTTTCGATTGTCATGGCTCAACTGAATTTTTTAGTTGGGGATATTCAGGGTAATACGAAAAAAATTATTGCAGCTGCTGAGCAGGCAAAGCAGTTATATCAAGCAGAAATCATCGTATTTTCTGAATTAAGTGTGTGTGGCTATCCGCCAGAAGACTTGCTTTTACGAGACAGTATGCAATTGAGGGTTGAGAAGGCATTAACCCAGCTAGGAGAGGTAACTGGAATTGATATTGTTATTGGCTTGCCCTTTGATGGTCAAAACCAGGCTGTAGTGATAAGGGATGGCAAGATTAAAGCCCGCTATGCCAAGCAATTGCTACCGAACTATCAAGTATTTGATGAAAAACGTTACTTTACACCAGGCCATGAAACCACAGTATATGACCATAATGGCGTTAAGATCGGGCTTTGTATTTGTGAAGATATCTGGGAGCCAGGTCCTGTCCAGTCAGCTAAGCAAGCAGGTGCAGAGTTACTATTGTGCTTAAATGCTTCTCCCTTTCATATGGATAAAGTAGCGGATCGCCAGCAAGTTGCTAGACAGCGCTGTACTGAAAGCCAACTTCCCATGATTTATGTTAACCAAGTGGGAGGGCAAGATGAGCTGGTATTTGATGGTGGCTCCTTTGCGATGAGTGCTGATGGTGTCATAGCAGTAGGTGGAGACTATTATCAAGAAGGGCTTTACCCTGTTGAGGTTGACTTAACATCAAAGTCTATTGAGGCTGGAAAACAAGTTGATCCACCAGCAAAAATGCCAAGTATTTATCAGGCATTGGTGTTGGGTGTAAGAGACTATGTCGAAAAGAATGGCTTTAAGGGCGTTATTTTAGGATTGTCTGGTGGTATTGACTCCGCACTGACCTTAGCTGTTGCTGTCGATGCGCTGGGCCATGAGCGTGTGTCTGCCATTATGATGCCTTACCACTATACCTCATCCATGAGTCTGGAAGATGCTGAGGCTGAAGCAAAAGCATTAAAGGTAGACTACAAAGTGCTGCCTATTGAACCTATGTTTGATGCATTTATGTCAGCCCTATCAGATGAGTTTAAAGACACGACTCGAGATACGACAGAAGAAAACCTTCAGGCACGTTGTCGGGGTGTACTACTGATGGCGCTTTCTAATAAAAAGCGCTATTTGGTACTGACAACGGGTAACAAAAGTGAAATGGCTGTTGGTTATGCCACGCTGTATGGTGATATGGCTGGTGGCTTTGATGTGTTAAAAGATGTGCCAAAAACATTGGTTTTTGAGTTGGCGCGGTATCGAAATACAATCTCGCCTGTTATTCCTGAGCGGGTTATAACCCGACCGCCATCGGCTGAGTTGGCGCCAGGTCAGGTAGACGAAGATAGCTTACCAAGTTACGATGTGCTGGATGCTATTTTAGCGAACTATATAGAGCATGATTTAAGTGCTGATGCTATTGTCGAGCAGGGTTTTGCAAAAGACGACGTTTATCGTGTACTGCGTTTAGTTGATATTAATGAGTATAAGCGGCGTCAAGCGGCTATTGGCGTAAGAGTTACTCGTCGTGGATTTGGGCGAGACAGGCGATACCCTGTGACTAATGGCTGGAAATTAGGGGAGTAGACGGTCTCTTGTGGGCTTAATTAATAGGAAGCTTACTAATCACATCGCTAGGCAGTGAACACAAAAAACGGGGCATTAGCCCCGCTTTTTAACGAAAGAATAACACTACTCATCGCGCTGCAAGATATCTTCAGCTGTTTCCGTTTTGCCTGTTTTAGACGTTTCGGAATTTTCTTCTCCATCATCACCAATTAAGCCAAAACTGATAACGTTTAGCCAAGAGCGTTCATGGCCTACTTCAGCTTCCAGATCTAATTGGTCACGACTTTTCCGGCGAGACGGTGGCTCAACATCTTCAGGGTCATCTAGCAAGCCAAAGCTCATAATGTTCCATATTGATGGGTCAACATCATGGTAAACCTTGTAGTTGACGAATTTGCCGTTCTCATCCAGGGATTTATGTTTAGGTGAATTTAATCTCAGCGTTTCCAGTGCATTGTTCGCTGCAGCTGTCAGGCCTAAGTGCTGGTATGCTTCGACCATAATTGCTAGTGCATCCGGCACTGCTGGGGTCTCTTGCAGGTTTTCAACCACATATTTACCACGATTAGCGGCAGCCACGTAAGCTTTGCGCTTCAAGTAATAGTTTGCAACATGCACTTCATAGGCAGCGAGTTGATTACGAAGAAATATCATCCGTTTTCGAGCGTCTGGTGCATAGCGACTGTCTGGAAAACGGCGTAATAGTTCAGAAAATTCATTAAATGAGTCTCGTGCCTGGCCTGGGTCACGCTTGCTCATATCAATCTCAACATAGCGCTCAACAATGCCAACATCAGCCGTATATGAAGATAAGCCTTTCAGGTAGTAGGCATAGTCAACATTTTCATGGTTGGGGTGCAAGCGGATAAATCGGTCTGCTGCGGCAATCGCGGATCCTTGCTCTTGGTTTTTGTAATAAGCAAAGATTAAGTCCAACTGGGCTTGCTCAGCGTAGGAGCCAAAAGGAAAGCGGGCTTCCAGGGCTTTCAGTTTATCAATTGCATCATTGTAATTACTGGTATCAAGAGCCACTTGTGCCTGCTCATAAAGCTCTGACTCAGTCAGGCTTTCATCAATCTCTTTTTTGGAGTCTGAGGCACATGCTACTAATAAGCTAATAAAGCTGAGAATGATTAAGTGTTTAGCAATACGCATGTTGTGTGCTTATCCCTATTAGTACTTAACGTGTAGGCCAACAGGTTAAGTGAATTGATTCGTGCTTTAACAGCAATCAGTGAACCGTTTATCTTGTAATTTTCTGCTTAAGTGTTCAACCGGATCAGTGACATGAGGTTTGAACCAGTCCAAGCTTTTTTCAAAAACTTGTTTGCTGGTATCTCCCCCAGATGATGCACTAAGTTGGATAAGGCTATGATAGACTTGCTGCCAGCGCTGCTGGGGCGAGCCTTATCGGTTATGCATTATTTGCTCAATGACCCACGATTAGTGTTATTTAACCACAGCAACCTATTGAATCCAAAGCATAAAAGCTACCTATTACGGTTTTGCGACATGACAGCAGGTTTATGACTGAATATACACAGCACGAAACACAGATAGTATTAGAAGCAGTAGTGCCCATGACGATGAGTGGGCAACGCTTGGATCAGATCGCAGCACACTGCTTCAGTGAGTATTCTAGATCAAGATTACAGGCTTGGATAAAGTCAGGACAACTGAAGGTGGATCAACACCAGGCTAAACCTAAAGATAAGCTGCTGGGTGGTGAAACATTAACTGTACAAGCAGCGCTGGAAGCTGAAGAGCGCTGGGTTGCAGAAGATATTCCACTGGATATCGTTTTTGAGGATGATGATCTTATTGTTCTCAATAAGCCTGCAGGATTGGTTGTGCATCCTGCGGCAGGGCATGCTCAGGGCACATTGTTGAATGCTTTATTACATCATTGTCCTGCGCTTGCCACTGTACCGCGAGCAGGCATTGTTCATCGCTTAGACAAAGATACGACAGGCCTGATGGTTGTAGCTAAAAATTTAACAGCGCACTGTGACCTCGTCGAGCAGCTTCAGGCTAGAACAGTGAGTCGTGAGTATGAGGCCTTAGTGTATGGCGCTATGACCGCTGGAGGGACTGTTGAGCAGCCCATTGGCCGTCACCCTCATGACCGTAAAAAAATGGCAGTGGTAGAAACAGGTAAGCCAGCTGTGAGCCACTATCGGGTTTTACAGCGTTTTGACTCAGCTACGCTCGTGAAAGTGAAGTTAGAAACTGGTCGTACCCATCAGATTCGCGTACATATGAGCTATTTGCACTATCCTTTAGTGGGAGACACGCTTTATGGTGGCCGGTTACGTCTACCCAAGGGTGCTTCACCTCAGCTGCAGTCTGTGTTGCACGGTTTTTCTCGACAGGCCCTTCATGCCAGACGTTTGGGGTTAATTCACCCAAGTCAAGAGGAATACTGCGAGTGGCAAGTTGATCGCCCTGCAGATTTTCAGCAATTGATCAGTGCGTTTGAGCAAGGCTAAGTGTAACACCTATCAAAAGTGCAATACCTATCAATAGAAGAGGAATAGGAATGAAGGTGGAAACCAAAGCAGAAAAGCTATGCAAGCATCGTTATTTGCTGGCAGAGTGGCCTGCACCGGCTAATGTTCATGCTTTGGTTACTACACGGGTATCAGGTAACAGTTTACCGCCTTATGGCTACTTTAATCTGGCATTACATGTTGGGGATAATGAAGACCGTGTTGCTGAAAACCGTAAACTTTTAATGGAAGACTGGGCGCTTTCCCAGCCCATCCAGTGGTTGAAGCAAGAGCATGGCGTGGAAGTGATTAATGCCTGTAATGATGGCAAGGAACGTACAGCTGATGCTGTGATTATAACGGAGCCTAACCTTGTGGGTGCCGTGTTAACGGCGGACTGTTTGCCGGTTTTTGTCACTAACCTGAGTGGAAGCAAAGTAGCTGTTATTCATGCGGGTTGGCGAGGAATGGCTGAAGGTATTATTGAAAATACCATTCATATTCTAGAGGAACCCCCCGAGCAGCTTATGGTCTGGTTGGGACCTGCCATTAGTCAGCAGCAGTATGAGGTTGGTGAAGAAGTCATGCAGGCCTTTGCAGGTCACCAGGATACAAACCGTTGCTTTCAACCAAGTCAGCGCAAAGGGCACTGGTATGCTGATTTATATGAGTTAGCACGAATACGCTTGTATTCTCTGGGAATAGAAGCGATCTATGGTGGAAATTTGTGTACCTATAGCCAGCCTGAATACTTTTATTCATATCGACGAGAAAACCAAACAGGTCGTATGGCTAGCGTTATTTGGTTTGCTTAGGCAACGCTCTTTAAGTTGCTGATTTTTAGTAATCTCCTATCGAAGGTCATTGGGTTCAACCTGCTGGCCTTGAATCCCCCTCTCTGAACTCCATATTAGTAAACAAGTAGATTCTGTCCGGAGAAGAAGGACAGTCACAGGTAGTTAATAGCTTCTCCTTTTCAGAATTCCAACGCCAAGTACCGTATTAATTGGCAAAGGAGTAAATGGTCTGACTCCTAACGATCAATAAAAAAGAGAGTTCAGGGCATACTCACCATCGCTTGGCAGGTTTATCAACAGTTTGCTAAAGATAGGGTGAACGAAGATGAGAATTGACCGACTGACTGCAAAACTCCAGGAAGCGATTGCTGATGCTCAGTCTCTAGCCGTAGGTAAAGACCATAACTACATAGAACCATTGCACCTTATGGTGGCTCTGCTTGAGCAGCAGGGTGGTTCCGTTAAGCCTTTATTAATGCAGGTTGGATTCAACCTCCAACAGCTGCGCCAGGACTTAGATTTAGCGTTAAGCCGATTGCCTACCTTGAAGACCCCTGATGGTAATGTGCAAATGTCACCAGATCTGGGACGTTTACTTAACATGGCCGATAAGCAGGCCCAGCAGCAAGGTGACCAGTTTATTTCCAGTGAAACCTTATTGTTGGTTGTCATGGAAGATAAAGGGACGTTAGGTGAGTTATTACGTCGGCAGGGTATCAGTAAGCAGGCATTACAAAATGCTATTGCTAACCTGCGCGGTGGTGAGTCGATTAACGACCCTAATGCTGAAGAGCATCGTCAGGCATTAGACAAGTACACAATTGATTTAACGGCAAGAGCTGAAAAAAGTCAGTTAGACCCTGTTATTGGTCGAGATGATGAAATTCGTCGCACAGTTCAGGTTTTGCAGCGCAGGACTAAAAATAACCCAGTGTTGATTGGGGAGCCAGGGGTGGGTAAGACTGCAATCGTTGAAGGTCTTGCGCAACGTATTATTAATGGTGAAGTCCCAGATGGCTTAAAAGATAAGCGGATTTTAGCCTTAGACATGGGGGCGTTGATTGCTGGAGCAAAATTTCGTGGTGATTTTGAAGAGCGCCTAAAAGCTGTGCTGAATGAGCTTTCCAAGCAGGAAGGGCGCATCATTCTGTTTATTGATGAGTTGCATACCATGGTTGGTGCTGGTAAAGCTGAAGGTGCTATGGATGCAGGCAATATGCTTAAGCCTGCGCTTGCCAGGGGGGAGCTACATTGTGTTGGTGCTACCACGCTTGATGAGTACCGCCAGTATATTGAGAAAGATGCTGCGTTAGAACGACGTTTTCAGAAAGTATTGGTTGATGAGCCTAGTGAAGAGGACACCATAGCCATTTTACGTGGTTTGAAAGAACGTTATGAAGTACACCATGGGGTTAATATTACTGACTCAGCAATTATTGCAGCTGCGAAACTATCCCATCGTTATATAACTGATCGGCAGCTACCTGATAAAGCAATTGACCTAATTGATGAAGCCGCTAGTCGGATTCGGATGGAGATGGACTCCAAGCCGGAATCTATGGATAAGCTTGAGCGTCGTTTAATCCAATTAAAAATTGAGCAAGAGGCACTCAAAAAAGAAGAAGACCAGGCTTCTCGTAAGCGGTTGGAAAAGTTAGAAGGTGACATTGAACGGCTTGAGCGAGAGTTCGCTGACCTTGAAGAAGTCTGGAAGGCTGAAAAAGCAGCTTTGCAAGGCTCACAAAAGGTTAAAGAAGATTTGGAGCGTGCTAGGACTGAACTGGACGCAGCAAGGCGAAGTGGAGACTTAACCCGGATGTCTGAGTTGCAGTATGGGCGCATTCCTGAGCTGGAGAAAAAGCTTGATTTAGCAGGCCAGGCAGAGATGAGTTCAATGAAGCTGCTGCGCAACAAAGTCAGTGAAGAAGAAATCGCTGAAGTGGTTTCCAAGTGGACGGGTATTCCTGTGGCCAAAATGCTGGAGGGGGAGCGGGATAAACTGTTACGTATGGAGTCAGCTCTGCACCACCGTGTTGTGGGGCAGGAAGAGGCCGTACGAGCGGTGTCCAATGCAGTACGACGCTCACGGGCAGGGCTTGCTGATCCTAACCGACCTAACGGTTCGTTTATGTTCCTGGGGCCAACAGGTGTTGGTAAAACAGAATTATGTAAGGCGCTGGCTGAGTTTCTATTTGATACTGAAGAAGCCATGGTGCGCATTGATATGTCAGAGTTTATGGAAAAGCACTCTGTAGCGCGCTTAGTGGGGGCACCTCCTGGTTATGTTGGTTATGAAGAAGGTGGCTACCTCACTGAGGCTGTTAGAAGAAAACCTTACTCTTTGATTCTGTTGGATGAGGTGGAAAAGGCGCATCCTGATGTCTTTAATATTTTGCTTCAGGTCCTGGAAGATGGCCGGCTAACAGATAGTCATGGACGTACCGTTGACTTCAAAAATTCGGTTGTCGTGATGACATCTAATTTAGGTTCGGATGTGTTACAACGGATTGATGAACAGGATTTTAAAAAGGTAAAAAATACCTTGATGGATATTGTAGCAACACACTTCAGGCCAGAATTCGTTAATAGGATTGATGAGCTTGTGGTTTTCCATCCGTTGGCCGCAGAGCAGATTAAAGGCATTGCGGAAATTCAGATCAACCTTTTGAAGCGTCGTCTCGCTGATCTAGATTTAAACATTCAGGTCAGTAGTGAGGTGATGGTCAAGTTAGTTGAAGTGGGGTTTGATCCTGTTTATGGGGCTCGTCCTCTAAAACGTGCTATACAACGCTGGCTTGAGAACCCTTTGGCTCAATATATTTTGGGGGGGCAGTTTGCGCCAGGAAGTACGATAGTTGCCTACTTGGCGGATGATGAGATTAGCTTTCGCCAGGAGTAAGCAGTTTCTAAGTCAGTTAAATTAGGGCTTTGCTGATTTAGCTATTGAACTCACTGGTTTGATAAGCTTCGCTGTGAGCATCAATAAACTGCTCTAAAGCACTTTGAGCTGATTCGCTAATATCAATGATATGAAACCCCGCCCAAAATAGGGTGGGGGCATTGCTGGGGGTGGCCCATAAGCATTCAACACCTAAGTTAAGAGTGCGTTCTTCTTTAGGGACATCGGTTAGATGTAGGCGGCATTGAAAAATGCGGCTTGGTGAAATGGATTGTGTGGTGAGCAGCATAAATCCGCTGTACGACAGGTCTACTAATGAGCCAAGCTTATGCTCTGTGTGAACATCGTATACCTCAAGCGGTTGTGCAATGGATATACGCTGTTCTTTGCGCCGATCATTCATACCCTAAGCCTTCATTCTTTGGATTTTTTGGGACGGGAAAGCTGCTTTAAAAAAGAGTGAATCTTTTCTAATGCACGATCCATCAACGGGGTTTTGGCGGGTAATGTATAAAAGTCCGCTTTATTACTTTGAAAGTCTTCAACCAGCTCACTCAGTGTTTTAACCATGGTCTTGTGCCCAGAGCTATCAACAAACATGTAGTGAAAGGTCGTATTGCTGTACCAGGACAGTTTTAGCCTAATCCAGTCATCTTGCACCTTAAATGAAAACCAGGTGCCGTAGTCAATCTTGCTTAACTTCTCTTTGAGCGATAGTGACTGCTCTATCGCTTCAACGGCTTCAGGATCAGAGATGGCATCTGATGTGTCTTGAGGAGCTACTGCGGCTGAGCTGGTTTTAGCTTCTTCGTGCTTAGTAATATCTTCTTCTTTTTCCTGAGCGGACTTAGTAGCAGTTGAAGGCGCTGAGTGTATTACTTCTTCCTCAATAGCATTTAGTGCTGCGCGCTGACAGCTGACCAGCGGGCGCATGGCTTCTTTTATATAGCTTTCCTGGTGGCCGCCTAAAGCAAGAATAAACTGCCGCAACTCATTAATCAGATGGGGTTGAGACTGCCGAAGTAAGTTTTTATCTCCTGGTGTTAACTTGGGTGAGATACTCCACAAAAGCTCATGAGCCAAGTCTTGAGCTTTTTGCCACTCACTATGCTTGTCATCTTTTCGCAGGTAGTGAAACACTAATACTTCATGCCATAGCGAGAATAAAAAGTGGTGAATAGGTTGAGGTACTTTGAACTTGAAGCTGGCTATAGCCTGCTGAATAACTTGCTTGGCTTCTTCTTTAGCTGCCTGTAGGCGATCATGTCCTTTTTCAGCTTCAACCGTTCGTCGCTCGATGATTTCTGCTTGTCGCTCCAGTTGTTTAATAAACTGGTCAAACTCTTGGAAAAGCAACTCGAAAAACTCAATGTCAGTATTGAATTCATTAAGTATTGTACGGACAGTAAACTGAATTTTGTCGATAACTCCATGGCTATCTTCATTGTTTTCCACCCAGTCTATGGCAGCTTGCGCCATGGTGTTGAGAAGTCGCCTGGCAGGATGAGTGTGTTGGGTAAAAAGGGCCTTATCCATTAATGCAAGCTTGAGATAGGGTGTGTGCAGGTGGCTGAGGATGACTTTGGCTTTATCTGGAAGGGTTTGTTCATCAAGAATAAAGTCAAAGAGCATACCTACCAGATCAATAATATCTGCATCATTGGAAGCGATAGGTTGCGCATGCTCATGGCCTTGGCTAAGTGTTGCAACAAGCTCTTCCTTTAACTCATTAACAACTTGCTCTTTTGGAAATGGTTCAGTTAGCGGCCGCTGAGCATGGTTTTGCAGAGTATTAAGGGCATCAACGACATCTGTTGTTGAATAGTCTGGAGTATTATTGTCAACATCAGCATTAAACTGATGAATGCTTCGAAATGGACGATTTACAGCTGAACCTGTTGCAGACTGTGGTGTGCCTAGTCCGTCAACTGGGTGGGAGGTGCCACTAAAAATATCGCGATAGTCAGCTAACAGGTCATGAATGGCATTGAATAAGGTGGCGGCTTTTTGAGAGGGATCAGCGGTGCTCTCACTGTAACCAGGCTCACTGTCTGCTGTTGTCTGTGGTGAAGTTGGTGCAGAGACCTTTGTAGTTAATGGTGTACTCTCTGTTGTAGCTTGTTTGGCTGTCGGTTGATTTTGTGGCTGAGAAGAGCTTTGACCGCGAGATGTAATGGTTGATTTAACTTTGCTGTACCGAATGTTCGGTAAGATGTCTGCCTCAATTAATCGGTCATTAAGTGCCTCATAAACAGTAGCTAGCTCACTCATAACGTATAACTCAAATAGCTCAAATAAAGCCTTTTTAATACGCTTATTAAGTGCTATGACGCTAATAGCTTTTGCAAAACACTCTGCAATGCTCACTGGGGCAAATGGGATTTTTTCAATAGGCAGTCGCTCAGCTTTTAGCAATAAAGCAAAACGTTGGCTGAGGCTGTATAAAGCTTCGTTATTTTTGGCTACTGCTCGACTGGAAATGCTTGTCAACAGGACGGTTTGCTCAAATTCCTCTTGCTGCACGAGGTTGAGCTGGTCTGCGGTAATATCTTCAAATCCATTACTGCTTTGGTTTTGAGGTCCATAAAGGTGGTTTTCAAAGTGTTGTGCTAGATGTTGATGAAAAGCTCGCTCAATAGAAGCTCTTTGCATGCGAAGCTCTCGCATGGCATCAAAGAAGATGGTTTGGATGCTGTTGGTTTCTGCCTGGTCTGCTGCAGCAAAGAAAGCATCATCAATATTGTTGAACAGGTTGGTCAGCATTTCTGCTGTATGATTCATCGTGATTTGACGGCAACTTTGCAGTAATTTTTCAAATCGAGGCTCAATTTGCCTGCGTGGGCCTTTTTGTTTAGAGGCTAAATCGACGATCTTGTTATTTTCAGGCTTTGTCATATCTGTCCTTGCGCTCTGGGAGTCCCGAAAACATGGACAACAGGTTGCATAGTCCTGCTAAAAATTGGGTTTGCTTTGCTCTGGTGAGAGTAGATCACGGATAATCTGCTCGGTCGTGGTTTGGTGAATAGATCAACTCATCAGCTCTGGTTTTTGAACACATTACCTTGAGTATAGTTGGCAAACAATTTTTGGGTGTGGATTGATAGGATGAGCCACTTTTACTCTAATTAAACCAAAATTGTTTAGGCTGGTATTGCTTGCAGCGGCTTTATACGAAATTGTTTAAAATATGTCTAGCTACAAAAGAGTTAGCTAATTTTACTATAAAAGGGGTTGACAGTTTCTACCAGTACGGTATCATGCGCGCCACCAACGTTGAGGGAGACAGCAAAAACCTCAGCGCTGAGTCGGTCCCCGATAGCTCAGTTGGTAGAGCAAATGACTGTTAATCATTGGGTCGCTGGTTCGAGTCCAGCTCGGGGAGCCAAATCACGGGGTATAGCGCAGTCTGGTAGCGCGCCTGCTTTGGGAGCAGGATGTCGGGAGTTCGAATCTCTCTACCCCGACCATATTTGGGTCGTTAGCTCAGTCGGTAGAGCAGTTGGCTTTTAACCAATTGGTCGCAGGTTCGAATCCTGCACGACCCACCATCATTAAACACCTCTCGTTTATAGCAACCATCCTTTACTTAAAACCCTTAAATTTAAAATCTTTCCACTTGCCTCTGCTCTAAGCAAATAGCGGCTCTGCAGCTTAATCTATTTTGACCTAGCCTATACCCAAAACGAAGGGTTTTTAGGGGCGGCCGTCAAATGATGAAGACCCAGGAGCTTATATTAATAAGTGACTGGAGTGACAGTTAAATGCTCATGCATAAACTGCATTTCCACCATCCTTGGTAGTCAAGAGCGATGACAACAAACCCTGAAAATGATTCGTAAAGGGTATATCCGCCAAAAAGCTGACTCATAAAGTAATTACCTAACTCACGACTGATTACCCCCAGCCCAATAATAATCAGCAAAAGCCAGCCAAGTAACTTTAATGGCTTAAAGGGTGATCGTTCGATTTGGTGGACAGGTGAACTTAAGTACTCATTTACACGGGCGAGGTCTTCAGTAGAGAGTGATTTTGAGCTGGGCGACTGGTCATGTTTATTTTTGCTTGGGGTTGCTGCAGACATAGCCTTAATGTGCTCCATGCATTTTACGGTTCAGTTTAATCAACATGTAAAACCTGCTTATCCTGAAGCTGGCTTTACATGTCGTATTTGATAGTCAGTTATTTTTTTATGAAATCCGCTCAATGGCTACTGCTGTGGCCTCACCTCCACCAATGCATAGAGAAGCAATGCCACGTTTCAAATTATAATGCTCAAGCGCATACATGAGCGTAATCAAAATTCTGGAGCCTGTTGAGCCAACAGGATGGCCCTGAGCACATGCACCACCGTGAATATTGACTTTCTCATGAGGTAAATCTAAGGCTTGCATGGCAAACATGGTGACCATGGCAAAAGCTTCATTGATCTCAAATAAATCGACATCATCTTTTTGCCACTGAGCTTTATCCAGAACTTTTTTAATGGCGCCAACAGGGGCTGTTGTAAAGGTCGATGGGTGTTGTGAGTGGGTGCTATGAGCAATAATACGGGCTTTGGGAGTCAAACCACGCTGTACAGCTTCTGACTCAGACATTAACACAATGGCTGATGCACCATCCGAGATAGAGCTGGAGTTTGCGGCAGTAATAGAGCCATTCTGAGCGAATGCTGGCTTCAAGGAGGGGATTTTCTCAATATTTGCTTGACCCGGTTGCTCATCGGTTTGAACGAGGGTTGTTTGTTTACGCGTTTGTACAGGGACAGGTACAATTTCAGCGTCGAGCTTATTGGTTTGAATTGCATCATTGGCACGTTGCAATGAGTTAATAGCAAATTGATCCATGGCTTCTCGACTGATTTCATGTTCATCTGCCGTATGTTGTGCAAACCAACCCATGAGCTTGCCAGTCTCTGCATCCTCAAGCCCATCAGTAAACATGTGATCTAGCACCTGTTGATGTCCCATTCGATAACCTTGTCTGGCTTTTTCAAGAAGGAAAGGTGCATTACTCATACTTTCCATGCCGCCAGCTAGCATGATGGTATTCGTACCCGCCTTAATTAAGTCATGGGCAAGCATGACTGCTTTCATACCTGAGCCGCATAACTTGTTAATCGTTGTACAGCCTGTACTTGCAGGAATGCCTGCTTGGAGACTAGCTTGGCGAGCAGGACCTTGCTTCAGACCAGCAGGTAACACACAACCCATGATAACTTCTTGAATATCCGTGGGTGACAAAGCACTTCTTTGAATGGCCTCTTTGACAGCAATAGCTGCTAAATCAACAGCCGACAGTGTTTTAAATGCACCTTGAAAGCTGCCCATGGGAGTGCGGGCGCCATCAACCAGAACAACTGCATCCTTATTTTGCATGAGCTTACCTGTTCATATTAGAAAATTTGTTATTAGATTTATTCTTATGCAATACCCTTTGCTTAGAGGGTAAGGGGATGATTATTACGTTTTGTAGTGAGATTTTAACTGTTTTTAAAGGGGAAATACTACGTAATAACTGACTGGTAAGTTTTGGAAATGTTAATGACTTTTTTGTCTTAAAGATTGCTTTTTGCACTTAGCTACATGCACGATAAATGTCGTATATTTATTCTGTTAAGAGTGTAAACGTTAGTGTGGTGTATAGAATGACTAGGAGTTTATATAAAGCAGTAACTCGACGGTCAGTTTATGTGCATTTAAGCTTTATTAATAAGCTTTACAACTTCGTGATCACAGTGTCGAAGGCTTTATGATGTATTTAAGTCGTTAATATGACACGTTAAGGATGACAATTCATGCTAAAAACAAAAATTGTTAAACCCACTGCCAGTGCGTACGAATATCCTCTTTTAATTAAGCAGATTTTACTCTCTGGTCCGCGTTATGAGCCTCAGCAGGAAATAGTCTATCGTGATTTATTTCGTTATACCTACGGCGAGCTTTATGAGCGTATCTGTCGTTTAGCAAATGCGTTAACAAAAGCGGGAGTGAGACCTGGAGATACTGTAGCAGTTTTAGAGTGGGACTCTCATCGTTACCTTGAGTGTATGTTTGCGATTCCCATGATCGGTGCCATTATCCATACGGTAAATATTCGCTTATCTCCCGAGCAGATTTTATACACAATGAATCATGCCGATGATAAGTTAGTGCTAGTTCATGATGACTTTGTACCGTTAATGGCACAAATAAAAGACAAGTTAAATACGGTTGAAGGATTCTGGCTATTAACAGACAAGCCATCTGAAAGTAAGCATGATAACTTGTCTTCGCAAGGCGTCTCATTTCAGGGAGAGTACGAAGCGCTTTTGGCTGAAAGTGAGACTACCTATAATTTCCCTGACTTTGATGAGCACTCTGTTGCTACTACTTTTTATACAACAGGTACTACCGGAAATCCCAAGGGAGTTTATTTTACCCACAGACAAATTGTTCTGCATACCTTGGTGATTTCTTTATCATTAGGCAGTTTAGCGGGCCAGCCATTGATGAACTCTGGCGACACTTATATGCCTATCACACCCATGTTTCATGTTCATGCTTGGGGAGTGCCCTATGCAGCAACAATGGTGGGCACGAAGCAAGTTTATCCTGGACGCTATGAGCCTGATTTGCTGATTAAATTACAACAGCAAGAAAAAGTTAGCTTTTCTCATTGTGTACCCACAATTGTAAATATGCTTTTAAACTCAGAGGCTGCAAAGCAGGCAGACTTATCTGGTTGGCGTATTTTAATTGGTGGTTCGGCTTTAACGAAAGGGTTGACTGTTGCTGCCAGAGAAAAAGGCGTTATTTTGACAGGGGCTTATGGTTTATCAGAGACATGTCCGTTGCTATCAGTTGCTTATTTAAACGAAAAGCTAAGAGATTTGCCTGAGGATGAGCAAATTGATTTTAGAATTAAAACCGGTATACCAGCACCTTTGGTGGAATTGGCAATTGTTGATGAAGAGGGAAATGATTTAGCCCATGATGGACAGCAAGTAGGTGAAATAGTGTGTCGGGCACCTTGGCTCACTCAAGGTTACTTAAAAGAAGAAAAAGGAAGTGAGGCGTTATGGCGTGATGGTTGGCTCCATACTGGTGATGTGGCAACCATTGATGCACTTGGTTTTATTCAAATTACTGACCGAATTAAAGATGTCATAAAGACCGGTGGAGAGTGGATTTCTTCACTGACCCTGGAAAACTTAATCAGTCAGCACCCGGGTGTATCTGAAGTTGCTGTTATTGGTTTACCTCATCCTGAGTGGGGGGAAAGGCCATGTGCTTTGGTTGTATTAAAAGATAAGCAAACAAAGGGTGAAGATATACAGATACACTTACAGCAATTTGTAGCACAAGGGAAGATTCATAAATGGGCGATTCCTGAAGTAATAGAGTTCGTTGATGCTATTCCTAAAACCAGTGTAGGAAAAATTGATAAGAAAAAAATACGTGCAGAAAAAATCCAGTAAGCGCTATTTTTTACTGGTTGGCTCAGTAGCACAAGGAGTGTGCTATGCAATTAGAGTATAAAGTAGCTGTTTTTGATGAGTCACCTGCAACAGCATGGGTTGGAAGAGTTGAGCGTTTTTTTCATGTGCTTAAGCTCAACTCTGTGGATGAAATGCAACATGCGGCGAGTAGTGAGTCAGTAAAGTTAATTGTTATTTTCCCCATTGAGTCGATGACTACAGCATTGTCGATGTGTCAGCATTTATATGAGAATGGCCTGACTGAAGGGACCTCTATTGTGCTGGTGGCTTACGAAAAAGACCTTGAGTTTCGTATGCATGCTTATGAGATGGGGTGTAATGATGTTATTCATGTTGCTATGGGGGATAATGAATTACATGCTAGGCTGACTAAAGAAATCTACCACACCATTGCTAATCAGCAGCTGAAA
The DNA here is from genome assembly GCF_000428585.1 of Zooshikella ganghwensis DSM 15267. Taxonomy (GTDB): domain Bacteria; phylum Pseudomonadota; class Gammaproteobacteria; order Pseudomonadales; family Zooshikellaceae; genus Zooshikella; species Zooshikella ganghwensis. Next base: position 108,517 of record NZ_AUAF01000001.1, on the reverse strand, counting down.
AAGCGCCTAAAACTTTCCCTAAGACAGCAGTTGACAAGTATCGATAATTTACCTCAGGGTGTGTCTTATGACTTTGTTCAGGACTGTTTCAGCAGTGAAAATCTCGATCAGTTAGGGCAATGTTTGCTTACTCAGCTGGAAAGCTTCGATATTGCCGCAAGTGTTCAGTTGCGGGCTCAGTTTGGCAAAAAAACCATGGAAGCACATGGTATGACGAAAGCCTTTGAAACACACTTGTTGGATAAGTTATGTAAACAGGGTGCCTGGCATGTATTTGGTCGACGTTGTGTATTCAATACTGAGCGAGTATCGCTCTTATTAAAAAAAGCACCGGACTTTTCTGGGAAAGAGGTTGATGCATTCAGGCAATGGTTAAGTGTTCATGTTGCTATTGTCGAACAGAAAATCCAACAGCTGGATATGAGTATGGCATTGCAAGCTGAGCGTGCTTTTATCAATATTTTTATTGCTAGGGTGCAGCGTTTTATACAAAAAGTAGAAGATGGCTATCAAGCCTCCCTTAGAGAGGTTGCTGATTTATTTGATAATTTATCGTTGCAACTGGGTGATGTTGTGCATGGTAAATCATATCCTGCGTCCTCGGAAACAATAGACCAAGTATGGGCTGAGACAAATAAACAACTACAAAGTGTTTTCCTGCAAAGTATTTATATCGAAAATGAGTTTGAACGTTTAGTTTACAAGTTAAACGCTGTTATTAATGGACAAGAGAGTGAAAGCAGAGCTAGCTTGCTGAAAGATATTATCGATAATGAGCTAGAGTCGGTTAACACTATTTGATTCACTGTTGGGAGGCTAATTTTCAAGCCAACGATACGAGAGGTAAAAATGAAGCACTAGCCTTTAACGCTGTGTTTCATAGTAAACATAGTAAATGAAGGAGCATACTATAAAAAGCCAAATTAGGTGGGGGAAATAATGAGGCAGTTACAGGAATATGCGCGAGTCGGGCTGATCATTGCTTTATTGGGTGGGGGTGTTGTGGGATGCCAAAAGTTAGTTGATGGCGACTGGTTTAAGGAGCCATTCGCTAAGCAAACGGCAAAAGTTGATGCGAACAAAAACTATTCTGCTAAAGATAATTTTTATATTGATCGGCAAGAAGAGTCTTTGCGTCAAGCATTAGAAAAAACAAAAGTAAGTGTTTCTCGCGATTTAGATCATTTAGTATTGATAATGCCTGAGGAGGCGAGTTTTGCTATCAATGCTACACATATCCGCCAGGACTTTAGCAAAGTACTTAATGCATTAGCAGACGTTTTAGCGGAGTTTGATCAGAATACGGTTGAAATTATTGGACATACTGACAATACAGGTGACTATCAATTTAATCAGCGATTATCCCGAGAGCGAGCAAGAGAGGTAGCTTATCATCTGACACAAAGAGGTATTGCTGCTTCTCGTGTCACTTTTTATGGTATGGGACCTGATAGTCCAATAGCCAGTAATGATACTTCATCTGGCCGTATGATGAATCGTCGAGTTGAAATTAATATCAAACCCCCGAAACATTAAATGGTGATATAGCTGCCGTTAAAGCAGCTATATTTTTTTAGGGGTTATTGTGTGATCTTTGAGTATATTGCTGATGCATATCCGCTAGCAATTTATCCTTTTTTTGCCAAAGATCACTTACCCAAAACTGGAATTGCTCACGAAACACAGGGTCATTGAGATAATCTTTGTTTTTAAATTCGTTAGGGATTTCTGTTTGCTCAATTTTAATAACCACATTACGAAATTTTCCACATAAAAAGTCCCAATAAGAGCGGTACTGAGCAGGGTAATAAATCGTAATATTCAGCATACTCTTTAGCTGATCACCCATGGCGCCTAATACAAAGCCAATACCTCCTGCCTTGGGCTTCAGTAGAAACTGATAAGGTGACTGTTGGTCCCGGTGTTTATGTGGTGTAAAGCGGGTTCCTTCTAAAAAATTAAAAATGGCAACGGGTGTGTTTCGGAATTTCTCGCAGGCTTTTCTTGTTGTTTCTAAATCTTGACCTTTTTTTTCTGGGTATTTTTCAAGGTAGTCTCTGCTATAGCGCTTCATAAATGGAAAATCTAAAGCCCACCAGCATAACCCAATAAAAGGTACCCATATCAATTCTTGCTTGAGAAAAAACTTAAGCATAGGAATACGACGGTTGAGTATATGCTGCAAAATTGTAATATCAGCCCAAGACTGATGGTTACTTGTAACTAAATACCAGCCCTCTTTCTGGAGCTGCTCAAGACCCTCAATATGCCACTTTGGCTTTTGGGTAAGGTGAATCCAGCCGCTATTAATGGTCATCCATAATTCAGCAATACGAATAGAGACTTTAGCGCACCATGCCCGCCACCCTTGAATAGGAATAATCAGCTTTAAAAAAGTGATAATAAATAATGGCCAACACAAAGTCAGCGTATTAAGCACCAGCAGTAATCCTGCAACGCATCCACGAACTGTTGATGGTAAAAAATACAGCATGTGTTTTCGTCTCTTTTTTTATGATTTCCTTGGTAGCTGGTTTTTAGTGTTTATTATGTGCTCTATCCAAAGCAATAAGAGAGTATTATCACTAAAAGCAGCAGCTTACGATGGATTTTAATAAAAGTGCAATATGAGTACGATGAGTAACGCGGAGTTTGACAGGTTTAGGAAAGGATTTCATCTTGTTTAAATAAGATGGCAATTAAGGTAGAACTAAAGAAAGAGGAGCGTATACCTTGAACAAGGCATACGCTGTTTGGGTTAATTACTTTCTGCTTTTCTTGCAGCAGCTTCGCGCTGTACTTGTTCCGCCTGGATTGCGGTCAAAGCAATTGTAAAGACGATATCATCAACCAGAGCACCACGGGATAGGTCGTTTACAGGTTTGTTTAACCCCTGCAGCATAGGACCTACACTGATTACATCTGCACTACGTTGCACAGCTTTATAGGTGGTATTTCCAGTATTAAGATCAGGGAAAATAAAGACGGTTGCTTTACCTGCCACAGGGCTATCAGGAGCTTTTTTATTAGCAACGCTTTCGATAGCAGCAGCATCGTACTGCAAGGGGCCATCAATCAAAAGGTGAGGGCGCTTGCTACGTGCAATCTCTGTGGCTTTTCTTACTTTCTCTACTTCACTGCCAGAGCCTGAAGAACCTGTACTGTAGCTGATCATGGCAACCCTTGGCTCAATACCAAAGACTTTCGCTGACTCAGCACTTTGAATAGCGATATCAGCCAGGTCTTCTGCTGTAGGCTCAGGATTTACTGCACAGTCACCATAGACCAGTACCTGATCAGGTAGCAGCATAAAGAAAACTGAAGAGACTAGCTTGGCATCGGGTTTGGTTTTAACCAGCTGGAAAGCAGGGCGAATGGTGTTCGCAGTGGTATGCACAGCACCGGATACCAATCCATCGACTTCATCCATAGCCAGCATCATGGTGCCTAATACCACGTTATCTTCCAGTTGTGCTTCAGCCATAGGAGCATTCAGGCCCTTGTGCTTCCGCAGTTCAACCATTGGCTGGATATAGCGTCCACGAACGGCCTCAGGGTCCATAATAATGACTGTCTCAGGTAACTCAACACCGTGGTTTGCAGCAACTTGATAGATTTCTTCCCGGTTACCCAAAAGGATACACTGGGCAATGCCTCGGTCATGACAAATTGCAGCAGCTTGAATTGTTCTGGGTTCATTACCTTCTGGCAGAACGACTCTTTTCTTCGCTTCGTTAGCGCGCTTGGTGAGCTGATAACGAAATGCTGCAGGAGACATCCGAGTTTCAATAGCTGTACCACAGCGTTCTTTTAACCACTCAGCATTGAGGTGATCAGCCACAAAGTTCATGACCTGTTCCATACGGTCATAATCGTCAAGAGGTACCTCAGTATTCATTTGAGTCAGTGCTGCAGCTGTGTTGAAAGAGTCTAAGCCTGTAAGCAACACAGGTAAGCCACTCTCATGAATAGCTTTTTTACACAGTTCAAAAATACGAGGATCGGGCTCGATACCATTGGTCAGCATTAAGCCTGCCAAAGGGACACCATTCGATGCTGCCATACTGGAAGCAAGAATCACATCATCACGGTCACCAGGGGTAATGATCAACTTACCAGGCTTGAGGTGGTGGCTCATATTGGCCGCAGTTCGTGCACATAGCACTTTAGAAGTGACTCTTCGAGAGGTGATGTCCCCTTCGTAGATAATCTTGGTATCCAGTAATTCAGCAATATCTTTGGTGCGCGGAGAAGACAACGCCTCATCCCAAGGAACTGCACCAATAGGGGCAAACTCTTTGCGGTTAAAGGCGGCAAGTTTTCGTAGCTCTATGGGCTTACCAGGGCAAATTTTCTTATAGTCGGCGTTTGGAACCTTGTTAAGAATGTAACCCAGTAGCTTGTTGTTACCAATACCACCAAAATTTTCAGCCGCAATTTCTAAGCGGTTTGCTGTTTCTTCCAGTGTGCTTTCATTGCATGAAGCAACCAAAATAACTTCTGAACCAATTGCTTTTGCAATTTCACGGTTTAAGTGAGTGACATAAGGAGCACTTCGAGTGGGAACTAAGCCTTCAATGACAACCACATCAGCATCTTTAGCGCTTTGATCAAACAGCTCAATGATACGGTCCAGTAACTTATCTTTTTGATTATCACCCAGCAAATCTTCCACTTCACTCAGTGAAATCGGAGTGGGTGGATTTAGCCCCATGTGTTGCTGAATGACATGAGTTGAACGTTCTGGGCCTCGATCTGAGATGTGAAGCTGCCCAATAGGCTTAAAAAAATGAACCCGCAGGCCGACGTTATCAAAGGCACGGACCAGCCCCATAGATACGGATGTGAGTCCGACTCCAGCACTTGTGGGTGCAAGAAAAAAAGTATGCATACAGTTAATCCTTCTACAGCAACTGTATATACCCCCAGCAAACTGTGAACATAGCAAACAAAAGCTATGACAAATATGAGCTTGCTGCGGCTATATCTTCAAATTAACAGCCTGCAAGTTGAGCTGCGTCACGAGCAATCATGAGTTCTTCATTGGTATTGATGACCAAGGCAACAGGGCTATCTGCAGTGGTAATAATGCCTTTGTTATTTTTACCGTTGTTTGCATTGGCATCAGCATCAAGTTGAAAGCCAAAAATACGCAGTTGTTGTAAAACCTTAGCACGTATTACGCGAGAGTTTTCACCAATACCACCTGTAAAGATTAGGGCATCAATATGGTCCAGTGAGCTGGCAAGGCCACTCAAGGATTTAGCCAGCACATAGCTGAATACATCTATTGCCAGTGTTGCCTGTTCGTGACCCTGCTCCATAGCTTCTTCAAGTGTACGACAATCATTACTGAGTTCAGAGAGACCAAGTAATCCACTTTCTTTGTTAAGTAATGTGGTAATACGGTCAATATCATAGCCAAGCTGTTGATGAAGGAAGTTGAAAATATTGGCATCAATATTTCCACAGCGGGTGCCCATGACCAGCCCTTCTAATGGCGTTAGGCCCATCGTCGTATCTACTGATTGGCCATGATATATGGCAGCAGCACTGCAACCATTACCTAAATGAGCACATAAAATATTGCTTTCATTTACAGGAATATTAAGGCGCTGGCAGGCCTCCCCTGTGACAAAGCGGTAGCTGGTACCATGGAAACCATAACGGCGGACATGATGGTCGCGATAGAGAGAATGAGGAATAGCATAGAGGTAAGCCTGAGGAGGCATAGTTTGGTGGAACGAAGTGTCGAATACAGCAGCTTGAGGCAAGTTTGGAAAATACTTTTGAGTAATTCGAATGCCCAGTAAATGTGCTGGGTTGTGAAGAGGTGCAAGCCCTTTACAGTCTTCAATGGCTTGTACTACATCATCATTGATGAGGGTAGAAGCTTTGAAGTGCTCACCGCCATGTACAACACGGTGGCCAATAGCGGCAAGGGTTTCTGTCAGTTGTTGCTCTTCCAGTAAGTGGAGAATTTTCTGGCAGACAATATCGTGATCTGCATTAGGCATGTCGTAAATGGTTTTTTCACCATCTTGCTTCCAAATGATACGTGCTTCAGGCTGGCTTAAACGCTCAGCTAAACCACTGACATATTCATGTTCATTTTGGGGGTTGATGACTGCAAACTTGATTGAGGAACTGCCTGAATTGATGACAAGAATATTTTGCTTACTCATAGTTACCTTCACAACTGCTAAAGCTAGAGTTTGACAGGCCTTACACACTGACTAGGTCACCTATGTCTGCGGGTGTCAGAGGCTGAGGGCTGCTGGAGACAATCATTCACACAAGTCTGGAAGCTTACTGGTGTGCTTACCTATAAAAGCGTGATGTGAGACGCTATTGTTTGATCGCCCGGATCAATTTACCCCAAGTCAGTATAGTGCTGAATGAGGGTTGATGACGGATGATTATGGACTTGTAGCGATTATGCAGGGAAGTGTAACCGGAAAAACAATATCGGGTATACGTAAAGCTACGGAAAAACACGTATTAATTGATCTGAGTGGGAGGTTGTTGAACAGATTGAATTAGCAGTATGTTTTGGAAAATGATTCACTTGCTTTATAAACTTTTCAGTTATGTAAACTTGTTAAAATTACTACAATTAAACACACTTTTCGTAAGTTTTCTGTTCTGGTAAACCTTGAACAGGTTGCACTTAAATACTCTCTTAAATTAAAGAGGAAAGTGATAGCTGAATACGTTTGCCATTCAGCTGTTTATAAAACAGGCTGTAGGTATTTCATTATTGAGTGGCGCTCTCTTCAATCGTTAACTGTTGTTTAATCATTGGGGCCAGTACAGTCCATACATTTTTCAAAATAATAGGCTGAGCTGCCTGGTTGGGGTGCAAACCATCAGCCTGGATAAACTCTGGATTTCCTGCAACACCTTCTAGAAAGAAAGGCATTAATGGAATGTTTTGTTCTTGGCTGAGGGTGGAAAAAAGTTGGCTAAATGCTGATGTATAGGGCTTGCCGTAGTTGGGTGGGATATGCATCGTGAAGAGTACTGGTAAGGCACCTTGCTGTTTACAGAGCAGAATCATTTGTCGAAGGTTTTGCTTAAGAAGCTTTAAAGGAAGCCCTTGTAGGCCATCATTAGCTCCGAGTTCAATCAGTACGATAGTTGGCGTATATTTAGCAAGTGCAGAGGGTAGGCGGCGTAATGCGCCAGCGGATGTTTCTCCGCTAATGCTTATATTAGCTACTGATAAAGGAATATCGTGAGCTTTAAGTCGTTCTGCCAGTTGGTTGACCCAGCCAGCGGCTGGATCTAAACCATAACCAGCACTCAGGCTATCACCTACGACTAAAAGGGTTTTAGCGAATACATTTTGCGTTAAGCTGAGTGTCAAAGTCATCAGAATAACTCGAACTGTCTGTTGCCAATACGAAAGAAGGAATTCCATGTCGATACCCAGTGCTGTAGCGGCGAAAAATATCGGTAAGCATGTTACAACCCCCGATGGAGTCCTCACTATATTGGAGGGTATTAGCTTTGAGATCAAGCAGGGGGAATCTGTCGCTGTTGTTGGCGCCTCAGGTTCTGGCAAGTCGACCTTGTTAGGTTTATTAGCTGGTCTGGATACACCCAGCCAGGGCGACGTCATGTTGAATGGTGAAGTCATTAGCTCTCTTGGTGAAGATGAGCGAGCCAAGCTTCGTGGTGAAAAGGTAGGTTTTGTCTTTCAGTCATTTCACTTAATTCCTGCGCTGACAGCACTGGAAAATGTTATGTTGCCTTTGGAGCTTGCTGGACATCCTGCCCCTGAAACGGAAGCTAAATCTCTTATGGTGCGTGTAGGGTTAGACCACCGTTTGCAGCACTATCCCAAGCAGCTTTCTGGCGGTGAGCAGCAGCGCGTTGCTATTGCCCGAGCCTTCGTCAATCGTCCTCCTATTTTATTTGCGGATGAGCCAACCGGGAACTTAGATACGCATACGGGTGAGCGTATTATTGAATTATTGTTTCAGCTGAATGAAGAGGAAAATACGACACTTATTTTGGTAACCCATGACATGCAGCTAGCCAGTGCTTGTCAAAGACAACTTCACATAGATGCTGGACAGTTGGTAGCTGCATCATGAAACGAGTACTGCTAAGTATACGTCTGTTAATGCGTGATATTCGTTCAGGTGAGCTTAATGTCATTATTGCCGCATTATTAGTGGCTATTGCCACAGTAGTTGCCATAAACAGCATTACGGAGCGCTTGGAAAAAGTCATGAGTCGCCAGGCCACTGAGTTGCTTGGGGCTGACTTGGTGTTACGCAGTTCTTATCCTGCGCAAGATTCACTATTGGCTGAGGCGAAGAGTTTGCCCCTAAAGCAAGCTGAGACAGTCACTTTTCCAAGTGTGGTCGTTGCCAATAACAATTTTCAGCTGGCGGCTATAAAAGCTGTGAGTGAGGGGTATCCTCTGCGCGGTGAGTTAAGGATTGGACAGCAGGTTTATGGGTCTGGTCAAAAAACTCAGGCAGTCCCTGCAGAAGGAGAGGTATGGCTTGAGCCACGGCTGTTTGGTTTGCTCAATATTAAGCTTGGAGAGAGGTTAACGATAGGAGATGCAAACTTTAAAGTGACCCAGGTACTCACTTATGAGTCAGATAGAAGTGGTGACTTTTATACATTGTCTCCTCGAGTCTTGCTTAATCTCAAGTCGCTGACTGCAACGAAAGTCATTCAACCAGGGAGTCGAGTAGCTTACTTTTATTTGTTTAGTGGCTTACCAGAGTCTATTGAGCAACTAAAAACACGACTTACATCCAAATTACAGCCCAGTCAGCGCTTGTTGGATGTTAAGGCCAATCGACCAGCATTAAGTAATGCTTTAGAACGAGCAGAGCGATATTTAAGGCTGGCTGGCCTGATTGCATTAGCGCTTGCGGGGGTTTCCATTGCGGTTGGTGTGCAACGTTATGCACAGCGACACTATGATGCGGTTGCGATTATGCGCGCTGTAGGGTACACCCAGGCTGCTGTGTTGCAGTTACATATGCTACAACTGGTGTGCTTGGTCTGTGGGACTTGGCTTATTGGCTCAATTTTAGGGTTAGCAATACATCATGGCGTTATTTTAATTTTAGGGGAATTGCTGCCTCCATCACTTCCCCCTGTAGGCTGGCAGCCATGGGGTATTGGTTTGCTTGCTGGTTTAGGCGTTATGCTAGGTTTTGCGTTACCCAGCTTATTGCAGCTAAAGCAGGTTCCTCCCTTGCGTGTGCTACGAAGAGATTTATTGCCACCGTCAATTCGAAGTCAGTTGTGGTATGGCGTTGCAGTACTCACATTAGGCCTTTTGATGTGGTGGATCACTCTGGACTGGGTTTTGGCCATAGTCATTTTAGTAGCTATGTTAGGTTCTGGATTAGTACTGAGCATGGTATTACTGGCGTTGATCAGGCTTCTGCTCAAGCGTTTGCAACGTGAAAAATTACCACTGTTATTACGCTTTGCCAGCCGTCGTTTGTTACGACATCTGAGGTTTGTAGTGGGGCAAGTGCTTGCGTTGGGTTTAACTCTGATGGTAATGGCGCTCATATTCTTGTTACGAACTGATTTGTTGAGCGATTGGCAGAAGCAACTTCCTGTTGAAACACCAAACTACTTTGCAATGAATATAATGTCTGATCAGGTCCCTGAGCTATTACAGCAATTAACTCAGGGGAACGTCAGTCGCTCAGCTGTTTACCCCATTATCCGGGGAAGATTGCAAGAACTTAATCAAGTGCCTATCAAACAAGCTGTGACGAAAGAAGCACAAGATAATAACGCCCTTCGACGTGAACTTAATTTTACATGGTCAGATGAGTTACCGGCAGATAATAAACTAGTTGCAGGACAGTGGTGGACGAAGGAGGTAAGTTCAGAAGAAGTTTCCATTGAGTCGCAGCTGGCTAAAAAATTAGGCATAAAGCTTGGTGATCAATTGCTGTTTAATATCACAGGGCAGACATTCACGGTAAAAGTGACCAGCATTCGTGAAGTTAACTGGGAATCATTTAAGCCGAACTTTTATTTTATTTTTCCTAAAAAAGTATTGGATGAATATGCTGCAACTAATTTATTGAGTTTTTATCTGCCACCCGGGCAAGAGCACTTTATTATTGACTTGATTAAGCAATTTCCTAGTGTGACGCTATTGGATATTGATTTAGTCATACGACAGGTTCGGCAGATTTTAACGCAAGTAACGCTAGCCATTGAGTGTGTACTGGGGTTTGTGTTGGCGGCTGCGCTGGCGGTGTTAGCCGCTGCGATTGCGTCAAGTCGTGATGAACGGCTTCAAGAAGCGGTTATTCTTCGAGCATTAGGCGCAGAGACAGCCCGTATTCGACGCACAATTATTACAGAATTTGCCTTGCTAGGTGCATTGGCTGGTACTTTGGCGGTAGTTGGACTTGAATTAACTACTTGGTTTTTATACGAGCAAGTCTTTAATTTAGATTTTAGCTTTCATCTGTTGTATTGGTTTGTATTACCTATTAGTGGTACATGCTTAATTGGTGCTATAGGTTGGCTAACCACACGTCAAGTGACTATAGCCTCACCAATGAAGCTGTTGACAAATAGCCCGTAAGGCTTTTTAACTGTCAAAGTAGAACATGTTCTATAAGGGCCTTAGGCCATATATTGGTCATTAGTGTCTTTTTGTAAGTAAAAGCCCTTTTAAAAGTCATGACGGACTAGTTCGCCACCATTAAAAGGGTTGCTGATAGTAGAGGTAGAACCTACATATTGAGCATTATGCTGTTGTTGCACTATTTGTTTAACAGTTACTAATTGGTTAGGCTCAATATCAACTAGCAGTAAAAAGCTCCCTTTTTTCAAATGGTGGTGGTAAGGCGCTATTCGATAATTGTCATGTGCAGCGCCTATCATACCTCCAACCCAAGTGGAAAATGCGGTTAAAAGCCCGATAACAAAGATGATTAGGGCTAGATGCTCACTGGCTTCAGGGAAAAACAATAGCAGCCCATTACCTGCAGTGAGTCCTACTAGCAAGCCTATCAGTAGGCCGCGTTGGCCACAGTGAATAATATCCAGCTCTTGCCAAAAACTACTGTCATTAAGTCCGTGAAACTGGATAAGGGAGTGATCTTTATGGACAACATGGATGTTATTCTCTTTTACTCCTGACTTGTAAAGTTGTTGGGTAAGTTGATTGACGGTTTTAATGTTGTTGGTAAGGATATGAAGCTGTCTCATAGCGCACCTCCTTATACCTTTTACAATAGTTGATATTTGTATAAGTTTTCATGGTTTTTTAATACAAAATTAGCATTAAGAAAAATTCGTAAGTTTCGGTTTGCTATAGAAAACTTTGATAAAACGTTATTTATTATTAGGTTATATGTTTAGGTGGTAGTGAATTGTGTTTTATCACAAGGTGCTAAAGGCATAGCATCTTGTATAACTTGAAAAGCTAAAGTTACACCTTTAGTGCTATAGATTAAGCAAATGTAAGGGAGAGATTTGCGATGGTACTTAATCATGTTTGGGGTTTATTCACACATCCCCGTGAAGAATGGGTGGATATTCGCAAGGAAACACTGGTAAACAAACACCGCTATTTGTCTCATGTGTTAATTTTGGCTGCTGTACCAGCGATTAGCTCGTATGTTGGCGCAACCTGGACAGGTTGGTCTATTGGTGAGTTGGACTCTGCTAAATTAACAGCGGGTAGCGCTTTGTTGATGTCTTTAATGTCTTATCTAGCGATTATTGTTGCGGTTTTTATTATGGGGGCCTTTATTCACTGGATGGCAAAAACCTATGGTACTGATCCTAGCTTAATAAAGTGTATTATTTTTACAGCTTATGTTGGTACACCACTTTATTTAGTGGGTATTGTCGGTATTTATCCTTCGATTCCAATTACAATGACCGCGATAATTATCGCCATTGGGTATACTGCATATTTATTATACATAGGTATTCCCAGGGTGATGGAAATACCGCCAGAGCGAGGCTTCTTGTTTTCTACATCAGTGGTGTGTGTGGGCCTTGTCTTGTTGGTATCAATGAAAGTAGTTACTGCTATTTTTTGGGGAATTGGCATTGGTCCTGTCTACAGCTTTTAACGCATTCTTACAGCGGCGATGGCTGTATTTGTGTTTTGGAAGTATAAGGTGCAGGTGAGAGCAGCAAATGGATGAACTGCTGTGTCACATACTGCCAATCCTGACGTAATGCCGTATAGCGGGCATTACGTTTAATAGAGGCGATTTTATCCGGTCGGTCACATAGGGCTAATACCCGATCAATAAAGGTTTCTTCATCAACCCAGCCGCCATTTAAAGAAATTGACAGGCCTGATACATGGTTTTGTACATGCTGAGCCACTGCGCCTCGTTTAAATCCAACGACAACAACACCACTTGCCATTGCCTCTATAACAGTATTGCCCAGTAACCCTTGTTTATTGGGCTGTAGTAATATGTCGGCAGACGCATATATTTTTGGCAGTTGGCTGGCAGGAACATGGCTTATATAGGTGATGCCAGGAAAACGGTGCTTTAAATGCTCGGCTTGTTTGCCACTGCCAATACATACCATTTTATGCTGTTTGTTAGGAAAGTGATCTTTGATAATGCGAAATGTGCGTAGAGCAAGTTCAGCATTATGAGCTTGATCCAATGGACCTGTATATAAAAAAACTAGATCATGACGGCCTGCTTGCCACTGTTGTCGAAGTTCAGTACTACGGTAGCAGGGGGCAAAACGTTTGCTGTCAACTCCGTGACTAAGAATGGCTAAACGCTTCAGGCGTAATGATTGAAATTGTCGAGCATGATGGATTGAGTTAACCAGTGAATATTTGCTCTTGCCGTTAAACCAAGGCAAAACCAAATGATTTGCAATATGTTTTACACAATTAAAGTGAGAGGTTATTGTCAAATCAAAAAAACCTGTCACTGTTTGGATGGCTAGCCGAGAAGCTAATCGTGTTACCTGCCAGCCCATAAAGCTGGGTGAGGAAATATATACGGCGTCTGGTGGGTTTTGTGACCAATAGTCAGCAAGCCATGCAATAGGGGAAAGTGATAGTTTTTTTTTGCTGGATGCCATCATGTGTGAAGGTGTTACACAGATTAATCCAGGATGATATCGATGGTCTTCTTCTTGAGTGTGTGGGCATATTAGTTGTACTTGTAACCCATGATGGAGCATGCCATCAATCAAGTGGCGCAGCATCGTATTATGTGCCTGATTAAATAGAACAGGCGTATTAGCGACAATGGCAATGGTGGTTGGCTTGTGGGTCATAGGGAAGCTGCTAGTCAAATTACCAGAGACTATGCATCTTCACCATGACGAAGGTGTGAAAAAAATATGATGTTAATATTATTGCTCGTAGAGCTTTTCATTGACCCAAAGAATTGTTCCTCCGGCAACGGCTGCAGGAATAACGAGTAAGTTGACAAAGGGGATAAGCGTCATTAAATAGACAAGCCCGCCAAAGCTATAAGTCATACTTTTACGTTGTTTTAGTTTGTTCAAAAGTGCAGGAAATGGCACTTTGTTATTATCGGCAGGAAAATCGGCATATTGAACCGCCATCATCCAGGCACCCCATATCAACCAGACAATAGGCGCAATAAAGTTAATGACAGGAATAAACGTCAGTATTACTAATAATAGCCAGCGAGGGACAATGTAGCCTAGCTTTCGCAGCTCGCGGCTTAATGTTCTAGGAATCAACAAAGACAGCTCTTTCCAGTCTAGAGGGGTTTCTGATACTGGTAGGCCTTGTTGTTGGCGAGTATGTTTCTCCACCGCTTCTGATAAAAAGCCGTTAAACGGAGCTGCAATAAAATTAGCTATCAACGAAAATGAAAAAAATACCAGCAAACACATTAGGATTAAGGCTATAGGCCATATAAGCCAACTAAGAAAACTTAAGAATTCGGGTAGCCAAGCTATGAAGTTGCTGATTTGTGAATCAATAAAGCCAATAGAGTAATAAATCATCACGGAAAAAAGGATGATATTAAGAGTAAGCGGGATAAATACAAAGCGGCGCATCCCCGGCTGAAAAATTAGTTTTAAACCGGCAAAAAAATAGTGCGTTGATTGATTGGATTGCTGCATAGTAGCCATAGCGTCTGAAGGGTTTTTGATTAATCTTTACAGTCATTGCGTAGTATATCGTGGAGCATATACCCTTCACGAATCATTTTTAGGGTTTGTTGTCGGCGCTTTTCACCCCAGTCACTTATTAATATAAGCTACTGGAGGCTTCATCGCTTGACGGCCGCCCCTAAAAAGCCTTCGTTTTAGGTATAGTATGCGTATCAAGTTCATCTAACATCGAGGTTATTTTGTCATAGTGTTACATGCTAAACAGTGTGTTTTGATGTTTGATAGTTTTTTTATATTAGCCTGATTGTTTTTATCAACTACTCAGTGGTTGTCTAGTTAACGTATCATAGCGACATGAAAAGCTTTGTCGACTGTGTATCTCTCGTTATGGATGTTATTTTTTTCTAAAGAGAGGGCGAAAGAGTCTTTGAAACTGTTAAAATTACCGCTTTTTGAAATAGACTCACTCGTCGACTGAATAATCGCCTGTATAAGGCTGTATCTCAGAAAGTAGCAAGCATAATCGCATCTCGCTAATGCAGTGAATTACATAAGGCTTTGCAAAGAATTAAGTGGAGAAAAGTAATGGCCGATACAAAGCATGCACGTTTGTTGATATTAGGATCAGGTCCTGCCGGATACACTGCAGCTGTCTACGCTGCTAGAGCTAACCTTAACCCTGTATTGATTACCGGCATGCAAATGGGTGGACAGTTAACTACTACAACAGATGTGGATAATTGGCCTGGTGATGTGGAAGGATTACAAGGTCCTGCTTTGATGGAGCGGATGCGTGAACATGCAGAGCGCTTTAATACAGAGATTATCTTTGACCATATCAATAAGGCAGATTTATCTCAGCGCCCTTTTCGATTAGAAGGTGATAGTGGTGTTTATACTTGTGATGCGTTGATTGTAGCAACGGGGGCAAGTGCACGTTACTTAGGTCTGCCCAGTGAAGAGGCTTACAAAGGAAAAGGTGTATCCGCTTGTGCTACTTGTGATGGCTTTTTTTATAAACAACAAGATGTTGCGGTCATTGGTGGTGGTAATACAGCGGTTGAGGAAGCACTTTATCTATCAAATATTGCTAAATCAGTAACACTGGTTCATCGACGTGATGAGTTTCGCGCTGAAAAAATACTGCAGCAAAAGCTGTTTGATAAGGTTAACAACGGCAATATAAAGCTGGTGTTGGATAATACCTTGCAAGAGGTATTGGGCGATGATCAGGGTGTAACAGGTATTCGTGTTAAAAATGTTAAATCAGGCGAGGCGACTGACATTAATGTAACCGGCGTTTTTATTGCCATTGGTCATACACCTAACACCAGTTTGTTTGTTGACCAGCTAGAAATGAAAGATGGCTATATTAAGGTAAATAGTGGGCTTAATGGCAATGCAACAGCAGCAAGTATACCTGGTGTGTACGCCGCTGGAGATGTGATGGACTATGTTTATCGCCAAGCAATCACCTCTGCTGGTACTGGATGTATGGCTGCACTTGATGCAGAGCGTTATTTAGATGAGCAGTAAAAAATAAAATAGTTTACATGTGAACGACTTAGCCGGCAACGCCGGCTTTTTTTTGTTTTGGGTGTTTTTTTGATCAATAAAAAATGATGTGGATGGTAATTTGTTGACAAAGTTATTGTATTTTTAAAGCAGCCGACTTTATGTGCTACTTTTAAAAATAATGATAATTAAATAAGAGTACTATACGTCATTTTGTACTAAACATCGCAAGGACTGCGAGAGCTATGGATAATCAAGTACCTATCAAAAACAGTCATGCATTACAGCCGTTAGCGTCAGTAGATGATGAAATTTCTTTAGTTGATATTATTAAGGTGTTGGTGAACCATTGGCGTTGGTTGTGTGGCATTACTGCGACAATTATTGTTGTAACAGTAGCGGTGGCTTTAATTAAGCCTGATGCATATACCTTTGTCAGTATTTACCAATTAGCTAAACGTAGCTGGAGTGACTATATTGAGCCTCCTCAAGCTGTCGTTCAGAAAGCAAGTAGAGTTTACTATCCACAAGTATCTCGTGAGTTTACCCAGCGATATCAACTTCAAGATTTACCTTTTAAAGTATCTTTCCAGGCGCTTAAAGATACCGGTTTAATTATGATATCCAGTGAGGCCCGTTTAGCTGGTAAAGATAAAGTGAGTGAGTTTCATAAAATTATTGTTGAAAAAATTCATGCTGCACAAACTGAAATTGTTGAACAGGCTTCAAGAAGTATTAAACAACAGCTGTTGTCTACTAAGAAAACGTTGGAGCAAGTGGATGGGCATGCACCACCGGCTAAAACAATGGAGTTACTCATGAAGGTTACCACTTTGGAAAACCAGCTAAGTGAATTGCAAGGAGGGGTGATTATCGAGACCGCAACACAAAGCTTGCAACCAAAGGGTATAAGTAAAATGCTTTTGATTACCATTGGTTGCTTGCTGGCCATTATGTTTGGAATGTTTGGTGCGTTTATTGTAGAGCTGGTCAATAGGGTGCGTTTAAATTTATCGCTGGCTACTTAGCCGTTTTTAGTTGTTCCTCTGTAGGGAAATTACCTATAAAAAAACAGTATTAAGTGAATAGAGGGATGTGTTAATGCAATGCCTGTATTTTGCTTTCCCCTAATCACTTTTAAAGTAACATTTGTGGTATTTTGAGGTAGGTGCCTAGTAGAACCTGGACAAAGGTGTTTTCGAAAGTGGCTTTCAAGTAGTTAGGATTGATCTATATTTCTTTGTTGATAAGCAAGATAAAAAGATTGTTTTTCTGGTCAATTCAGTATAAAAGGATGCTTAGGTTGCGCTGACTTACTCTTCCTACTGATGATACTCCCTGTATCTTTTCCGCAGTGTGGCGCAGCTATCGATTAATCTGTTCCAGTCCAGCCTTTGGAGCGTAATTAAGTGAAAGTTTGTTTTCTTATGTATCCTTGGGAGCGAATTTCTCCTGAGACAGATACAACTCTGCGCTTGATACATGAAGCAGTAAGTCGTGGACATACTGTGGCCCTGACAACGCCTAACAGTCTAACAATTCGTGATAATACAGCGCATGCGTTTTGTAATGTATTTAAGAAAACGACGAAACTGACTGCTAATATCCCAAATTTTTACAAAGTGGCAGACTTTAAGCGTTCCAAACTGCCGCTGGCAGGCTTTGATGTCATTATTATGCGGGCAAATCCACCTCTGGATACCGTAGCGTTAAACTTTTTGGACTCAGTTCGAGACGATACATTCATAATGAATGATATTGATGGTTTGCGTATTGCCAATAATAAACTGTACACCGCTTCTTTTAGTGGTGAAGCGCAAAAGTATATTCCTGTTACACATGTTTCTAAAAGCCGTGAGTATTTAGAGCGAGTGTTGATGGAGAATGATGCCGAGCGAATGATCCTGAAACCTCTAAATGGTTTTGGTGGACAGGGTGTTATCGTTATTGAAAAACTAGCGCGACAAAGCTTTCGCTCACTTTTGGATTTTTATATTGGCAGTGGTGATAAAAGCAACTATGTCATTTTACAAGAATATGTTCCAGGGGCTGAGCACGGAGATGTGCGCATCCTTATGTTGAATGGTGAGCCTATAGGTGCTATGCGTCGCCGCCCTGCGGAAAATGATGTGCGCTCAAATATTCACGCGGGTGGCACGGAAGTTAAACATGTATTGACTAAAGAAGAAAAAGCTTTATGCCAGGCAATAGGGCCTAAACTGGTGCGAGATGGATTGTTTTTTGTGGGGCTTGATGTCATTCATGGCAAGCTGATCGAGGTAAATGTATTAAGCCCTGGTGGAATTACACGTATTAACCGCCTTAATAGGACAAAACTGCAGAAGAAAGTGATCGATTTTGTGGAAAATGTAGTTTCTGCTAAAGAAATGATAGCGCAGCGAAAAACTGAGTTTCGCAAGGTGATTGAAGATGCAGAGTCGTACTGAAGCTGACATTGTCAAAGCCATTAAAGCAGGTGAACTCTTTGAGTGCAGTATTGAAGATGGCTCTTTTCAGATTAAAGTTGAAGATTATGTCCCTTTTATTTGTACTGCTATTCATAATGGAAGCCAGTTACGCTCGGAGTTAGTTAATCGCTGTCTGTTAGATACCGACCAGCGCTATTTTGAGGAAGATCCATATACCGGAGAATTGATCCGTTCATTACCAATAACATTGGTAGCCTGTGACTCCAGATATGAATACGACTTAAACCGTCCATTAGCTCAATGTGTTTATAAGCGAGCTTGGGGGTTAAAAGTTTGGCGCTCACCTTTAACCGATAATCAGTGGCATCGAAGTACTGAAAAGCATCGTCAGTTTTACCGTATTCTTGATGCATTGATAGCTGCACTAGAGCAGCGTTTTGGTGCTAGTTTGGTATTTGATATTCATTCCTATAACAAAGGCCGACAACCTGATGATGCTCCTGTATTTAACTTAGGGTTAGAGCAGGTAGATATGGATCGTTGGACACCAATCATAGAGCGTTATCAAAACTGTCTGGAGTCCTTGCAGCTACCTAACTTGAAGACCAGTGTGGAAATTAACCGAGTATTTTATGGGCGAGGCTATATGATTGCTCATGTAAACAGCCGCTTTGAAAATACCTTGGTTATCCCAACAGAAATTAAAAAAGTGTTCATGGATGAAAAGAGTGGTGAGCTTTATCCATTAGTATTGCAGAGTTTAAGTGAAGGAATGAAGCATACTGTAGTGGATACAGCAGCATTTTTTGCGAGGCGCTTTACAAAGAAAAAACAGGCCAAGCGCAAGCATATGCTAGCCAGCTTAGTTGACCCCGCTATTAAGCGGGTTGATCGAGCATTATATCAGTTGGCAAAAGGTGTAAGCACACTACAGTATGTTAACCCTATAAATATCGCTCATGAAATGAAGCGGTTTTTTTCGCACAGAGCAAAGTATCAGCCTGAGTTTACCTATCGCCAGTTGGCAATGGACCCTTATTTACTAAGAGAAAAATTATATCGTCTACCCGTTGATGAAATCCGAGATGCTGGGATTCAGCAATTGTATCGTGAGGTTATTGATACTATCTCTATGAAGGTTGACTTATTGGTGAGTATTGGTACTGAGCGGTTTATTTATAACTCTTTACGTTACTATGGTGAGCCAGGTAAACAGGATATTGATAATGCGCGCTTTTTACTCTACGCACCTGCTATTGCAGAGCAGGAGGAAAGCCCGGCTTACAATGCTGAGCAAATGCGTGAGATTTTGCAGCAAAAAGCAACCGAATGGGGGCTGAACTGTAAAGTCGAAACCAGTTCTCGTTTGGTTGCGGCGGCCATGGTGAGTAGTGGGCGGAGAGCGTTATTGGTTCGCAAAGATGCCAAGGTGACAGCCACGGAACTGCAGGCGTTAGCTCATCACGAGTTGGGTGTTCATATGGTGACAACCTTGAACGCAGGTTTACAGCCATTAAAGGTGTTTGCTTTGGGGTTGCCAGATAACACGCTAACTCAGGAAGGTTTGGCTATTTTAAGTGAACACTATTCAGGTAATTTGACTTTAAAGCGCTTAAAAATGCTTGGATTACGAGTCCTCGCTGTAGAACAGATGCTACTTTATCGTGATTTTCGCCATACCTGGCTGTATTTAACCGAAGAACACCATATGAAGCCAGATGAGGCATTTCGCTTAACAACCCGAGTACACCGTGGTGGTGGCTTTACCAAGGATTATTTGTATCTACAAGGGCTATGCCAGGCAGTACAACTCTATAAAACACAGCCTATTCGCAACTTATTTATTGGTAAAACCGGCTTTCGTTTTTTACCGATTATTAATGAAATGATTGAGCGGGGTATGGCTAAAAAACCTGAGTGGTTACCAGCTTTTCTTTCTAGCCCTGTGGAAGCGGGTCCTGTAATGGACTACTTATTGCAGTCCATTCAGCCTTTTGATGTCAGTAAACAGCAAACAATAGTGATCACGCCAAAAACAACCAGTGAGATTAAACAAGCTATTTAGCTGGTTGTGGTTGTATTGGCTGTTGCAAGCCAAACTCTTCAGAAAGAGTCCCCTTTTCATCCGGAGTTGATTTGGGGGCGTAGTCCTTGGGAGGTGATAATAGGGTGTCATCACTTTTTTCACGACTCTCAGGTGGTTGCTCTGGTGACAGAGTCTGGCTTGCTAATAAAGCATCAGAGAGTTGGTGAGATGCTGATGGATCTTGACTCAGTGACGCCGCACTATTTGCCATATGTACCTGCAAGTCTTTGTAAGCATCGGTGACACGGTTAAAAAGCTGGGCTGTTTGATTAAAGTGTTCATCAAGGTTTTGTTGGTGTTTTTGCATTTGCTTTTCCATGGCGGACAGCTTTGCCTCTAACTGGCTTCTCTCTACACCGCTCGTTGAGGCTCGATAAAGCCATGCGCCGATGATTGAGCCGATGACAAAGCTAATACTGCAGGCAAGCCAAAGATTCTCTGTCAGTTCCATGTTGTTACCCCCCTCTCACTTGTACTGAAATAAAAATTACTCAAGCAAGATTTGTGCAGGTTTAGTGTTGATTGTGTTTCAATGCTCGTGACGTTTTTGTGGCCAGCCTAGATTTCATCATATTTTCATTGATTTGCCATTTATAGGCGTGGCCATTAAAGTTTCCTAGCGTGCAGCGACATTAAACACATAAAGAGGGGGGGATCGCAAGCCTCCGTAATATTCGCTGACAGTATTTGAGCACAGCTGACTGTGCCATTTACTTCGAAGTATAAAAAGCTAAGAGTATTTACCATGAGCCCTATTGAGCGTTACCAGCGGGATTTACAACGAGAGGATTTCTTATACGATGCAGCACAAGAGCAGGCGGTAAAACACCTTCAGTGTCTATATGAGACACTGCAATCGGCATCAAACCAGCCAGCTAAACGTTCCTGGCTATTTTTTCGCACAAAAAAAGTAGAAGCACCTATTAAAGGTCTCTATTTCTGGGGAGGGGTCGGCAGAGGCAAGACTTACCTCGTCGATACGTTTTTTGAAAGCCTGACAACCCAGCAGAAATGGCGTACTCATTTTCACCGCTTTATGATGCGCGTCCATCAGGAATTAAAAGCCATTCTAGGCGAAAAAAATCCACTAGAGCAAGTGGCACAAAAATTATCCGCAGACTTTCGTATTATTTGTCTCGACGAGTTTTTTGTCACAGATATAACGGATGCCATGATTTTGGCGGGGCTTCTGCAACAGCTTTTTGCTAGAGGTGTAACGTTGGTAGCGACGTCAAATATTGTGCCTGATGACTTATATAAAGATGGTTTACAGCGACAGCGCTTTTTGCCGGCAATTGAATTATTAAAGACACATACTGAAGTGGTTAATGTCGACAGTGGTATTGATTACCGATTGAGAGTTTTAGAGCAGGCAGAGATTTATCATTACCCCCTGGATGAGCAAGCCAAACAGCAGTTAACTGAAAACTTTAAAAATCTTTCTGTATTAGGTGAGGGTAATATTGTTGAAGATGCCACCCTTGAGATTTTGGGACGGGATATCCCCTTTAAAAAGGTGTGTGATGGTATTGTCTGGTTTTCATTTGCTCAACTCTGCGATGGACCGCGTAGTCAAAATGACTATATTGAGATCAGCCGGCAGTTTCATACAGTATTACTGGATGAAATTCCTCAGCTTACCGCAAAAGATGATGACCTAGCGCGTCGTTTTATCAATTTGATTGATGAGTTTTATGATCGCAATGTGAATGTGATTATGTCTGCTGCTGTAGCTGTTACGGAGCTTTATCAAGGGCAGAATCTGAGCTTTCCATTTAAGCGCACTGTCAGTCGCTTACAAGAAATGCAGTCACATGAGTATTTGGCGCGACCACACCAGGCTTAGGTGCTGAGAAGGCTCAAGCACTCTTGGTCTTTTGGGAGTAAAGTGAGTTGAGCCTTTTATTTTTGAGCCTATGGGGCAGGGTTTGAATACTGTTGGTGGATTTGTGCTATCCCATCCAGAATCTCATTAGGTAAGGTTATTTTCCTGCTGGCAATATTGGTTTTTAATTGATCAATGGTTGTTGCACCTATGATTGTGCTAGTTGTGAATGGCTGGCTATTGACAAAGGCTAATGCCATTTGAGCTGGATCAAGCCCATACTGCTGTGCCAGTTGAACATAAGCCTCGGTTGCTTGATGGGCATAGTGATTATTATAACGACTAAAGCGACTAAATAGCGTTAGACGTGCCCCCACTGGTTTAGCCCCATAAAGGTATTTCCCTGAAAGCACACCAAATGCCAGGGGAGAATAGGCGAGTAAACCCACTGACTCTCTTTGGGCAAACTCAGCCAGACCAACCTCGTATGTTCTGTTAAGTAAGTTGTAAGGGTTTTGGATACTGACAATCTTGGGCCAGTTATGCTTATCCGCAAGTTGTAGGTATTGACTAACCCCCCAGGGTGTCTCATTGGAAACACCTATGTATCGTACTTTACCACTCTTTACTAACGCGTTTAGAGCAAAAAGCGTTTCTTCAATGGATGCAATGTCAGGGCTATCTTCAGCAAACTGATAACCTAGTTGACCAAAAAAATTTGTGCTGCGCCCTGGCCAGTGTATTTGATAAAGGTCGATATAATCAGTGTTTAAGCGTTTTAAAGAGCCTTCTACAGCACGCATAATGTCTGTATGTTTTAAAGTTGGTCCTGTTTCATTGATATAACTGACCCAGTCTCCGGGTCCAGCAGCTTTAGTTGCGATGATAAGGTTGCTCCTATGCCCGTGCAGGTTTAGCCATTTGCCAAGAATTTTTTCTGTAGTGGCATAGGTGTTGGCTTTGGGTGGGACTGGGTAGAGCTCTGCAGTATCAATAAAATTAACCCCGTGGCTGGTAGCATAGTCAAGCTGTTGAAAAGCATCAGCTTTACTGTTTTGTTCCCCCCAGGTCATTGTACCTAAACAGAGCTGGCTCACATTTAGCGAAGTGTTTGCTAATGGTCTATAGTCCATGAGATAAGTCCTAGCTGAGAATGGATAGCAAAGCCTGTTGTAGCCTGTTCGCGCGTAGAATGATGTTTTTAGTCTCGTACTTGATATCTGTACAAAAGCTAGTAAGCGTATCAGCCTGGCATGCTCAAAAGCTCGCTGACATTTGTTTTGTGAGGTATATAGCTCTCTTGCATGGCTTTGGAAGTATTCTGACTGAGTTATATTGTAGAGTTTTGTCAGTTTTCGGTTGCCAAAGTGTCTTTCAGGTCGCTTAGGACTTTTAAAATTTAGCCTGATGCGTATAATTGCGCATTCGTTTCCCAACGTCTAATGCCCCTTAAACGCAAACATCACTTTACATCTCAAGCCAAGGTGATAGGGGTGTTTGGTTTTGCCGGTAATTTATTCGGTCAATGAGGCAATTGTTTAATGAAAACGTTTAGTGCTAAGCCAGAAACAGTAAAGCGTGACTGGTACATTGTAGATGCAGCAGATAAGACCCTAGGTCGTCTTGCTACTGAACTTGCTCGTCGTTTACGCGGCAAGCATAAGCCAGAGTATACACCTCACGTTGATACTGGTGATTACATTGTTGTTATCAATGCTGAAAAAGTCCGGGTAACCGGGAATAAGAGCAAAGATAAGATGTATCACAGCCACACTGGCTACCCTGGTGGATTGCGTAGCATCAACTTTGAGGGCCTGATCAATAAAGCACCTGAACGTGTAATTGAGTCCGCAGTAAAAGGCATGCTGCCTAAGAATGTACTGGGTCGTGCGATGTATCGCAAGCTAAAAGTCTATGCTGGTACTGAGCATCCCCATACTGCGCAACAACCACAGGTTCTGGAAATTTAAGATAAGGTCTGGCTATGTCTGCTACTCAATACTATGGAACAGGTCGTCGTAAGTCTTCGACTGCTCGTGTCTTCCTGA
Organism: Zooshikella ganghwensis DSM 15267; assembly: GCF_000428585.1. Classification (GTDB taxonomy): domain Bacteria; phylum Pseudomonadota; class Gammaproteobacteria; order Pseudomonadales; family Zooshikellaceae; genus Zooshikella; species Zooshikella ganghwensis. The sequence continues at coordinate 84,514 of NZ_AUAF01000001.1, read as the reverse complement.
AATCAGGTTCTGGTGCAATTATTGTTAATGGTCGTGAGCTGGATCAGTACTTTGGTCGTGAAACTGCTCGCATGGTCGTTCGTCAGCCTTTAGAGCTGGTCGAATTGACTGACAAGTTTGATATAAAAATTACTGTGACTGGTGGTGGTGCTGCTGGTCAAGCAGGTGCAATTCGTCATGGTATTACTCGTGCCCTGATGGATTACGATAACAATCTCCGTCCTTCATTGCGTAAAGCGGGTTATGTTACTCGTGATGCGCGTGAGGTTGAGCGTAAGAAAGTTGGATTGCGTAAAGCGCGTAAGCGTCCTCAGTTCTCCAAGCGTTAATTTACGCATTTACATTGCCCACTTCATTGTGGCTGTAAAATACCCGGCATTGACCGGGTATTTTTTTGCTTAAGCGTTGAGCATTTTCACTTCTTAAGTCTTACAAAATACCCTTAAGGTTGCTAGGTGAAGGGATTTTCTTTAACATTCGCAAAATTTTAATCATTTTTATAAGTCTGACGCTTTATATCTGTTCTGATTCTTCAGCTGCAAATTCGACGGGTCATGTCTCTGATGGGGAGAATAATTTAATGACGAATGACGGCGTGAATAAAACCCGGCGTCGCTTTCTTGTGGGCGCTACGTCAGTAGTAGGGGCTGTTGGTACAGTGGGAGTCGCCATCCCATTTGTAAAATCCTGGAACCCAAGTGCCAAGGCTAAGGCCGCGGGAGCCCCAGTTAAAGTGAACATCGCCAAGGTGGAGCCAGGTCAGCAAGTTGTTGCTGAATGGCGAGGTAAGCCTGTATTTGTTGTCCGGCGAACGGAAGAAAGTTTAGCCAACATCAAAAAAATGGATGAGCGTGTTGCTGATCCTGGTTCAAATGAGGAGCAACAGCCTGAATATGCAAAAAATGAGTATCGTTCACGTAAACCAGAACTTTTAGTGTTGGTTGGCTTATGTACACACCTGGGCTGCTCGCCAAAATATCATCCTGAAGTTAAGGCCATGGATTTCGATGAGCAATGGTTGGGAGGCTTTCATTGTCCCTGTCATGGCTCCAAGTTTGATTTAGCGGGCAGGGTTTATAAAGGAGTGCCTGCACCGCTGAATCTAGAGGTGCCCCGTTACTCATTTGAGGATGAAAACACCCTAATCATCGGGATTGATGAGGAGAACGCTTAATATGAGCAGAATGCAAAGATTCATGGCCTGGGTCGATGCGCGTTTTCCCGCCACAAAGATGTGGGAAGAACATTTAAGTAAATATTACGCGCCGAAGAACTTTAATTTTTGGTACTTTTTTGGCTCTCTGGCTTTATTGGTACTCGTTAACCAGCTGTTGACGGGTATCTGGCTGACTATGAGCTATAAACCATCGGCTGAAGAGGCATTTGCTTCCGTCGAATATATTATGCGTGATGTTGAATGGGGTTGGCTGATTCGCTACTTGCACTCGACAGGAGCTTCTGCATTTTTCGTTGTGGTTTATTTGCACATGTTTCGCGGTATTTTATACGGATCATACCGTACACCCCGAGAGCTAGTATGGATATTTGGTATGGCCATTTATTTATTATTAATGGCTGAAGCATTTATGGGGTACCTGTTACCGTGGGGGCAAATGTCCTATTGGGGGGCTCAGGTTATTATTTCACTGTTTGGTGCTATTCCAGTGATAGGTGCTGACTTACAACAGTGGATTAGAGGGGATTACTTAATCTCTGATATTACCCTCAACCGCTTTTTTGCATTACATGTAATTGCCTTACCTCTAGTGCTGGTTGGTCTGGTTGTCTTGCATATCTTAGCACTGCATGAGGTTGGTTCTAACAACCCCGATGGAATTGAGATTAAAAAGAAAAAAGACACTAATGGTATACCTTTAGATGGTATTCCTTTTCATCCTTACTACACCGTTAAGGATATTGTGGGTGTTGTTGTTTTCTTATTTGTGTTTTGTATTGTTGTGTTCTTTTTCCCTGAAATGGGAGGGTTTTTCCTTGAAAAACCTAATTTTGAACAGGCTAATAGCTTGAAAACCCCGGATCATATAGCACCTGTTTGGTATTTTACGCCTTTTTATGCCATTTTGCGGGCAATTCCTGATAAACTAATGGGCGTTATTGCTATGGGGGCAGCGATTGCTATTTTATTTGTTCTGCCCTGGTTAGATCGTAGCCCAGTCAAATCTATCCGCTATAAGGGATGGATGAGTAAAGTAGCCATTGTGTTGTTTGCTGTTAGCTTCTTATGGTTGGGCTATTTAGGTGCTGTGCCTGCCACTGACACTCGAACGTTTTGGTCCCAAGTATGTACGGTCATTTACTTCTTATTTTTTCTGTTGATGCCATGGTACACACGGGTAGAGAAGACTAAACCAGTTCCAGAGAGGGTGACAGGCTAATGAAAAAGCAACTGATTGCGTTGTTATTAGCATGGATGCCTGTTGCTGTAATGGCCGCAGGTGGCAGTGGTTATCCATTGACCCATGTTGATGTCAACTTGGAAGATAAAGCGGCTTTGCAAGAAGGTGCCAAGCTTTATATAAACTACTGTATGGGCTGCCACAGTACAGAGTTTCAGCGCTATGAGCGAGTGGCTGATGATTTAGGCATTCCTCATGAGCTTTTTATGGATAACTTGGTCTTTGATGACGCAAAAATTGGCGACCTAATGGAAAATGCCATGCGTGATGATGAGGCTAAACTTTGGTTTGGTGCTGCACCTCCTGACTTGACCCTTGTGGCTAGGGTGCGAGGTACAGATTGGTTATACACTTACCTGAATACTTTTTATGTTGACCCCAAGCGTCCTTGGGGCGTCAATAATAAAGTATTTCCTGATGTAGCTATGCCGCACGTGCTTGCAGAGCTTCAGGGGCTTCAGGAAGATACTTGTGGTGATACTGATCCCTCAACGCGTGATACTTTAACAGGCGAGCGCATGTGTGGGTTTAAACCTATTACAGGTAAAGAAGGATCAATGTCAGAGCAAGAGTATAAAGAAGCGACCAAAAACTTGGTGACTTTTTTAGCTTATGCAGGAGAACCTGCTCAGCTAGAGCGGAAACGAGTTGGTGTCTATGTGCTATTGTTTTTGGCAGTATTCTTTGTTTTTGCATACTTGCTGAAGCGAGAGTTCTGGAAAGACGTACACTAAGCAGTCATTGCTTGGTACAATAGCTTTTTAGCTAAGGTTAACAGCGTGTGCTCTTAGGAGTACGCGCATTGTTTGTTTTTTGGTTCAGTCAAAATGTGGGGTTAAACATGGGCGTAGTCGCCAAACGTTCCTCAATGACTTTTTACTCCGATCCTAAGGATCATTATTGTCATCGCGTTAGAATAGTTCTTGCTGAGAAAGGTGTGGCTGTTGATATTCAGGATGTTGATCCTGAAAATAAACCTGCCGAACTCGCTGATCTTAATCCATACAATAGTCTGCCAACACTTTTGGATCGAGATTTAATCTTGTATGAAGCCAATGTGATGATGGAGTATCTCGATGAGCGCTTCCCCCATCCACCATTGCTGCCAGTCTACCCTGTAGCTCGGGCACAAAGCCGGTTGTGGATGCACCGAATTGCCAAGGACTGGGCCACAAAGGTAGATACATTGCTGGATGCTAAAACCAAAGAGACAACTGCAAACAGGGTGCGTAAAGAGCTGAGAGAAAGCTTGGTATCTACTACCCCCATCTTTATGGAAAAGCCCTTTTTCATGAGTGAAGAGTTTACGCTGGTTGACTGTTGTGTTGCTCCAGTTTTATGGCGATTACCGGTAATGGGAATTGAGTTGCCAAAACAAGCTCGACCTTTGATTGAGTATTCTGAGCGGTTATTTGCTAGGGAGTCGTTCAAAGAAAGCTTGTCAGAGGCTGAAAAGGAAATGCGTATCTAGGCAAAGCAGACTCTGTGTTTTCGCTATGAAGTCAGAGGGCTTTGGCCCTCTTAATGCTCACCAAAAAACTAGATACCCGCCAAACAAAGGAGACAATTGATGTCAATGAGCAGTAGCCGCCCATATATCATGAGAGCATTATATGAGTGGATAGTCGACAACAACTGTACCCCTTATGTATTAGTCAATACTGCGCAAGCTGGTGTGGTTGTACCGCAAGAGTTCATTAAGGATGATCAGATCGTGCTCAATATCTCTCCTGTTGCTGTACGGGACTTGCTAATGAGTAATGAGCAGATTGAATTTAATGGGCGGTTTGGTGGATCACCCATGCATGTTTATGTACCTACAGGTGCCGTGATGGCGATTTATGCCAAGGAAAATGGACAAGGCATGGTCTTTGAAGTAGAGCAAACGCCTACTGATCCAGAGCCTACGCCAACCAGTCCAAGTACTGATGGACAACCTGGCTCACGGCCAAGTGGTAAGCCAAGTTTGAAAGTTGTTAAGTAAAAATGGGCCACAGTAGAATGACTTAATAGCAAGCAATGGCTTGCTATATTTAATCGGTGTAATCAAAAATCTTAACAATTTTTTGTACGCCATAAGCTGTACGGCTAATGTCTACAGCTTGACGGGCGACAGACTGATTAACTTTTCCCATCAGATATACAATACCATTCTCTGTCACGATTTTGATTTTGCCTGCTGGGAAGTTCTTTTCAGCAAGCATTTTGGTTTTAATTTTTGAGGTTAACCAACTGTCATTACTGCGAATTAAGAACGTGGTAGCGGGACCAATTTCTAGCTCATTATAAACACGCCGTACTTTTTTAACATTACGGGCAACATCACCTGCAAGATTACGCAACCGTTCATTCGCTACTTGTCCTGTTAATAAGACAATACCATCATAACTTGTCACTACGATATGCGACTGCTCGAGAGCTGGGTCTGCTTTGGTAATATTGACCTGAGCAACTGTTTCAATGGTGTTGTCATCAACCCAGTCGCCCACAGTCCGTGTGCTTTTGTCTTGCTGAATTGGACCATCATTCGTTGCTTTTAATATAGGGGTGCATGCTGTGGAGAAAGTTATTAAGTTGACTAAAAGGAACCATAAAATAGGATTTTTCATTTCGTTAAGCTCCACCAAAATTAAATGCCGCCAAACAAAAACTCGTCAATTAAATCACATAAGCAGTGTATGGTGAGCAGTTGAACCTCTTGAATACGCTGAGTATTAATTTCAGGTACTCGAATTTCTACATCTTCTGCATCCAATAATGCAGAAATATCTCCACCATCACCACCAGTTAATGCCACTACCAGCATTTCTCTATCATGAGCAGCCTGAATGGCCTGAACAATATTTGTAGAGCGGCCACTGGCTGAAATAACAAATAAAATGTCACTAGGTTGACCTAGAGCTCGTACTTGCTTTGAGTATATTTCATGAAAACTATAGTCGCAGGCAATGGCTGTGAGTGTAGCTGCATCTGCAGACAATGCTACAGCAGGCAGTGCGGGACGTTCTCGTTCAAAGCGATTAAGTAGTTTTGCAGTAAAATAAGCAGCACTGCTGGCTGAGTTGCCATTTCCACATGCTAAAATCTTCCCCTCATTGAGTAACGCGTTGACCATTAATTCGCTGGCTTGACCAATATGGGGGCTGAGAATTTCTGCTGCATGGGCCACTGCATCGATGCTTTCGGCAAAATGACGTGTTATGCGTTCATGCATTGGTTAAACAGCCTTACATTGTTGAATTGCTGAGGATAAAGACAGCAGTTGAAGAAATAAAGTGGTTGTTGTAAACGATTAATACAGCGTGCTGGTGGCTATCTCTTCTGACAGTCAGGCACTGATGTAACGTTTAGCTGGTGACTGAGGGTGCTATTGTAACCTGAATCAATAATGTCAGGACAGGGATGATGACAGATAAAAAACAAAAATACAGCCGTTAACAGTTTAAGTGAATTAATTAAATGAAGCTTGAGCTTGTTATTAGATGCTAGTAAGTCAACTGGATTATATTTTTGATCCATTCAGTTTGCTGGTCGGGCATTTGCCCTGTTATTGCGAGTAGATCAAAGCGGCAAGGAGGGTTGTGCTTAGCCTGTGTCAGTAGAAAGTGTTTAGCTGTGTTAATGAGTTTGCGTTGCTTACTGCTGGTTAATGTTTCAGCAGCTGTGCCATAGGTAGTATTTTTTCGATAACGAACCTCAATAAATACGAGTGTCGTTTTATCTAGCATAATGAGGTCAATTTCGCCGCCTTTCCAAGCATAATTTCGCTGCACAAGCGTTAATCCATGTTGCTTCAGGTAAGCCAGCGCGAAATCTTCATGCTGGCTTCCTCGATGGCGATGGGAAAGGCGCCAAAACATACTCAAACTTACTGAGTACTAGGCTGGTTGAAAGTCATCGTTGGTAACCGCTGTGGTTTGCCTGCTTTAAAAATATACCAAGGTTGAGTTCGCTCAATTTCTTGATATGTGTTCATTGTCAGGGAGCCTGATGCACCGTTTATTTGAGTACCACTTAAGGATGCAAGTTGACCTAAGCGATCATATAAGCGGAAGGCGTCTATACCCAAGGCAAAAAGCTGAGCGTAAGATGTGCCGTTGTTCTGACGCGCTTTAATAATTTCGGCTTTTAGTGGATCACTGAAATCATCATTGAGCCAGGGCATACCGGTAAAGCGAATATTGTTTAGGTCATGGTCAATTTGAGGGTTAACTGTGCCTGAAAATACATTTGCTGTAGCATAAACAGGCAGGTCTCCAGCAAAATGATAAGCTAGAAAAGGCTTAACCAGTCGTGATTGGCTGGCACTGGCTGCAAGAAAAACAAAGTCGACATCCTGACGGCGGCGCCCGCTGAATTCAACTTCTTTACCTGCAAGGCGCTGGATCTCAAGGGCCCTGGCACTGCTGGCATTAACATTCATTAAGCGGCCAATAACGGCTTTATAGTTATTATTTGCTTCATTGAATCGCCCAACCCCAACAACTTCACCACCCAGAGATTGTAATTCTTGTTGAAAAGCTTCACTGGCGCGGACAGCCCAGTCACTGTCAGGAGTGATCACTACTGCAAAGCGATGACCATCATGTATTGCTTGACGAGCCGCTTGACGGGCTTCATCGTCAGCTGACAGTCCAAACTGGTAGAAAGGCCGATTGCCAGCCTGTTGACCACGATTAGCATAATTTAATGCCATCACTGGGATTGGCAGGGCAGCATTATTTTGTAACTGTTGAACAGCATCTTTGCGTAGTGGGCCAATAGCCAGCTGTGCACCTGAAGCGGCAGCTTGGTTAAGCAAAGCAAGAGGGTCTGCTGAAGTTGTGTCATAAGGAATAATTTCTGGTACCTGACCACCGCTTCGCTGAGAGTGGTAGTAGGCAGTATAAAAGCCTAATTCAATGGCATTGCCTGCAACCTTTAGAGCACCATTTTTGGGTAACAGCAGAGCAACTTTTTGCGGGCGCTCTTGCGAGGCCTTACTCAACAGTTGTTGAGTTTGAGGGAGTTGTTGATGCCCTGGATGGTTAGGCCACTGTTGTTGCCAATTGGCGAAAGCCTGTAGCTGGCTTTCGATGTTATCTGATTTTTTAACAATGTTGGCCAGCTGAATATAACCAGTCAGTAAAGTATCCGCTGTGTTCGCTGCCATAGCGTCCAGGGTTGGGCTATCAACATTGAGTAAGTAGCGCCACAAGCGCTGGTAAGAAGGCTGCTTTTCTCTCTCTGTTTGAAGGGGAATAGCCATCATGACTTCATCAATGGCTGCACGATACTCTTTATTCAGTGCATAGGCTTCAGCCCTAACGGCATAGGCGCGCTTGCCGACCTGACTATCAGAATTATTAATAACAGCAGGGGAGTCAAGCCACTCAAATGCTTTCATGGCGTTCATTTCTGCCAATGCCAGCTGCGCTTGGACAACGGCATAACGAGCTTGGTTTGAACCTGTCTCGACGCTGGGCGACAGTTGCTGCAGAATATTTTTAGCTTCTGCTGTCTTTTGCTGCTCTAACAATATACTTACAGCATCCAGTCGCAGGGCATCTTGTTCTGCCCCCGTACTCTGTTCGGCACTCGAGAGAAGCTGCTGTACTTCTGCCATTGATTGAGTGGCTAGGGGATCACTTTGTGAGCTACCTGAACGGTTTATAAATGAGTTGCCGCAGCCCGTGAGTAAACCACTGATAAGGCAAGCTGAAACAAGCAGCTTGATGGCTTGCTTGAAAGGGGCTTTGATCTTTTTCGTGCTTGTCATGCTTGAATGCGATTCCTATTGCGTTGGTTTGAGCGGGTAAAAAAAGAACCTTTAGTAATTTTATCACGGTGCCCTGTCTTTAGGGATTATCAATCATGTCGCAAAAGTGCTATGCCTAGAAAACAACATGTAAGGACTGCTACTGCTAGAAAGCAGGTCCCTTTAACATTAGGATAGGTCAATACTGCTAATGGTATACACCGAAATATTTGGTCCAACTTGATGTACTTTTGCTCACTTGGCTTTACAGTTAACTGGCAAAGTGTAAAGTGAAGTACAACATTGAGTGTGGATTAACACCTAGACCCTGCTATGGGTAATACTGCTTTTGCAGAGCTTCACTAATTGTGTCAGCCCTACAAAAAAATACTATTTTAGAGGTGTCCATTATTCTATTTTATCTGAAAACTACACTTTTTTTATAAGCTTCATAATGACTGGTTTCACTAAAAAGTAAATCAGTCATATTGCTAACTTGGTGGGAAAGGCTCTATTTATAATGGCATCAGGTGTTTTATATATTGTTGCAACGCCTATAGGGCACTTGGATGATTTTAGTCCTCGTGCACAAAGAATTTTGCAGCAAGTTGATTTAATTGCAGCGGAAGACACTCGACATTCTTCGCGGTTGCTATCTCACTTTGGGATTACCACACCCATGGTTTCATACCATGAACATAATGAATCACAACGAACGGAGCAGCTATTAGCAAAGTTGCAGCAGGGTCAGTCAATTGCATTGATTTCTGATGCAGGTACCCCACTTATTTCTGATCCTGGGTTTGTGGTAGTGAGAAACGCAAGAAAGGCGGGTTTTCAGGTAAGCCCAATTCCAGGTCCCAGTGCGATTATGTCTGCACTATCTGTGGCAGGCTTACCTACTGACCGGTTTTGGTTTGAAGGTTTTTTACCCGCTAAAACATCACAACGAAAGCAGCGTATTAACGAACTGGCGCAACTGCAGGCGACATGGGTCGTGTATGAGTCAACCCATCGCATTATTGACTGTTTGGAGGATATGCAACAGGTATTGCAAAATGAGACGCAGGTAGTCATAGCACGTGAACTGACCAAACGGTTTGAAACAGTGTTGTCAGGTTCTGCGAGTGAGTTGCTTGAACGTTTACAGGATGAGCCCATTCAGCAGAAAGGCGAGTTTGTGGTACTTGTTGAAGGTAAGGTGGAGTCTGCTCATACTGAAAATGAAATTCCTGCAGATGTGTTACATATCTTACAAACACTTCAAACTGAGCTTCCTGTTAAGCAGGCCGCAAGCTTGACAGCAAAAATTTCTGGACTGAAGAAAAACCTGTTATACAAAGTTGCACTTTCAAATAAAGGTAGCTAAGCTTCGCGGCTGAGTTGGCCAGACAGTCGCTGTAATGCTTTTAGCATTATGGAGGAAAGTCCGGGCTCCATAGGGCAAAGCGCCAGGTAACGCCTGGGGGGTGTGAACCTACGGAAAGTGCAGCAGAGAGTAGACCGCCTAAGCAAAGTACTTTACTTTGCCGGTAAGGGTGAAAGGGTGCGGTAAGAGCGCACCGCGTGAGTGGTAACACTTCACGGCATGGTAAACCCCGCTTGGAGCAAGACCAAATAGGAATTCATTGGTGTGGCCCGCACTGAATTCGGGTAGGTTGCTTGAGGTGTATAGTGATATACATCCCAGATGAATGACTGTCCATGACAGAACCCGGCTTATCGGCCAACTCACTTTTTTATTTCCCACATTATTGCTTGTTTTCATTAGTTGAAGTGAGCTTAGAATGATGGGATATAACATCTGAAAATGAAGTACTCTGCACAATGTTCAACAATATGTTGCACTTCTATGCTTTTCCCTCAATTAGGTGTTTTACAGAAATAATTAATCCATACGTCACGTCAATTCAATAATTGCGTTAACTCGCTGAATCCTCTTGATAAATATATTTGGTACCTGGTTATGTAATAACCCGTATCTGCGCATTTTTGTCAACTCCGTCACATTTTGTTGGGGGTTGGCACTTTGGGTTGCCTTGACGGAACTCAGGGCCATTCCTATAGTGTCTGAAAGTGGTACAAAGTGGGTGAAAGTGGATTTTTTTGGGGTAAAAGTGGCGAGAGTGTATAGTTGTGTTCCGCGGAGTCAATGCAATCAGTCTGGATGCCAAGGGGCGGCTTGCTATCCCAAGTCGTTACCGAGAAGTACTAAGTTCCCATTGCAATGGTTCTTTAGTCGCCACGATTGATACAGAAGAACCTTGCCTGTTGATCTACCCCATTGATGAGTGGGAGGAAATCCAGGCAAAAATTGAGGCGTTACCAAGCTTCAACCCTGTAGCTAGACGGATACAGCGGTTGCTGATAGGGCATGCCACTGATTTAGAAATTGATGGGAGTGGTAGGGTGTTAATCCCGCCACTGCTAAGAGATTATGCTGGCCTCGAGAAGAAAGTGATCCTCTTGGGCCAGGGCAAAAAATTTGAACTTTGGAGTGAACTGCGCTGGAGCGAGCGTCGCGATGCCTACCTGGCGGAAGCCAGTCAAGGAAGTGAAATGCCAGATGAGCTGCAGTCCTTGTCGTTGTAGTGAGCTTATGACTGAAGAACTAAGACACACCACTGTGTTGTTGGATGAAGCTGTACAGCAGCTAAATATTGTCGCTGATGGTATTTACATTGATGGCACATTTGGGCGTGGTGGACATAGCCGGAAGATTCTGTCTCAGTTGGGGGCTGAGGGGAAGCTACTGGTTATTGATAAAGATCCTACAGCAATCGCCATTGCTAATCAGTTAGCACAGGAGGATTCAAGAGTAAGTGTTGTCCATGGTTCATTTGCACAGTTAATGGAGTGGGTGAAACAGCATCACTGGCTGGGGCGGGTAGATGGTATTTTACTGGACTTGGGGGTGTCCTCCCCCCAGCTTGATGATGCTCAACGCGGGTTTAGTTTCCTTCAAGATGGCCCGCTGGATATGCGAATGAATCCTGACCATGGAGTGAGTGCAGCAGACTGGATAGCAAGAGCAGATGAGCGAGATATTGCGATAGTTTTGAAAGAGTATGGTGAAGAGCGTTTTGCTCGGCGAATTGCAAATGCCATTGTGCGTGCCCGAGAGGAGGCAGCTATCACTACGACAAAACAGTTAGCAGAGATCGTAGCGCAGGCTAACCCTTCGTGGGAAAAGCATAAGCATCCTGCGACGCGATCCTTCCAGGCAATTCGCATTTTTGTGAACAGAGAGCTGGATGATTTGCAGCAAGGATTAGATGATGCGCTCCAGTGTTTACACGTCAATGGTCGACTGGTTGTTATTAGCTTCCACTCACTTGAAGATCGCATCGTAAAACGCTTTATCAGAAAGCATGAAAAAGGGACTGAGTATCCACCGGGTGTACCCGTGACCGTTGATATGGTCAGTAGTTCTCAGCGCCTCCGAGGTGAAAGGAAACCTGTTCGTCCAAGTGAAGTAGAAGTTCAGCAAAACCCCCGCGCTAGAAGTTCAATTATGCGGGTGGCCACTAAATTGCGTTAGCGTCAATTAGTAAGAGGGTCCCTATGACTCATGTAGTAGCGCAGCTGAAGCATAAGCAAGTTGTGGTGTTTTTGATACTGATGGTGATGATGGTTATCTCCTCAGTAGCCATTACTTATGTAGCGCACATGAATCGTCGTGCATTTAATGATCTGCAGCGCCAGCTTGTTGTGAAAAATGCTGCACAAGTTGAGTGGGGGCAATTGCTTTTACAGCATAGCACTCTTACTACACCCAAGCGTGTTGAAAGGATTGCAACAGAGAAGCTGGAGATGGAAACACCAAATCCTGATCAGATAAAAATGGTAGTGCCATGAGTAAGGTCAAGCAGACAGGGCCTTATATTTGGCGCTTTCGAGTTGTTGTAACGTGCTTGATGCTGGTTATGGGCGTCATTACCTGGCGTATTATTGATTTGCATGTCATAAATCGCCAGTTTTTGCAGGATCAAGGTGATAAACGAACAGTTCGCTATACCGAGATAGCGGCAACGCGGGGCATTATTTTTGATCGAAACGGTGAGCCCCTTGCTGTTAGCACACCTGTTAAGTCTTTTTGGGGAAATCCAAAAGAACTTGTAGAACACAAAGCACGCTGGCCAGAGCTGGCAGATACATTAGGTATTAAGCGTAAAACCTTAGCCAAGCGAATTTTACGCAGTGCCGATAAAGAATTTATTTATCTACGTCGTCACTTAACGCCCAAACAGGGTGACAAGGTAACCGCACTGGATATTCCAGGTGTTTACGTCATGGATGAGTTTCGTCGCTATTATCCTGCCAGTGAAGTGGCTGCTCATCTCATAGGATTCACCAACATTGATGGCCAAGGGCAAGAAGGCATCGAGCTGGCTTACAGTGAGTGGCTTGATGGTAAGCCAGGTAAGGTGCGCTTGCTGAAGGATCGTCGTGGTCGCCTTATTGAGCAGGCGCAATCGATTAAAAGTGCGGAACCAGGTAAGGAGTTAATGCTGAGCATTGATATGCGCATTCAATACTATGCCTATCGAGCTCTTCAAGATGCGGTTAAAGAAAACGAAGCAGATAGTGGTTCAGTTGTCGTATTGGATGTTACTACAGGTGAAGTATTGGCAATGGTCAATAACCCGTCTTTTAACCCCAATAACCGAAAGGGGGTGAAAGTTTCTGCATTACGAAATCGTGCGGTAACTGATGTGTTTGAGCCTGGCTCTACCATGAAAGCCTTTACTGTTGCTGCTGCGTTAGAAACAGGCAAATACACGCCTGATACCAAAATCGATGTGCGCCCTGGCTATATCATGGTTGGTCGTAAAGCAGTTAAAGATCACCGAAATTATGGCGTCATCGATTTAACTACTGTGTTGACCAAATCGAGCAATGTGGGAACAACCAAAATTGCTCAAGATATTGGTGTTGAACAGTTATGGTCACTGCTTAGTCGAGTTGGGCTTGGTGAGCCAACAGGGGTTGGTTTTCCTGGTGAGCGAAGTGGTAGTTTGCCTGTTCACACTAAGTGGCGCCCAGTGGAAATTGCCACCTTGTCTTATGGGTACGGTCTTTCCACCACACCACTGCAAGTAGCCCAAGCCTATATGGTACTTGCTTCTGGCGGTATTAAGCGTCCTGTATCCTTATTAAAGGTAGATGACCCCGCCAGTGTTGATGCACAACAAATTTTACCTAAGAAAGTAGCCAAGCAAGTGGTCCGAATGTTAACCACCGTTATTGAACAGGGGGGGACAGGCACTCGTGCCAAAGTGGATAGCTATTCAGTGGCGGGCAAAACGGGCACAGTACATAAAGTCGGTGCTCATGGTTATGAAGAAAAAAAATATATGTCGATTTTTGCGGGTATGGCCCCAGCCACAAATCCGCGCGTGGTTACAGTCGTGATGATTGATAATCCTAAGGCTGGAAAATACTACGGTGGTGCAGTTGCGGCCCCAATTTTTTCGAATGTGACAGCAGGAGCTTTAAGAATGTTAGGTGTTCCACCAGACAATATGCCTACTGTCGCCAAACAAGAAGCAAAACCTGGGATTAAAAATAAGTCGTAAAAGTATATGAATACGCAGCAAGTAGATCAAAAAACATGGTTGTTACAGGCACTGCTCTCAGGTTTTGATGTGGTTGTTGATGCGCATTTAACCATCACGGGTATTGCATTAGATAGCCGGCAAGTTAAACCTGGGGACTTGTTTATTGCGTTGCCGGGTTCTCGGGTGAATGGTCATCAGTTTATCACTCAAGCTGTTGAACGAGGTGCTGTTGGCGTATTAGCTGAGGCAAATAGCGTACTGGCAGAAACACAGTATGACTATGCTATTCCTGTGTTTTTGATGCAGAATTTAAGTACTCAAGTAGGAAGTATCATTAGTCGTTATTTTCATAACCCTAGCGAACATATTCAAGTAATTGGCGTTACTGGCACGAATGGTAAAACATCAACTTCTCATTTTATTGCCCAGTTGTTTAGTGCTTTAAATATATCTGCAGGTGTCATGGGAACGTTAGGCTACGGCATGCTTGATGCGTTAAATGCTAGTTTAAATACCACGCCTAGTAGTTTAGTTATTCAGTCTCACCTTACAGAACTAGTGCAAAAAAGAGTTGCGTATTTAGCGATGGAGGCTTCTTCCCATGGAGTAGAACAAGGTCGGCTTGTGGGTTGTAAGTTTGAAACCATGATTTTTACGAATCTCAGTCGGGATCACTTGGATTTTCATGGCACGATGGAAGCTTATGCGCAAAGCAAGGCTAAGCTATTTGCCTGGCCAGAGCTTAAACATGCCATTATTAATTTGGATGATGATTACGCAGCTTTTATTAAACACTCTGTAGCTGAAACCACAGAGCAAATTACCTACAGTCTAAGTAATGCTTCTGCTGATGTTTATGCAAGTCAGATTCAGTATTTACCTCATGGTATCCAGTGTTTGTTGCATACGCCATGGGGTAGCGTTTTAGCCAATATTCCACTGTTAGGTCACTTTAGTTTGCAAAATGTGTTAGCCGCAGTTGCTGCACTAGGCTGTCATGGGCAGCCAGTTGAGCGAATTGTGGATGCATTATCAGCGCTCAAAACAGTTCCTGGTCGAATGGAGTATTTTGGTGAAGAAAACCAGCCAACAGTTGTTGTTGATTATGCGCATACGCCTGATGCCCTTGCACATTTATTGAAAGCTGTTCGTTTGCACTCTCTGGGTAAAGTGGTGTGTGTTTTTGGCTGTGGTGGTGACCGCGACTCAGGAAAACGTCCTTTAATGGCTGAAGCGGTTGCTCAGTGCGCTGATGAATGTGTGGTGACCAGTGATAACCCTCGCACAGAAGATCCTAGTGCGATCATCAACGATATCATGCCTGGTTTTAAACATGCTCAGCTTCAGGTTCACGTCGAAGTTGACCGAGCTAAAGCAATACAAGAGGCCATCTTAGCGGCGAGGCCAGATGATATTGTTGTTGTAGCAGGTAAAGGTCATGAAGATTATCAAGAGGTTAATGGTCAGCGCTACCCCTTCAGTGACCTTGTGCAAGTAGCAAAAGTATTGAAGGAGTATGCTTATGATTAAGCGCTTGCACTTATCAGATGTTACCTCCGCATTAGATGCTGATTTGCATGGTCAAGATATTGAAATAGGCAATATCGTTACTGATACCCGGCAGTTGCAACCTGGTGACTTGTTTATTGCGTTGCAAGGACCCAATTTTAATGGCAATCACTTTGTCGCTGCTGCTTATGAAAAAGGAGCTAGTGCTGCAATCGTCAGTGAAGTGCAAGAAAATGTGCCTATCCCCCAGTTATGTGTAAAAGATACTCTTCAGGCGCTGGGTAAATTAGCGGCATTAAACCGTCAGTATTACTCTGGAAAGCTGGTAGCGGTTACTGGTAATAGCGGAAAAACCACCGTTAAAGAAATGCTCACTGCCATTATGCATAAGCAAGGGGATGTGCTGGCTACCAAGGGTAATTTAAATAATGCAATTGGTGCTCCATTAACACTTTTGCAGCTTACTGCAGAGCATCAGTTTGCTGTGATTGAGCTTGGCGCAAGTGAGGTTGGTGAAATTGCTTATACGGCAGATTTAGCCCAGCCTGACGTTAGCATTATTACTAATGTGACGCGTGCTCATTTAGGTGGATTTGGGTCTGTTGAAAAAATAGCTCAAGCAAAAGCAGAAATTTTACACGCTTTGCCAGCTAATGGTGTTGCTGTTCTCAATAAAAATGATGTGTTTTTTGATTATTGGCAAGATCAAGCTTCATCATGCCATATTTTGTCATTTGCACTTGATGACTGTGCTGCAGACCTTGAGGCAACAGCCATTGAGCCTTTGCCTAATGGCGGTATGTACTTTAACTTGCGCTATCAAGCACAAGTATTTCCTGTTGAGCTCAAACTGGGAGGTAAGCATCAAGTTGCCAATGCATTAGCCGCTATTGCAGGAGCTATCGCTTTAGGGGTAGCTATTCCCGTGGCTATAAATGCTTTGGCCGAGGTTGAGCCAGTTCAAGGTCGGGGCAACAAGCTGCCAGGAAAAATGGGCGCAGTACTCATTGATGACTCTTATAATGCAAACCCAGGTTCTGTAAAGGCGGCAATTGATTTACTTTCACTGCAGCCTGGGGAACGTGTATTGGTGCTAGGTGATTTAGCTGAGCTGGGCCAAGATGCTGAAGAAATTCATGCAGAATTAGGTGATTATGCTCGAAAAATGGGCATAAACCATTTGTTAACGGTTGGGCCTTTAAGCCAACATACGGTCGCTCGTTTTGGCGAATGTGGGCATGGCTATACGAATAAACAAAATCTTATAGATGAGCTGCAAGCACTTTTAACTAATGAAACAACTGTTTTGGTTAAAGGCTCTCGCAGTGCAAAAATGGAAGATGTTGTTATGGCCTGTTTGGATAGGAATTATGGGAGTAATTAATAAATGCTGTTGTGGTTGGCGGAATTTCTAGCGCAGTATGAAAGCAGTTTTACCGTTTTTCAGTATTTAACATTTAGGGCCATTTTAGGGGTGTTAACATCGTTGGGGTTAGCGCTTTGGTTGGGACCAAAATTGATTAAACAACTGACACATTATCAAATTGGCCAGGCTGTCAGAGATGATGGACCTCAGTCGCATTTGAGCAAGGCTGGAACGCCAACAATGGGTGGCGCGTTAATCCTTGTGGCAATTGCTATTAGTACATTGTTATGGGCTGATCTGGGTAATCGTTATGTATGGGTAGTATTAGGCGTTACGCTGATTTTTGGTGCTGTTGGTTGGGTTGATGATTACCGAAAAGTGATTGAAAAAAATTCGCGAGGACTGCCAGCCCGTTGGAAATATTTTTGGCAGTCAGTTGGAGGGCTTGGTGCAGCAGTTTTTTTATTTAAAACAGCGCCTTCACCTGCAGAAATTGAGTTGATCGTGCCATTTTTTAAAGAAGTGGTTTTGGATATAGGCATTTTTTATATCGTACTGACGTATTTTGTCATTGTGGGTAGTAGCAATGCTGTGAACCTGACCGATGGTTTGGATGGGCTGGCAATTATGCCCACAGTTATGGTTGGAAGTGCTTTAGGTATCTTTGCTTATTTAAGTGGCCATATTGGTTTTGCCGATTATTTGCATATTCCTTATATCGCAGGTGCAGGAGAGCTTGTTGTATTTTGTGCAGCCTTAGTGGGTGCTGGATTAGGTTTTTTATGGTTTAACACTTACCCAGCACAGGTGTTTATGGGGGATGTTGGTGCACTTTCGCTAGGGGCTGCACTTGGTGTTATTGCGGTAATTGTCCGGCAGGAAATTGTGTTATTTATTATGGGTGGTGTGTTTGTTATGGAAACAGTTTCTGTCATTTTACAGGTAGGTTCCTATAAGTTGACGGGACGACGTATTTTTAGAATGGCACCCTTGCATCACCATTTTGAATTAAAAGGTTGGCCAGAGCCTCGTGTTATTGTTCGTTTTTGGATTATCACATTGATTTTAGTATTAATTGGTTTAGCTACCTTGAAACTGCGGTAATAAGAGCATGGAAAAACAACAGGGCTTAATTGCTTCTGATCAACTTCGTGTCATTATTGGTTTAGGTAAAACCGGGTTGGCGTGTGCTCGTTTTTTACAGCAGCAACGTATTAATTTTATTGTTGTTGATAGCAGAGAGTCGCCACCAGAGTTAGCTGTTTTTAGAGCCGAGTTTCCTTTAGTGCAAGTATATCTTGGTGGAATTCCAGAAGAAGTGCTATCTCGGGCTGCAGAACTCATTGTGAGTCCGGGTGTACCTCTCACTGAACCAGCGATTGCGAATGCTAAAGCAAAAGGTGTTCGAGTTATTGGTGATATTGAGTTATTTGGTTATTACTGCGATAGACCTGTTATTGCGATAACAGGTTCTAATGGAAAAAGTACAGTCACCACAATGGTTGGTGACATGTGCAAGGCAGCAGGTTTGAAAACAGGTGTGGGTGGTAATTTAGGTATACCTGCGTTATCACTTTTGGACCGAGGCTTCGATATTTTTGTATTGGAGTTATCTAGTTTTCAGTTAGAAACGGTTGATACATTTGCGCCCACTGTAAGCACTATTTTAAATATCAGTCCAGATCATATGGATCGTTATCCTTCACTGATGGCTTATCATCAAGCAAAGCAAAAAATTTATCGTAATTGTAAAGCCGCAGTGAGTAATAAGGATGATGCTTTAACTCAACCGCTACTGCCACAGCAAATACCTCATGTAATGTTTACTTTGCATGAGCCAGATTTAAAAGAATTTGGTGTTATTGAAGATGATACGGATGGCGGAACATTTTTAGTTAAGGGACAAGATCGGTTACTGAATACACGTGAGTTAAAAGTGGTCGGGCTTCATAACTATGCGAATGCACTTGCAGCGTTGGCGTTAGGATATCAAGCGGGTTTGCCGGTAGAGGCTATGTGTTCTGCTTTAAGAACGTATAAAGGACTTCCGCATCGTTGTGAGTGGGTTGCCGAGAAAAGTCAGGTTACTTTTATTAATGATTCAAAAGCGACTAACGTGGGGGCGGCATCTGCGGCATTAGAAGGCATTGGCTCTGAAATAGCAGGGAAAATAATTCTCATTGCTGGTGGTGATGGTAAAAATGCAGATTTTGATATTTTAGGTGATTTATTCAATCAATATTGTCGTTATCTAGTGGCTATAGGGCGAGATGCTAAACCATTGTTAGCTGTGGGGCGTTCGGCAGGAGTTCCTGGCGAAGAGCATGACACATTACAAAGTGCAGTCAGTAAGGCGGCTGAAATGGCTCAGCCTGGAGATGTTGTTTTATTATCGCCTGCCTGTGCCAGCTTAGATATGTTTGCAAATTATGAAGCACGTGGTAATGAATTTTGTCAGTGGGTCAAGGAGTTAGTGAATGACTAAATCCTGGTGGCCTTGGATATCAAAAAATAATGTCACTATGACGTATGATTTACCGTTAGTTGTAGTGTCAATTATGTTGATTGCCACGGGGTTGGTGATGGTGACGTCCGCATCAACGGAAATAGCCTTTAGCCAGTATGATGATGTTTTTTATTTTTGTATCCGGCAACTGCTTTATTTAAGTGTCAGTTTAGTGGTGGTACTAACGGTTTTAATGGTGCCAATGAGCTGGTGGGAAAGCAAAGGCTGGTTATTGTTTTTATGCTCACTATTGATGTTGTCTGCGGTGTTATTGGTGGGGCGTGAGATTAATGGAAGTAAGCGCTGGGTGAGCCTGGGCATTGCAAATTTTCAACCTTCTGAATTAGCAAAAGTATTCATCATTATTTATTTGGCAGGTTATTTAGTGCGGCGTCAGGAAGAGGTTCGACAACGTTGGTCAGGTTTTTTAAAGCCGATGTGTTTATTGGCCTTAGTTGTTTTTTTACTGCTATTAGAGCCAGATTTTGGCGCGGCTGTGGTGCTGATTAGTGCAGTTGTGGGCATGTTATTTTTAGCAGGGGTGAAACTGTTTTACTTTATTCTGCTGATAATGGCCTGTGGTGGTGCTGTTGCTTTAATGGCATTTTCACAAGCCTACCGCTTACAGCGACTAACAACCTATATCGACCCTTGGGCACATCAGTTTGATAGTGGTTACCAGTTAACTCAGGCATTAATTGCGTTTGGGCGAGGAGAATGGTTTGGCGTTGGGCTAGGTAATAGTATTCAGAAACTGTTTTATTTACCGGAAGCCCATACTGACTTTGTATTTGCTGTGTTAGCAGAAGAGTTTGGTTTAATTGGGGCACTATTTGTCGTATTTATGCTGGTTTTCGTTGCCTGGCGAGCTTTGTGTATTGGAGTAGAAGCAGAGCGTGAAAATAGTTTGTTTTCTGCTTATATCGCTTATGGATTAGGCTTGCTTCTTGGTATGCAGGCATTAATAAATATTGGCGTAAATACAGGACTACTGCCTACTAAAGGGTTAACACTGCCATTATTGAGCTATGGCGGTAGTAGTTTATTGGTGAGTTGTATGGCTGTTGCATTGTTGTTGCGTATTGATTTTGAAACACGAAGGCTTAGAGCTTCTGTTAAAACTAAAAGCAGGAGTAAACGCCGTGAGTGAACAAAAAACATTTGTGATTATGGCTGGGGGTACAGGTGGGCATATATTTCCTGCGTTAGCAACAGCACGACAATTATTAGCCGAGGGACATAGTGTTCACTGGTTTGGTACGCCCAACAGTATGGAAGCTGATTTGATTACAAAAGAAGAAATCCCCATGACATTAATTAATGTTGGGGGACTTCGCGGCAAGGGTGTCCAGCGTTGGGTTAAAGCACCACTCATGATAACCAAAGCAGTTTGTATGGCAAAACACCATTTAAAACGCTTGAAGCCACATTGTGTTGTGGGTATGGGTGGGTATGTTGCCGGGCCAGGTGGAGTGGCAGCAAAGTTACTTGGTATACCACTGGTTATCCATGAGCAAAATGCCATTGCTGGATTTACTAATCGTTTACTCTCACGAATTGCTACACGTGTACTTGAGGCATTTCCTGGTACGTTTGCAAGTTTGCGTAAAGTTTATTGTACAGGTAATCCAGTAAGAAAAAATATTGTTCCTCAGGAAAAAATACATGAAACAGAGTCTAATGAGCGTCCTTTTAGACTGCTGGTGTTAGGTGGGAGTTTGGGGGCTGTTGCTATAAATGAAGTAGTGCCATCTGCTATTGCAGAACTACAACAAAAGCAGTCTATTGAAATCTGGCACCAGACAGGCAAAAAAAACTTAACGCAAACTCAGGCACTGTATAACCAATATGGTGTGAAAGGTAAAATTGAGGCATTTATTGAAGATATGGGGGCTGCTTATCAGTGGGCGGATCTTGTTATTTGTCGCGCAGGGGCGTTAACTATTGCTGAGGTGGCAAATGCTGGTGTGCCTTCAATTCTAGTACCTTTTCCCTATGCTGTTGATGATCATCAGACTAAAAATGCACATTATTTAGTAAGTCATGGTGCCGCAGAGTTGGTTATGCAGCAAGCATTTACTCAAGATCATGTGCAATTATTATTAACGCAATTAATGACTAATAAAGAGCGTTTGACTCAAATGGCCAATGCTGCCCGTTCGTTAGCCAGGCCGGATGCGACAAATGAAGTGGTAGGGCATTGCTTGGAGGTTGTAAAAGGTGGCTAGTACGTTAAATAAACCAGTACCCATGTTCGCTATTCCAGAAATGCGTCGAATAAAGCGTATTCATTTTGTTGGAATTGGCGGTGTTGGTATGTGTGGCATTGCTGAAGTTTTACTTAATCAGGGCTATGAAATTGCTGGCTCAGATATTAAGTCGTCAGCAACGGTTGAGCATTTACAACAGTTAGGTGTTGATATAGCGATTGGCCATCACCAAAAAAATATTATCAATGCCGATGTTGTTGTTGTTTCCAGTGCTGTAGCTGCAAGTAATCCTGAGGTGATTGCAGCAAAAGAAGCTCGTATTCCAATCGTACCTCGGGCTGAAATGCTAGCAGAATTAATGCGTTATCGGCATGGAATTGCAGTGGCTGGAACACATGGAAAAACCACCACAACGAGTTTAATTTCATCAGTACTTGCAGAGGGCGGGCTTGATCCTACTTTTGTCATTGGAGGTAAATTGAATTCTGCAGGCACTAATGCTCAGTTAGGTGCAAGCCGATACCTGGTTGCAGAAGCTGATGAGTCAGATGCTTCGTTTTTGCATTTGCAACCAATGATTGCGGTCGTCACCAATATTGATGCAGACCACATGTCTACCTATGAAGGTGACTTTGAAAAACTAAAGAAAACATTTGTCGACTTTTTGCATAACCTGCCTTTTTATGGATTAGCAGTATTATGTACGGATGATCCTGTTGTGCAGGAAATACTACCATTGGTTAAACGACCAACTATTACCTATGGTTGTACTGAGGAGGCGGACTACCAGGCTGTCAACATAAGCCAGGTTGGGCAAAAAACAAGTTTTACTGCAGTGTGCCCATCAGGTAAGTCACTGGATATTTGTCTCAACATGCCTGGTAGACATAATGTATTAAATGCCCTTGCAACCATTGCTATTGCACAGGATGAAGGCATTGCTGATGAAGATATTTGTCATGCGCTGATGCAATTTCAAGGCGTGGGTAGACGTTTTCAGATATATGGTAATTACCCTGTGGCTGATGGTGAAGTTATGCTGGTTGATGATTATGGCCATCATCCGCGAGAAGTATTAGCCACGATTAATGCAATACGAAATGGTTGGCCAGAAAAGCGTTTAGTGATGATTTATCAACCTCATCGTTTTTCTCGAACACGTGACTTATATGAGGACTTTGTTGACGTTTTATCTGAAGTTGATGTTTTGCTCTTAATGGAGGTGTATGCCGCAGGAGAAAAAGCAATTCCTGGGGCTGATAGTAGAAGCTTATGTCGAAGTATTCGTCAACGGGGAAAAGTAGAGCCAATTTATGTTAAACATCGAGACGATATTGCTTCTATTTTAGATGATGTTTTGTTACCTGGTGATATTGTTATAACACAAGGCGCGGGTGATATTGGTGGTCTTGCGAGTGAATTAGCACAGCACAATTTATTTGTTGGGCAAATAAAAAACAGAGAGTAATGTGGCGATGATAGATGTTGCAAAAGCAGTGATCACACCTGAAGAAGCTGGCCGTATTGTTGTGCTTTATGGCGGGCATACAGCTGAGCGGGAGATTTCATTACTCACTGGGCAAGCAATTTATAATGCATTGGTTCAACAAGGTTTCGATGCTTTTTTATTGGATGTAGACGAAAAAAATCTACGTCAGCAATTATCTCAGCAGACATTTGACAGGGCATTTGTCGCCTTGCATGGTCGCTTTGGAGAAGATGGTACCATCCAGGGATTGCTGGAAATGTTTAATATTCCCTATACAGGTTCAGGGGTATTAGCCAGTGCTCTCGCTATGGATAAGTTTCGATCAAAATTAGTCTGGCAGGGATTGGGCTTGCCAACACCACCTTATCAATTATTTCGAAAAGGTGAGTCACAATCTTTAACAATTGATTTGCCGTGTATTTTAAAGCCTGTGCATGAAGGCTCTAGTGTTGGCATGACAAAAGTAAAAAGTTGTGAAGAGTTGCAGAGTGCACTTAAAAAAGCCTATCAGTTTGATGAACAGGTATTAGCGGAAACCTGGGTAACAGGACGAGAGTTTACCGTTACGATTTTGCATGGTGAGGCATTGCCTGCCATCGAGTTAAAAACACCACGAGAGTTTTATGACTATGAGGCAAAATATACTACAAACGATACTCAGTATATTTGCCCATGTGAGCTTGAAAATGAGCAGCGTAAGCAGCTGACAAAGCTTGCACTTGAAGCATTTTCTGCCTTGGACTGTGAAGGTTGGGGACGTGTCGACATTATGCAAGATGAATCGAACAATTTTTGGTTATTGGAGGTCAATACAATACCAGGCATGACAACACATAGTTTGGTTCCTAAAGCAGCTAAAGTGGCGGGAATCGATTTTAACCAGCTGGTGATGTCTATTTTAGCGACTTCCAAAAGTTGATTATTTGCCAAACAGTTTGGGTAAAGCGATAATGCTTGACGTGTATGGTTACAGTGATGTCAATGTGAGAGGTAGACGAAAAAAAACGCGTGGAGCAAGCCGCAATACTTCGAATAAAAAAGGAAGCCGTGCGTTCGTTTTTTATCTAAAAATCGTCGGGAAACTATTGGCATTATGCGGTATTATTTTTATAGGGGGGTATACTTGGCCTTACATTGAAAAAAAAGTAAATCAACCTATAGCTAGAGTAAAGGTGCAAGGTAAATTTGCTGCATTAAAAGAGCAGCATGTTCAGCAGACAATAGAACCTTTTCTTGAGCAACGTTTTTTTAGTTTAAAGATAAAAAAGCTACAGATAGCATTAGAGCAGCTACCATGGGTAGAAACTGTCGTTATACGGCGACTCTGGCCTGACCAGCTTGCTGTCCATATAATTGAACAAATACCTGTAGCACGATGGAATCAACGTTCTTTATTAAACGCTAATGGAGAAAGTTTTACCCCAGATGATGTTAGTGGGTTTGAAGGGTTACCACATTTGGTAGGACCTAAAGGTACTCAATTAGAAATGATGAAGCAATACCATTCTATCAGTCAACAGTTGAGGCCTATAAAACTAAACATTGTATCACTACAACAAAGTGAACGGGGTAGTTGGACGTTAAAAGTAAATGGGTTAAAGATTTTGCTGGGGAGAGATGATCTTTTAGAAAAAATGCAACGTTTTGCGCTGATTTATAAAGCGGAGTTGCAAACGCAAAAGCAACGAATTAAATCTGTTGATGTTCGTTATTCAAATGGTGTTGCAGTTGC
Source organism: Zooshikella ganghwensis DSM 15267 (assembly GCF_000428585.1). Taxonomy (GTDB): domain Bacteria; phylum Pseudomonadota; class Gammaproteobacteria; order Pseudomonadales; family Zooshikellaceae; genus Zooshikella; species Zooshikella ganghwensis. Next base: position 59,987 of record NZ_AUAF01000001.1, on the reverse strand, counting down.
TTGGCGAGAACAACGTGGTTAAACGTCGTATTTAATGAATATGAAAGTATGAAAATAGTTGGCGTAAGAAGGTCTGATTGAATGGCTGCTGCAACTGGCGGAAAAATGATTGTGGGACTAGACATTGGCACTTCTAAAGTAGTGGCCATTGTTGGTGAGCTTAATGATGAAGGCTCACTGGAGATAATTGGTATTGGCGCACATCCTTCTCGTGGTCTTAAAAAGGGAGTGGTGGTTAATATTGAGTCTACCGTTCAGTCCATCCAGCGTGCTATTGAAGAGGCAGAATTAATGGCTGGCTGCCAGATCCACTCTGTGTATGCAGGTATCGCGGGTAGTCACATTCGTAGCCTTAACTCTCACGGTATTGTAGCTATTCGTGATAGAGAAGTGACGACTGCAGATATTGCGCGGGTTATTGATGCTGCACAGGCGGTAGCCATTCCTGCAGACCAAAAAATATTGCATATATTACCTCAGGAGTATGTTGTTGATACTCAAGAAGGTGTGAAAGAACCGTTAGGAATGTCTGGGGTGCGTCTGGAAGCTAAGGTGCATCTGGTGACATGTGCAGTAAATTCAGCACAAAACATCGAGAAGTGTGTTCGACGCTGTGGTTTGGATGTAGAAGACATAATCCTTGAACAATTGGCATCTAGCTATGCCGTTTTGACTGATGATGAAAAAGAGCTTGGTGTGTGTTTGGTTGATATCGGTGGGGGCACGACAGATATTGCCATTTTTACTGAGGGTTCTATTCGACACACTGCGGTTATTCCTATTGCGGGTGATCAGGTTACAAATGATATTGCTATGGCCCTAAGAACCCCAACTCAGCATGCTGAAGAAATCAAAATTAAGTATGCCTGTGCATTAACACAGTTGGCTGGCGCTGAAGAAATGATAAAAGTGCCAAGTGTGGGTGATAGGCCACCAAGGGACTTATCTCGTCAAGCGTTGGCGGAGGTAGTAGAGCCTCGCTATGATGAGCTGTTTACGCTAGTCCAAGCAGAGTTGCGCCGTAGTGGTTTTGAAGACCTTGTTGCTGCGGGCATTGTTTTAACAGGAGGAACCGCAAAAATGGAAGGGGCCGTTGAGTTGGCAGAAGAAATATTTCATATGCCAGTTCGACTGGGTGTTCCACAAAATGTGAAAGGTTTGGCTGATGTTGTACAGAACCCGATCTATTCAACAGGTGTCGGATTATTAATGTATGGCATTAAACATCAAAAGGAAGGCCAGTTAAGTGTGCCTATTCGGGAATCACAAGAAGGGATCCTCATGCGGGTTAAACAGTGGTTTCAGGGTAACTTTTGATAATGACGAGAACCTGGGGTGTGGACTACAACCTTACGCAAAACAGATGTGAAGCGATAGAAAGGAGAGGGTTATGTTTGAGTTAGTCGATAATGTACCGCAAAACGCGGTCATTAAAGTCATCGGCGTCGGTGGCGGAGGTGGCAACGCTGTAAACCACATGTTAAGTAAGCATGTGGATGGGGTGGATTTTATCTGTGCAAACACAGATGCCCAAGCATTAAAGCATTTACATGCAAAGACATTATTACAGTTAGGTACCGCTATTACCAAAGGGCTGGGGGCTGGAGCCAATCCTGATGTTGGCCGTGATGCAGCTATTGAAGACAGAGACCGTATTGCTGAAGTGCTTTCTGGTGCTGATATGGTCTTTATTACAGCTGGCATGGGTGGTGGAACAGGAACAGGTGCTGCACCTATAGTTGCACAAGTTGCTAGAGAGCTTGGAATTCTGACAGTAGCCGTTGTTACTAAGCCATTCCCTTTCGAAGGCAAGAAGCGTATGGCTATTGCCAATGAAGGGATGATTGAGTTGGCAGATAATGTTGACTCACTGATTACTATTCCTAATGAAAAACTACTGCCAGTGCTTGGTAAAGATGCCAGTTTACTTTCTGCATTTAGTGCAGCAAATGATGTATTACTGGGAGCTGTGCAAGGTATTGCAGACTTAATTATACGCCCAGGTATGATTAATGTTGACTTTGCAGATGTACGTACCGTCATGTCTGAAATGGGAATGGCTATGATGGGAACGGGTTCTGCAACAGGGTCTAATCGAGCCGTTGAAGCTGCAGAAGCAGCAATTCGTAGCCCATTACTGGAAGATGTCAATTTACATGGGGCTCGAGGAATTTTGGTAAATATTACAGCAGGTCTCGATCTTTCTTTGGGTGAGTTCTCAGAAGTGGGTAATACTGTAGAGCAGTTTGCATCCGAAAATGCTACCGTAGTAGTCGGTACTGTGATAGACCCCGATATGTCTGATGAGTTACGAGTCACTGTAGTGGCTACAGGCTTAGGTGAGAATGTAAGTTCAGAAAAGCCAGTTAAAGTTGTAGATAATACGAAAAGTGACGGTACGTTAGACTACAATAAACTGGATAAGCCTACGGTCATGCGTAAGCAAGCTGCTGCAGAAAGTTCATCAACAAAGGCTGTCAAGCCTGACGCAGCTCGTAACTCGGATAATATGGATTACTTAGATATTCCTGCTTTTTTAAGAAGACAAGCAGATTAGCCTGGCGTTGTTCGCGAAAAGTTGGTGATAAAGAACAACTTTGGTACAATCGCCGGCTCTGTGTAACTCTATGCAGGATTTTGACAAAGCGGCGTTAATTATGATCAGACAAAGAACGTTAAAAAATATAATCCGAGCAACAGGTGTCGGCCTTCATTCTGGAGAGAAAGTCTATTTAACATTAAAACCTGCACCGGTTGACACAGGAATTGTTTTTTGTCGCACTGACTTAGATCCTGTGGTGGAAATTTCAGCAAAAGCAAAGAATGTTGGTGATACTACACTGTGCACCTCTTTGATAAACAGTGATGGAATTCGTGTAGACACTGTTGAGCATCTTCTTTCTGCTATGGCTGGATTGGGCATCGATAATGCCTATGTTGAAGTGAGTGCTCATGAAGTTCCTATAATGGATGGCAGCGCTGGACCATTTGTATTTCTGTTACAATCTGCAGGAATCATGGAACAGAATGCACCCAAAAAATTCATTAGAATCAAACGTGAAGTTACCATTAAAGATAATGACAAAGTAGCAACTTTTTTGCCGTTCGATGGCTTTAAAGTAACTTATGAGATTGACTTTGATCATCCGGTATTTCGGAGTAGAACTCAGAAAGCCAGTATAGATTTTTCGAGTACTTCTTTTGTGAAAGAAGTAGCAAGAGCCCGTACTTTTGGGTTTATGCGTGATATTGAGTATCTTCGATCTAAGAATCTTATTCTTGGTGGTAGTGTTGATAATGCAATTGTGGTTGATGATTATCGTATTCTTAACGAAGATGGTCTGCGCTACGAAGATGAATTTGTTAAACACAAAATGCTTGATGCAATTGGTGATTTATATCTTCTTGGCTATAGCCTTATTGGAGAATTTCGTGCGTATAAATCAGGTCACGCATTAAACAATCAAGTATTGAGAAAGCTCATTTCTCACCAAGATGCTTGGGAAATGGTGACTTTTGATGACCCATCGACAGCTCCCATATCTTATATGCGTCCAGTAGCTGCTGTGTAATCCCTTAAAATAACATTTATTATTTGTTTGTTAGGTGAATTTACGTATTTTGATGTGGTTAATACTGGGTGGGTGTAGGGATAACTTAAAACAGTGGTTGCAAGGATATACTCGAAATTTTCGAGTTATTCACAGACTCGCCTTAGAATTTTTGCACCAAAAACAGGATTCAAGTATTTTGGTAACTAGGTTTTAAAGTAGATAAAGCGCTCTTGTATGCTGAGTGTTTATGTTGGGTTAAAGTGTTTTCATAAGCGAGTCCTCAAAAGTAAATTAACAGTAAATTCTGTATTTCTTTCAGGTCAATAGTTGAATGAATTGCAGTCAGATGTTAAATTCGTCAGCTAAACTGTTACTTTATGTATAGTTTTTAGCTACATTACGTATGAAAACAACTATACTTAGTTTTCAATTATTGGAAAGTGGTCAATTTAAGGGAGTTAGAAAATACGGCAGGTTTTTACTTAGTCGTTAATAGGATTGATACTTTAGACCGCTAAGATCCAGGTAGAACGCAAAACATAATGAATATTATCGTCGTTAGGCGCAGCCATGGACAGTCGAAAACGGTCAATGTGCGGTTTTCAACGATTCTTGTTGCCAGTATTCTGTTTTTAGCATCGTTAGTGGTGCTTAGTGCATGGATAACTTATTGTGTCATGCAAATGGGCTCACAAGTTGTCGTAACAGCTAAAACAGCAAAACAGTGGCAGCATCAAATTGCGCTGCAGAAACAAGAAATAGAACACTTAAAAAAGCAGGCTAATGTTCAGCTTGACTCATTAGCCTTGCGAGTGTCAGAACTGCAAAGCCGTATAGTTAGGCTAGATGCTTTAGGTGAGCGTCTAACGACTATGGCCCAGCTTAATGATGGTGAGTTTGACTTTTCAGAGCCTCCCGCTGTGGGTGGTCCCTCCTCTCAGGATATAGATCAAGCCTATACTGCTCCTGACTTTATTGAGTTAATGGATCAATTAATTGGTAAAATTGAAAGCCGTGAAACTCAACTAGAAATTCTCGAAGACCTACTGGCAAACAGAAAGCTTTCAGAAGAATTTTTAGTAAAAGGTGTACCCGTTCTTAAAGGCTTTATCTCCTCTCGTTTTGGCTATCGTACGGATCCTATTACGGGGCGCCGGTCATTTCATGGCGGAATCGACTTTGCTGCAAAGCATGGTGAAAATGTACTTGCTGTAGCTTCTGGCGTAGTCACCTTTTCTGGCCGCAAGAATGGGTATGGAAATGTGGTGGAAGTTAACCATGGAGCAGGCTTAGTTACACTTTATGCTCATAACAGTGCGCTACTGGTTGATGTTGGAGACATCATTGAGAAAGGTCAGTCCATAGCGCTTGTTGGAAGTACTGGTCGATCTACAGGCCCTCACGTTCATTTTGAAGTGTTTAAAGGTGGGCGCAGGGTTAACCCCTCTGGCTACATAGATAGAAATATGCTGACCAGAAAGTGAGCTATTTAGCTCACTGTTAGTGCTGAGTTTCGAATAGTGTAGATTTAGCGGTAACATTACCCTTTTATTATCTCTATGGAATCCCCACCTTGGGAATGTGTCCAACCTTTTTATATAGCTGAGCATTATGTTAGCCCCCTTAGTCCGAAAAGTTTTTGGTAGTAAAAATGATCGCCAATTGCGGCGTATGAGAAAAATTGTCAAAGCGATTAATGCCCAGGAGGAGGGCTTACAGAAGCTGTCTGATGAGCAGCTGCAGCAAAAAACTGTAGAGTTTAAGCAGCGTATAGAGCAAGGCGAATCACTCGATAAGTTATTACCTGAGGCATTTTCGGTAGTGCGTGAAGCAAGTAAGCGCGTTATGGGAATGCGTCACTTCGATGTGCAGATGATTGGTGGAATTACACTGCATGAGGGTAATATTGCTGAAATGCGTACAGGTGAGGGTAAGACACTAGTTGCTACATTACCCGCTTACTTAAATGCGCTTTCAGGTAAAGGCGTTCATGTTGTCACTGTAAATGAATATCTTGCTCGTCGTGATGCTAGCTGGATGCAACCGCTTTATGAGTTCTTGGGACTTTCTGTGGGGGCAGTGGTTCCAGGTCAAACACCTGAGGAAAAGCGTGCAGCATATCAATCGGATATAACATATGGCACCAACAATGAGTTTGGTTTTGACTATCTTCGTGACAATATGGCATTCAGTATTGAAGATAAGTTTCAGCGGGGACTTAATTTTGCCATTGTTGATGAAGTTGACTCCATTCTAATTGATGAGGCAAGAACACCTCTGATTATTTCTGGGGCAGCAGAGGAAAGTTCTGAGCTGTATATTGCGATTAATAAATTAGCACCAAAGTTGACACGACAGGAAGAGGCTATCGAAGGTCATTTCACGCTTGATGAAAAAACACGTCAAGTTGAGTTGACAGAGCAGGGACACCAGTATGTGGAGGAGTTATTAGTTCAAGCTAATCTGCTAGAAGAAGGTGATAACCTCTATGCTGCTCAAAACCTCAACTTACTACACCATGTGTATGCTGCATTAAAGTCTCATACAATCTTTCATAAAAATGTCGACTATATTGTGCAAGATGGTCAGGTGTTGCTTGTTGATGAACACACTGGTCGTACAATGCCTGGTCGACGCCTTTCAGAAGGCTTGCACCAGGCTCTAGAAGCAAAAGAAAACTTACATGTTCAAAGTGAAAGTCAAACACTAGCTTCTACAACTTTTCAGAATTATTTCCGCTTATATCAAACACTATCAGGTATGACAGGGACTGCAGATACAGAAGCTTTCGAGTTTCGGCAGATCTACGGTTTAGATGTTATTGTTATTCCTACACACAAACCAATGATTCGTAAAGATCATAACGATCTGGTGTATTTGACGATTGAAGAAAAATACAGTGCGATTATTGCTGATATCACAGAGTGTGTTGCTAATAAAAGACCTGTTTTGGTGGGCACAGCATCAATTGAGTCGTCTGAAAAAGTCTCTCAAGCATTAACCAAAGCAAAGATCCCTCATGAAGTGCTTAATGCTAAGTTTCATGCTCGGGAGGCTGAAATTATTGCCCAGGCTGGTAAGCCAGGTGCGGTAACCATTGCAACCAATATGGCTGGGCGTGGTACGGATATTATGCTTGGAGGAAACTGGGAGGCTGAAGTTGCCCAGTTAGATGATCCTTCTGGGCAGGAGATAGAAAAAGTTAAAGCAGAGTGGCAGGAGCGTCATAAACAGGTATTGGAAGCTGGTGGTTTGCATATTATAGCTACCGAGCGTCATGAGTCTCGCCGGATAGATAACCAGCTTAGAGGTCGCTCAGGTCGTCAAGGTGATCCAGGCTCTTCTCGCTTTTACCTTTCTCTTGAAGACAATTTAATGCGGATCTTTGCATCAGATCGTGTTAAAGGCTTTATGAAAGCTCTGGGAATGGAAAAAGGTGAAGCCATAGAACATCGAATGGTCACAAATGCTATCGAAAAGGCGCAGCGCAAGGTAGAAGGTCGAAACTTTGATATTCGTAAAGCTCTGCTGAAATATGATGATGTAGCCAATGAGCAGCGTCGCTATATTTACGGTTTAAGAGATAGAGTTCTTGAGGTTGATGATGTAACAGAAATCATTGATGAGTATCGTCATGAGGTTTTAACTTCGGTAGTAGATCAGTTTATCCCTCCCCAAAGCTTAATTGAACAGTGGGATGTTAAAGGTCTAGAAGAGCACTTAACATCTGAGTTCAATGTCAAGCTCCCTATACAGCAGTGGTTAGATGAAGATAAAAGACTTCATGAGGAGCCTCTGCGTCAAAAAATTGCGCAAACTTTGATCGATGAGTATAAAGCTAAAGAAGAATTAACAGGATCAGAAGTGTTGCGTATGTTTGAGAAGCAGATGCTACTTCGGGTCTTAGATGATAAGTGGAAAGAGCATTTGTCAACAATGGATTTCTTGCGTCAAGGAATTCACTTAAGGGGTTATGCACAGAAGAACCCTGAGCAAGAATATAAAAGAGAAGCTTTTGAGCTGTTTAAGCAAATGTTGCAAGATATTGCTCATGAAACCATTAAAATCCTGACACATGTGCAAGTACGTCAAGATGACAATACAGAAGAGGTTGAGCGTCAGCGTCGAGAAGCAATGGCCCAACGTATGCGTTATGAGCACGAACAAGGTGGAGCATTAGCTGAAGCCGGCGTTGAGGATATTGAGTCTAATAAACCTTATACCCGTGAAGGAAAGAAAGTAGGTCGTAATTCACCTTGTCCATGCGGATCGGGTAAAAAGTACAAACAGTGTCATGGTAGATTGGGTTAGTTGACCAAAACATAAAAAAAGGCGACATTATGTCGCCTTTTTTTATGTTTTACTTTTGTTCAATAAGCTGAGGTTTGGGAAAGAATGAGGATAACTGGCTTATTAAGAATAAGTTTGGGTTAATGGGGAGTGCAAAACTTAATGGTTAGCAAGTCTGTTCATGTAGCTGTTGCTGTCATTGTTAATGCATCAGGTGAAGTGCTCATTGCCAAGCGTGCTTCTCATCAACATCAAGGAGATAAATGGGAATTTCCTGGTGGTAAAGTTGAAGCTGGTGAAGATGTTACTAAAGCATTGATAAGAGAGTGTCAGGAAGAATTAAATATTATTGTTAAGCCTTCTAGAAGGTTGATAGTAATTAAACATGATTATGGTGATAAGTCTGTTATGCTCGATGTGTGGTATGTAAACCACCTATCGGGAGAACCTGTTGGGTTAGAAGGGCAACCAATTCAGTGGGTAGCGAAAGAAGCACTTTGGTCCTATACATTTCCTGCCGCTAATAAGCCAATTATTCGTGCTATCCAACTACCTTCGGAATATGTCATTACAGGAGACTTTACTGACCAAAATGAATTGTTTAGTGAAGTAAAAAGACTAATTGGTGAGGGATATTGTCTCATTCAGTTTCGAGCCCCCCAGCTTAGCGAACAGAATTATTTAGCGATTGCCTCAGAGTTACTGGTTTTTTGTGAAACCGCGGGATGCCAGTTAATACTAAAAGGCTATCCCCAGTCTATTTATCAACTGGGAGGTAAAGGATTACATTTAACTGCACAACAGTTAAAACAGGTATCTATGGCTGATATTGAGCCATTCAAACAGTCAGGTTATTTACTTGCCGCATCATGCCATAATGAAGAAGAGCTTAAGCGAGCAGAGATCCTTGGTGTTGATCTAGTTACGTTATCCCCTGTGACTCATACACCAAGCCACCCTGATGCTATTCCTTTGTCGAATGATGAGTGCGAAATGTTAACGCTACAAGCCACTATGCCTGTGTTCTGGCTAGGTGGTATGACTCAGGAGCAGCTGTCTCTGGCTTGGTCACGAGGTGCTCAGGGCATAGCCAGTATTCGCGCTTATTGGCGATGATTAGAGAATAATGGGTGAACGTTACTCAGGTCACCAGTGGTATCCTCCATTTGCTCAGATAAGGTATCTGCATAGACAGGGCTACCAGGAATTTTATGTTCCTCGGCGGCCCAACATCCCAGATCAATCAGTTTACAACGGTCGCTGCAAAATGGGCGGTTAGGATTACTCGTCTTCCATTCCATGGATTTGTGGCATGTTGGACAGTTGACCTTGAGCGTCATGGTTTCACCTTTGATAAGTAGGTTTGATGAAGACTCGCTAACTTTGTATAAAGCTGTTCTAGATTGCCACTATTATCAATAATATCGTCCGCCATCGCTAGCCGTTTATTCCTAGGAAGTTGAGTAGCGATAATGGCTTTAACCTGATTAGGGTCATGGTGATCTCGTTCGCAAACGCGCTCAATTTGAGCACTTTCGTCAGCATCAATAACAAGCACTCGATCTACTAGCTTCTGTTGTCCTGTCTCTAACAGTAAAGGAGAAACCATTATGGCGTAGGGGGAAGACGCACTGTGTAAGTTGTCTAGCATTTTCTGATTAATAAGTGGGTGAAGAAGCTGCTCTAGCCATTGTCGCTCTTGTTTATCTTGGAAAATAATTTCTCTTAGTTTTCGACGGTTTAAACTGCTATCGATGTTTAGGATAGAGCTACCAAAATGCTCAACAATTTGACAAAGAACGGGAGAGTCCTTTTCAACTAATGCTCGACTAACCTGATCTGCATCCTCAATGTGAATGCCTTGTCGCTTGAAAAAATCGGTGGCAGCACTTTTACCACTGCCAATTCCACCAGTAAGACCCACAATAAACATTATTAAAAGCCTGCTAGCTGAAAATACTGTTGTACAATTGTTTCGCCCCAAAAAAGTGCTACAGCCCCTGCACCGGCTAGGTAAGGGCCGAAAGGAATGGGAACTTGATGGTCGTGACCTTTAAAAAGAATGAGTAGTCCGCCCACAATAGCACCGATCAATGATGACATTAGGATAATTAAGGGTAACATTTTCCAACCAAGCCAGGCACCAAGCATCGCAAGTAGCTTGAAATCTCCATAGCCCATGCCCTCTTTTTGGGTGAGAAGTTTGAAAAGCCAATAAACGCTCCATAAGGTTAAATAGCCAGCAATAACTCCCCACAGTGCTTGATCAATGGTGGTAAATAGTTGCCAATGAAAGTTGGCCAGTAGACCCATCCAGAGCAAAGGTAAAGTAATAGCGTCCGGGAGAATTTGATGGTCGAAGTCTATTATTGTTAAAGTCAAAAGTGCCCATAGTAGCAAGCAAGCAGCAAGGGTGTTTAATGAAAAACCAAAGTACCAGCCACTTAACAAGGCAAGTAAACCTGCTAAAAGCTCGATTAGTGGATAACGGATACTTATTGATGTACTACATTTAGCGCACTTTCCTTTAAGTAATAAGTAGCTTAATACAGGAATATTTTGCCAGGGTTTTATGGGGGTTTTGCATGATGGACAGTGAGAGTGAGGTACAATTAAGTTAAACGTTTCATGATTGCTTTCATGGGATAGCTTGAGTAGGTCACGACACTCACACTCATATAAACGTTGCAGCATAATGGGATAACGTAAAATGACAACGTTTAGAAAACTACCTACGATTAGCCCAACAATTAACAAAGTAATTAAGAGCGCTGTTGGGCTATAAGCTAAATATTCAAGAATGCTCATTTATTTTCCTACAGGAGCAAGTGAGGCTTATCAACAGGAAAAAGGGCAGCTTAGCTGCCCTTGATAATTAAAACAGTTAGTTTATAAAAAATGGGGATTAGACGACAGAGCCTAACTGGAATATAGGTAGGTACATGGCGACAATAAGTCCACCAATAAGCACCCCTAGCACAGACATAATTAATGGCTCCATCAGGCTGGTTAAGCCGTCCACTGCATTATCCACTTCTTCTTCATAGTAGCTGGCGACTTTATCCAGCATTTCATCTAATGCTCCTGATTCTTCACCAATGGAGACCATTTGCACTGCCATATTGCTGAAAATAGCCGTATTTTTCATGGCAAATTGAAGCTGCATACCCGATGAAACATCCTCTTTAATTTGCTTCGTTGCATCATAAAACACCACATTACCTGCAGCCCCAGCAACAGAGTCTAAAGCATCAACTAAAGGCACACCCGCGGCAAAAGTGGTTGAAAGTGTTCGTGCAAAGCGGGCCATGGCTGACTTGTGCAAAATATCACCCATAATGGGAAGCTTTAGGACCATTCTATCTCTTGCGTCCCTAAGGCCTTTATTTTTTTCTAATGCCTTGCTAGTTATTAAGACAAAAGCAATGATGCCAATAAGAAAATAGTACCAATAAGCTTGCATAAATTCAGAGAGGTTAATGACCATCAAAGTAAAGGCGGGCAAATCAGCACCAAAGCCTTGGAATACTTCTTGGAACTGAGGAACCACCTTAACAAGTAGAATGGCAGTAACAACTATAGCGATGACAACTACAGCGATGGGGTAGCGAATGGCTTTCTTAACCTTCATCTTAAGAGACTCGGTTTTTTCCTTATAGGTTGCTATCCTTGCTAACAGTGACTCAAGGCTACCCGATTGCTCCCCTGATGCGACTAAGTTACAGTATAAATCATCAAAATACTTAGGATGCTTTCTGAGTGAGTCCGCTAGCGTGTTACCCCCAGCCACTTCATTTTTTATATTATTGAGCAAGTCTCTTAAATTCGGGTTATCGGCTCCCTCGGCAGTAATTTCAAAAGATTGAATTAAAGGGACACCAGCACGCAACATTGTTGCGAGTTGTCGAGTAAAAACAGCGATATCTAAAGGCTTGATGCTTTTGCCTTTGCCGCCAATCGTCATCCCTTTTTTTCGTACTTTAGTAGGGACGATGCCTTGCTTTCGTAACTCGGCTTTAACGGTGGCTAAATTGGCACCCTGTATTTCGCCTTTAGTCTTACGACCTTTTTTATCTTTTCCTTCCCAAGTAAAGGAAGCTACTTTTACTGCTTTGGTTGCCATGATGATCTGTTCCTTGGGCTGAGTCTACGCCAATGACCCGAAGAGTAAGAATTATAGAAAGTATTGGGCGATAACGGCGGAAGTGCAAAAGTTTATTTTTAACTCATAACATGAATGTAACAGTACTATGTAAATCCAAGCACAATAGTCATAATTTTGTTGCTGCATTCTATGAGCCATAGTGCTTTCATAAGGACTGTATATCTTTGCTTCGGAGTAACCATTTAAAATTATTTATATGAAATAGTTCGCATTATTAGTGTAGCCTATTAATCGTTATTGCGAATACTAATAAGGAGGCCAAAAATCTATTAATGCCAACCATTTCATGTTTTTAGCGCCTATTTGCTTAATCCTTAGTAACGCGGTTAACCTCTTCTAGGCTGGTAACCCCTTGGAGGGCCTTTAACAGGCCAGATTTGCGTAAATTACTAAAGCCCTCTTTGTCAGCAACTTCTGCAATTTGTATCGAGTTACCTTCTTCCATAATAATTCTTGATAAAGCGGGGGTTATTTTCACTACCTCATAAATACCAACACGGCCTTTATAACCTTTATTACATTTTTCACAGCCTTTAGCGCTGGGGCCATAAAGTACAGCAGATTTTGCTTGTTCAGGAGTGAAGCCTTCTTCCAGTAAAGTTTTCTCTGGAACATCAATGGTCTGCTTACAGTTGCTGCACAATCTTCTGGCAAGGCGTTGGGCGATGATTAGATTAACAGTTGTTGCAAGGTTAAAAGCGGGTACTCCCATATTAAGTAGGCGGGTTAACGTTTCAGCAGCGCTGTTGGTGTGCAATGTGGACATTACCATGTGCCCTGTTTGGGCAGCTTTGATCGCAATCGAGGCAGTCTCTAGATCTCGAATCTCACCCACCATGATAATATCAGGGTCTTGACGCAAGAAGGCACGTAATGCCTGGGCAAAGTCCATTCCTTGCTTGGGGTTGACGTTAACTTGGTTAATCCCCTCAAGGTTGATTTCAACTGGGTCCTCTGCAGTTGAAATGTTACGTTCTACGGTATTGAGAATGTTGAGGCCGGTATAAAGCGATACGGTTTTACCACTCCCTGTAGGCCCGGTAACCAAAATCATACCCTGTGGTTGCATAAGAGCATTCATATAAAGCTCTTTTTGAGCTTCTTCATATCCTAGGCTATCGATGCCCATTTGGGCGCTGGTAGGATCAAGAATACGTAGTACTATTTTTTCACCCCACAAGGTTGGACAGGTATTCACACGAAAGTCGATAGACTTAGTCTTGGATATTCGCATCTTAATACGGCCATCCTGAGGCTTACGGCGCTCAGAAATGTCCATCGATGACATAATTTTTAAGCGTGATGAAATCCGTGGGGCTAAGCTGATGGGTGGTTTTGCTGTTTCATGTAATACACCATCAGTACGAAAGCGAACCCGGTAGGTTTTTTCATAAGGTTCAAAGTGTAAATCGGATGAGCCACCCTTAATGGCTGAAAGCAGCATCTTGTTGACAAACTTAACGACGGGAGCATCATCAGCTTCACTGGCAGCTGGCCCTTTATCGTCTTGATCATCATCGACTGAGCTAATATCAAGATCTTCTAAGCCTTCATCATCAAGGTCCGATAAGCCATCATCTGTATTATCAAGAAACTTTTCGATGGCTGTATTGAGTTTATCTTCTTCGACCAGTACAGAGTCGATATTAAGTCCAGTATTGAAACGAATTTCATCCAGCGCGGCTAAGTTAGTCGGGTCAGATACTGCAATAAAAAGCCGAGTACCGCGCTTATAAAGCGGAATTGTATGGTGTTTGCGAATAAGCTTTTCATCAACAACATCTTTAGGCGCTATTTCAAAGTCAAAGCTGTTAAGGTCCATTAACGGGGAGCCAAACTCTTCAGAGGCTAGTCGAGCTACATCCAAGGGTTTGACTAAGTCTGACTGCACTAAATGAGTAACAAAAGGAATTTTCTGCTTGGAAGCTTCTTGATAAGCGCCTTGTGCCGTTTCTTCGTCAAGAAGATTGTCATCAACAAGTCTTTTCGCAAGACCGGTAAGCATGATTCTGGACATGGAATAGTTACTACTGTTTCTAGTTGATGAAGGATACGAAAAGTATAGATCGAAAAGTAAAAATCTATATAAGAGATATAATTAACATAAAGTATGTGACAAATTTTGTCACTAAGTGGTGATGAAGGTAACTGATTAAAAATGAACCTGACATCAATCTGTATTAGTAAACATGTTAAATTTTGAGAAATATACAGTATGTTAATGCTAATGGGGTGAGTGTGTACTAACTAAAAAAATTGGCATTGGCATTGCTCTCACATCCGTACTATGACTATTCAAGTGAATAGGATTTGATCGGAGGAGCTTCACATGAAAAAAATGCAACAAGGTTTTACCTTAATTGAATTAATGATCGTGGTTGCGATCATTGGTATTTTGGCGGCGGTAGCTATACCTGCCTATCAGGATTATACCATTCGTGCAAAGGTGACAGAAGGTTTAAATATGGCTGCAGCAGCAAAAACTGCAGTGTCAGAGTATCGTCTTTCTGAAGGAACTTTCCCTAGTAGCAACGCAACTGCTGGAATTGGAGCAACAGTAACTAGTGAGTTTGTTACAAGTGTATCAATTTCAGGAGCTGGAGTGATAACAGTTTCAATGAAAACTGCTGCTGGTGGAGGTACTTTTACTCTTACACCTGCTTTTTCTAGCGGAGCAGTTAGCTGGGATTGTGAAAAAGGGACTATTGACGCTAAGTATTTACCTGCTACCTGTCGTGACTCTTAATTAGGTTAGGTAACCCCTCCAGTTAGCCTGGGGGGGTAGTTTTAATGGTTATTAAAGTTAAATTTAATTAGTATAAAGTTCTTAATAGTATCAAAAATGGGTGAATTTTTTTTTGAGAAACATAAAGTTAAAGTATTGCTTTTTGTGTTTTTTTTATCACCAATTTATACATATATTTTATATAAACCTGCAATAAGTAACTTCCTTCTTCTTGATGATGAGCCTAATTTAAGTTCATTGTCTCTCCTTGATAATCCTGATGTTTCTCTTCTTGATGTTTCATTGACAAATGAGTCTGGCCCATTGTTAAGGCCAATTTCTGTATTGAGTTTTATAGTAAGTTACAATTTTAGTAAAGATGATTATTCTTACTATAAGTTTTTTAACTTGTTAATACATATCGCTAATAGTTTTCTATTGTATTTAGTGTTGGTGAAGCTCTGTAATTTGCTAGATATTAAAAAAGCATATGTAGTATCAGTAATATCCTCTGTCATCTGGATGATTCACCCTCTCCATTTGTCAGGAATTATGTATGTTGTTCAAAGGATGAATCTTTTATCTACATTCTTTATGCTTATGGCTCTATTGTATTATTTGTATTATGTGGAGAATAAAAGTTTCGGTTTTTTGAAGTTGTTAATTGTGGGTGTTCTGGTTTTATTTGCTGTTTTAAGCAAAGAGAATGGTCTTGTAATTATTCCGGTTGTTTTGTTTTTGGAGTTGATTTCTGTAAAACAAAGAAATATAGAATGGAGTTGCTTGTTAAGGCGAGAAGGTTTTGTTGTGTTGCTTTTTTTTGTGATTTGTGGAGGGGTGGGGTTAGTAATTGGATGGGATTATTTTACAATTTATTCATATAAATACAAGTCGTTTGATTATGTTCAGCGTTTAATGACGCAGATAAATGTGGTTTTTGGATATTTGTGTAATGTAGTATTTCCATTGGAGAGAAACTTGGGTCTCTTCTTTGATAATTATACCATAGTTAATAATTTTTTAGATGATAAGCAGGTGTTGATTAAGTTTTTAATTTTTGTTCTTATTTCTGTTTTAAGTTTTAAAAATAAAGTGGTTTTATTTGGGTGGTTTTTTTATTTGATTTCTATAAGTATGGAGTCTAGTGTTTTTGCCCTTGAAATGTACTTTGAGCATAGGAATTACTTTCCTTCAATTGGTATCATTTTTATAATGGTATACTCTTTGTCGAATCTTGATAACAGAATTGGTTTTTATATATTGGTTATTTGTTATATTTTTTTCTTGTCGTTGGTCTGCGCTACAAGAGCATATGCTTGGTCATCATTAGACAGCTTTACTATTAAGGAATATGAAAGAAATCCTCAATCCCCAAGAGCGATTTCATATATGACAAATTACTATTTAAGAAGAAATAATCATGATATGGCCTTAAAAACACTAAATAGTATGATGTACCATAAAAGGTATTTGGCTGGATATATAATAAATGTCGTAGGCATTGATTGCGATTACAAAAAAAATATAGTTAAAAAAGAATTGATTGGAAGCTTGGATTTTAGCAGCTCACAACAGTATATGTATCTATTAACTGCTATTGAGTCACTAACAAAATTACAGTTAAAGAAAAAATGCAATAAAGATATCGTAAATTATATGCTAAATCGAATTGATATTGATGGAAGAGCGTTAGATTACAGAGGGATGCCTCTTAGACTAGCAGAGCTATATTTATCAATGAATGATATAAAAAAATATATGTATTACTTAGAGGTTGCTTACGAAAGGCAGGTAGGTTTTAACAAAATTTTTATAGGTTTGAAATATGTTCAGTCGCTAATCATAAATGGGCATACACAACAAGCAAGAGAGGTTATGCTAGAAATTGAAAGCTATAGCATGAGTAAATTTGGTATTTTTAGTGGATTAATCAATGAATTTAAAAAAGAGTTGAATAATGTTGAATCCTGATGAGCAAAAATACACTATCCTCATGCCAGCAAAAAATGAGGCATTAAATCTCAGTATATTACTGCCAAAATTAAAAGGAGTGTTGGGAGGAGATAGTTTTGAAATACTAGTAATTAATGATGGTAGTACTGATAATACAAGCGAAATTTGCCTAAAAAATAATGTTAAAGAGATAAAGAAAAAGTATTCATCTGGTAATGGTGCTGCTGTAAAAAGTGGCTTAAGAAAAGTATTAACTAAAAATGTTATAATAATGGATGCTGATGGGCAGCACAGACCTGAAGACATCCCAAAATTAATAGATAAGTTTGAACAAGGCTTTGATATGATTGTGGGTTCAAGGAGTCGACTGCATCAGGCAAATATATTTAGAATGATAGCTAATACTGTTTACAATAAGTTTAGCTCATGGGTGGTAGGTCATCACGTAGAAGATTTAACATCAGGGTTTAGAGTTGTTGAGACAGAAAAAATTAGTGAATTTATTGATCTTTATCCTAATGGATTTTCATACCCAACTACATGTACAATAGCATTTTTTAGATCAGGGTATTCAGTTGGATACGAAAGAATTTATGTGGGAAAAAGAGAAGGGAAAAGTCATATAAATATTATAAGAGATGGTGTTAGATTTTTGCTTATAATATTTAAAATATGTATGCTTTACTCACCTTTAAAAATTTTTTTCCCCGTCAGCTTGATATATTTTAATATAGGTGTTTTGTACTATATATTTACATATATTTTATATGGATCATTCACAAATATGGGTGCCGTGTTAATTAGTAATAGTTTTTTAGTTTTTTTGGTTGGGTTGGTTTCTGAGCAAATAACAATGTTGCTATATAGAAATACAAAAAAATGAAAATATTATTTGATATAAACCATCCTGCACATATTCATTTTTTTAAAAATCCTGCAAAAAAGCTTTTAAAAAAAAATTGTGAAGTTTTCTTTACAAGTAGAGATAAGGATGTCACTACAAGTTTACTTGATCAGTTGGGGTTTGAGCACACAATACTTTCTTCTCAGGGTAGTAGAGGTGTTGGTTCATTAGTTTTAGAGTTATTTAAAAGAAACTATAAGCTTTATGATTTCGTAAAAAAAATACGTCCAAATGCAATGGCTGCGATTGGGGGTACTTTCATAGCGCATGTAGGAAAAATAACAAAAACACCTTCATTAGTATTTTATGATACGGAAAATGCCAAATTACAAAACTTAATTACTTATCCTTTTGCATCTTATGTTATAACACCTAATTGCTATAATTCATGGCTGCCTAAAGGAAATATCAGATATAATGGTTACCACGAACTTTCATATTTGCATCCAAATTATTTTAGGCCGAATATTGATATTGCTATAAAAAATGGTATTAAAAAAAATAAAAAAAATATTTTTATCAGGTTGGTTTCCTGGAAGGCTAATCATGATATTGGTGAGATTGGGTGGGATTATGAAATATTGGAAAAAATGATGGAAAAATATAATGATAATTATAATATTATTATATCTTCCGAGGAAAAATTACCTAGTGATTTAAATGATTATAGGTATAATGGTGTGGTTAGTGAAATGCACCATGTTTTAGCTTACTCTGACTTAGTTATTGGTGAAAGCGCAACAGTCTCATCTGAAGCCGCTGTATTGGGTGTACCTTCTATATATGCAGCGACTACTGGAAGGGGATACACGGATGAGCAAGAAAATAAATATAGACTAGTAAAGAATATCAATAATATATCATGGGATTTGATAAAGAATAATATGGATGAAATTTTGAAGATGGATATTAACTACTTTAAAAGGCAGAGAGAGCAGCTTTTGAATGATACGATAGATGTTGCTCAGTTTGTTGCAGATATTATAGTTGAGAAAGCTAGTTGATATGTGTGGAATTGCTGGCTGGTTTTCTAAAATGACATATTCTCCAATAAGTGGTGAAGAGCGCTTGAAGAGAATGGCAAAGGCTATTTCCCACCGAGGGCCTGATGGAGAAGGATTTTATATACTTGATTGTGCTTATTTTACACATAGAAGATTATCTATCATTGATATTGATGGTGGAAATCAACCTATGCTCTCATTTAATAAAGAATATTTGATCACGTATAATGGGGAAATTTATAATTATAAAGACCTTAGAAGTATGTTGATTAATAAAGGGAAGCACTTTAAAACAGAGTCTGATACAGAAGTTATTTTGAATTTATATGACTTGGAAGGTTTAGAAGGCTTCAATCGGTTGAGAGGTATGTTTGCTTTTGCTTTATGGGATATTAAACAAAAGTTGGGCATGCTGGTTAGAGATCCATTTGGAATAAAACCTCTTTTTATTAAAATTGAGAGTGATAATACAGTGGTTTTTGCCTCAGAAGCAAAAGCTATTATTGCTAAAGAGAATAGTCGTGGTATTCTTTCCGAGTCTGTTCTTCACATGATTATGAACTTTAGATATATTCCTAGTAACCAAACTTTATTTAAAAATATTTATCAGCTTAAGCCAGGATTAATTCTAATATGGAAAAATAATAAGATAAATATTGTAAAATTATCTTTAGATGAAGAGGGTAAAGATGAATCATTTAATAGTATTTTTAGAAAAACAGTAATTCAACATGCTGTTTCGGATGTTGAGGTTGGATGTTATCTATCTGGAGGTATTGATTCAGCACTTATTACATCAGTGGTCAAAGAGGTCAAACCATATAAAATTAAAACTTTTACGCTTGGGGTTGGTGATGATCCAAAAGAAAGTGAAAATGCAAAGGAAACTGCCAAGATTCTAAAAGTAGATAATTTCTGTGAAGAAATTAATGAATGTTCACCAGAAGATTTTAAAAAGTTAATATGGCATTTAGAGTGCCCAAAAGTAAACTCGCTACAGTGTTATGAATTAGCAAGGCATGCATCAAAATATGTGAAAGTAACACTATCTGGTTTAGGTGCTGATGAAATATTTCTTGGGTATAACGCATTTAAATGGTTGCTATATATAGATAAATCAAGAGAGTTAGGTGGATGGTTTTTAAGGCATGCTGGAAAAGTGATAAACAGAATATTTTATAATCCAGCAAAGCTTTATTGGAGTAACTCTCATAGGATAGTAAATATTTTCAAAAATATTAATGATAATGCATTTGTTTATGGTGTGTTGCGAAATATTTGGGATAGTGAGGTTGGAAGAAAAACAATATATGGTGAGAGAATGCTTGATTCTAAACTTGATAATGCATTTATATGGTTGAAAGAAAACTGGTCTTGTAAAAGTGATATTATATTTGAGATGAAAGAGTTTGAGTGGAAAACAAAACTTGTAAATGATTTGTTATGGCAAGAAGATAGATGTAGCATGGCTTTTGGTCTTGAAGTGAGAGTGCCTTTTTTAGATCAAACACTGAAAAATAACTTTTGGTGGATGAGCAATAATATATTGTTGCCTAATAATCAACTAAAAGGTTTTCTTAAGAATACTATTTATAGCTATGAGCTACAAAAAATAATAAATAGAAAGAAAAGTGGTTTTCAGCTCGATCCTACATCTTTGCTTAAAGGACAGCTTTCTGAGCTAACAAAGTACTATTTAAGTAAATCGACTGTTAATAAATATAAGTTATTTAATTATGAGTTTATTGAAATGGTATTAAAATCAAATAATGCTAAGTGTTATAGATGGCACTATTTTATATTATATATGATTATAGGTACTCACATTTGGCTTGAATTATTTGAGGAAGGGTGAAGTGGTATTTACTGTTGAAGAAGTTGAAAATATTTATAATGCTTCTTATGACTATGCAAAAAGTCAAGACTTTAAGGGGTATAATAAGCATGATGGCTTAAATAGTCCATTTTTGAGGAGTACTCTTGGATGGTCGAAATGGTCAAGAATTTTTTGTATACAGGCTGTAATGAGATTCCCAATAAATATAAGACCTTTCTTGTTAATACCAAAGACCTATAATCCGAAAGGTATTTCTCTATTTATAAGGTCTCTCCTTTTTAGATATGAGAAAACGAATGAAAGCTATTTATTAAAAGAAGCTGAAGATTTACTATTACTGCTTGATAGAATAGCAGTGTGCAATCAAGAATGTCAGTCCTGGGGATATCAGTACCCTTGGCAAGACCTTGGGTTCTATGCAAAAAAAAATACACCAAATGCTGTTGTTACAGCATTCGTATGTAATGCTTTTCTACATGCTTATAAAGTCACACATAATTATGTATACTTAAAAACCGTTAGAAAATCAATTAGATTTTTTTTTAATGAATTGCAGGTACTTAAAAATACTAGAAAGGAATTATGTCTTAGTTATATGCCTTTGCCCATGACAATGAGAGTTATGGATGTCAGTATATTAATTGGTAGTGTTGTTGCTGAGTATGAAAAACTTAGCAATATAAGTTTTTATACTGAAGAGGCTGATAGATTAGTCAAATATGTTGTTAGCCAGCAAACAGAAAAAGGCTCTTGGTTTTATACCGATCCGAAAGAAATGTCACCTATAAGACATGATAATTATCATACTGGATTTATACTAGATGCACTATGGAGTTACATGAATGCTAGGGAGGACTATAGCTTCAAAGATGAGTATTATGCTGGTTTGTCATTTTACGCGGATAACTTATTTAATATAGATGGAGCTCCAAAGTGGATGAGTGATAAAGAGCTTCCTTATGATATTCATGGCTCTGCTCAAGGAGTTATTAGTTTTTCTAGGCACTACGATAGATATTTTAATTTAACAAATAAAATATTAAACTGGACTTTAAGTAATTTATACTCAGGAAGAGGTGTTTTTTATTATCAAAAAAATAGGTTCTATACTAAAAAAATAAATTTGCTTAGGTGGTGTAATGCCTGGATGTGTTTTGCTTTATCATGCTATTTGTATTATTACCCTCGCGTCGAGGAGAAATCATGTTAGGAAAAGATATTGCAAGAAATCCTAATGCTAGATTTATTGAGAAAGTGTATATAAATGTTTTTGGGGTGCCAATATCTGGATTAAGAATAAGGTTGCGAAGAGTGTTGCCTTATATATTCAAAGGTAAAAGTTTTAGTAGAATTTTAGATGCGGGTTGTGGTAGAGGAGTTTTTTGTTATGAGGTAGCAAAAAAGTTTCCTGAATCAATGGTTGTTGGGTGTGATATAGAAATAAAAAAACTGGTAGAGAATGCGATTATTATAGATAAATGTAATATTAAAAATGTATCTTTTGTATTAGCAGATATAACGAGACTTCCTTTTAATGGTTATTTTGATTTGGCTATTTCTGTTGATAATTTAGAGCACTTGCAAGATGATATGGCTGGGTTGTCAAGTATTTACTCTTCATTACGAAGTGAAGGCTTATTGATACTCCATGTTCCTGCATTAGAAAGGCAATGGTTTATTAAATTTAAAGAAAACTTTAATGTTCCTGGACATTATAGAGCTGGATATACACTAGATGATATTATTAAAAAGGTAAAGTTAGTTGGCTTTAACGTTAATGAGGCATATTATACATTTGGGTATTTAGAGACATTGGCAAATAATATATCATATTTAATTACCAAGGCGGAAGAAAAAAATAAAATACTTTATGCATTATTATTTCCTGTAATTAACGTTGTTTCTTGGTTTGGGCAGTGGAGTAAGCCAAAAAAAGGTGCTGGTGTTTTAGTGGTAGCAAAGAAAGGGAAGATGAATGAAGCAAGTGTTTAGACGTGTTATTGATAAAAAGGGAAAAATAGTTGTTGAGGATGTTCCAGTTCCTAAGTATGGTGATAACTCGGTATTAATTGAAACAAAATATACGTTAGTTAGCTCAGGAACTGAAAGTGCTACACTTAGTAAAACATTTCCTGAGTTAATTAAACAGATTGCTAATGATCCATGGATGAGGAATGCCGTCAAAAATTTAATACTTGGTTATAGTCCAAGTATAGTCAAAAATATTATTTACGATGAAGCTACGTTGATGCGAGCGATAGGTTATAGTGGCTCTGGAATCGTTAAAAAAGTTGGAAGTAATGTATTTCAATTTAAACCAGGTGATAGAGTTGCTTTTGCTGCAGAAGGTCATGCAGAAATTGTTGCTCCTACAGTAAATTATGTAGTAAAAGTACCAGATAATGTCCCATTAAAGGATGCATCTTATGTTACATTAGGAGGAATTGCTTTACAGGGCATTAGAAAAGCTGAAGTTCAAATAGGCGATAGAGTTATTGTTTATGGTTTGGGTTTAGTTGGACTTTTAACTGCTCAGTTAGCATCAATCTCTGGATGTGAGGTTATTGGTGTTGACATTGCACAAAAGCAAATAGATTTATTTAAAAAGACATGTCCTAACTCCTTTACAATAAATGCTAGTAATGTTGATCCAGTTAGTTCTGCTATTGAGCTTACTCAAGGTTATGGAGCGGATGTTGTTATAATTTGTGCCTCATCAAAGAAAAGTATTATACCAAATAATGCAATGAAAATGTGTAGGAAGCAAGGACGAGTTGTTTTTGTTGGAATTGTAAAAATGGATTTAGAAAGAATGCCATTTTTCTTAAACGAGTTAGATATACGTTTTTCGAGGGCATATGGACCTGGTTGTTTTGATCCTGACTATAATGCAGGTAGAACTGATTATCCATATGAATATATTAGATGGACTGAGCATAGAAATTTGCAGGAATTTATTAAAAAAATATCAGTTGGCAAAATAAATCTTAATGATTTTTTAATAGGTGAATACCCAGTTGATTCGGCACAGGATGCGTATAATGATTTATATAGCAATAAGTATAAAGGTTGTTCTGTTTTGATTAAGTATTCTCGTAATCTGAATCAAGTTGAAAAGAAAACTGTTAGGATTGGCGCTGTTATAAATAAAAGTAAAATTACTTTGGCATTTTTGGGTTGTGGTAACTTTGCGCGAAGTACACTGTTGCCATATTTTTATGAGAATAATAGTTTTGTAATAAAATCTGTTATTTCTAGCTCTGGTGTTAATGCTATTTCGTTATGCGATAAATATAATATACAGTTGAATAGTACAGATATAGATGATGCCTTAACAGATCCCGATATAGACGCAGTTGTAATATCTACACGGCATAATAGTCATGCTGATCTAGCATGTAAGTCATTAAAAGCAGGAAAACATGTTTTCTTAGAAAAACCTGCAGCTTTAACTTATCATGAATATGAAGAGTTATTAGCCAGTATTAATTCGTCAAATAAAATGCTAATGATCGGATATAATAGAAGATTCGCAAAAGTTTCTAAAATACTTAAAAGTATGCTTGACCCAAACCTCCCACTTTTTATTAATTACCAAGTTCATATACCAGTTATACCATCAGATCACTGGACACTGAATGAGTTTGAAGGTGGTGGGCGACTAATAGGAGAGGCTGAGCATTTTTTTGATTATATGAACTACTTGACTGATCAAAAAGCTTCAATGGTTAAAGCTCAATATTTAAGAAAAGAATCAGAGAATATTAAAAGTCAGTGTAATTTTTGTGTTACCGTTGGTTATGATAATAAAGCTATAGGCGTTTTGACGTACTTATCATTTGGACATAAAAAATTGCCTAGAGAGTTCATTACGGTACACCAAGGAGGTACTACATATTCAATAAATAACTTTAAGTCAATTAATGCTGTTGGTAGTTCAAACTATAGAAAAATTAAAATTGTGCCTGATATGGGACATAAAGAGGAAATAAATTATTTTTGTAAAATGATTAAAGATGGCGGGAATGTTAATTCCGAGGATGTCCTTTCGGCATCAAAAATATCCCTGGATGCATTTATGAGTTTAAATAAAAAAATATGAAAAAATTTTACTATACAAAAGAGAAAGAATTTTGGGAAACTAATCGTGATAGTTACTATTCTGTTTTGTCAAGAAAAGATGAAGTAGAGGTTATGGAATGGATAGGAAATTTTTCAAGAGGGGATGTATTAGATATTGGTGGAGGATCAGGAGCTGCAAGTAAAAAGTTACTAAATGTTTCGGGAATATGGATTGTTTGTTTAGATTTATCATACGCAATGTTGAAGCATTCTGGTCACACTAAAGTTCAAGCAGATGCTTTATTATTGCCTTTTAAAAATAACTCATTTGATTTAATTATTGCTGCTGCATTTATTCATCATTTACCAGGGCAAGAATGCAAGTTATTGAAAGAGTGTTATAGGGTGTTACGTTCTTCAGGAAGAATTATTGGGTATGATCCAAATGGAAGTTGTATTCAAAATAAAATTTTTATGTCAAATAATCTACTGCGATTAAATGTATTTAGTCCAGATGAAAGGCCATTAGATCCATTACTTTTAAGGGATTTATCTGGTGAGGTTGGGTTCTCAAACTTTAAAAAAAAATATATTTCATTTGAGTATCGACAAAAAACAATATTTCAAATTATACAGGTTTTATTGATAGGTCCATTTGCAAAATGGAAGTTAAAAAAGTATTTTCATAGATGGTTTTTGTGGTCAATGAGGAAAATATAGAACTATTTGTATGCTGTTATCATTAAATGCCAGCCTGCAATGGAAGAAAGTTTCTTGTATAGCCAGAGTGGGGTGTATTTGAAGAGTCTGCCGTATCCTTCACCATATACAAAGTCTTTTTTTATGTCAATTCTGTTAAACTTATAAAAAAGCCTCGAAGCTTCCTTTTTAGAAAATCTTCTCACTACAGGACAAAGTTCATTTTTATCTTCAAAGGGTGTAAGAGTGAGTCTATGTATAAGTTCATTTAATGAGTGTAGATTATATAACATTACTTTTGCTATTCCGCCTTGTTTAAGTACTCTGTAAACTTCAATGATAGCTTTTTCTGTGTCTTGTACATGGTGAAGTACCCCAAAAGAGTAAACGTAATCAAATGAATTATCGTCGAACTGGAGGCTTGTTGCATCACCAATAAAAAAATTTCCTTCAATATTTGATGCTTTAAAACGACTAGATGCTATTTCAATAGCGATATTAGTCAGGTCAATAGCAGTTAGTTTCATACCATGCTTGACTAGCTGATATGAGTCAAGACCTATGCCGCAACCAATTTCAAGAACAGTTTTTCCTGGCTTCATACTATGAATCCAAGGTAATAAGTGTCTATGAGATCGGTAACGCTGGCTTTCTAGCTCCTGAAAATATTGCTCTGATCCTCTTTCACTGTTTGTAACAAGACTCCCATAGATCTTCTCACTGTTGACATTATTGCTCCAAAATTCATATATCTTTGAGTATAACTCAGGAGTTACCTTGGGTGAAACTTCTTCTATTCGTTTCATAGTAGGACCAGTTATAAATTAATCATTATTAATTTATTTGCTAGTAATAATATAGAAAATTGTTTATGTGGATTTATGAAAGTTAAACTTGAGAAGATAGGAAAGAGGATGCTATTTGAAATGAGGCAGCTAGCCACCTCAAAACATAATATTTAGAATTTAATAACCCCCTGGATTACCTTCCTGCCAGCGCCAGGTATCCTCAACCATATCTTTTAACCCTAACTCAGCCTTCCAATGTAATTCTTTGGCTGATAAATCTGGATTGGCGTAGCAGGCAGCGATATCTCCAGGTCTTCTTGCAACGATATCATATGGGACAGGCTTACCGCTGGCTTTTTCAAATGCATTGACCATTTCAAGTACACTGTAGCCTGTTCCTACGCCTAAATTATAGGCTTTACATCCAGGATTTTCCTGAATTTTTTCGAGCGCTTTAACATGGCCTCTGGCTAAATCGACCACATGTATATAGTCTCTTACCCCTGTGCCATCTTTTGTATCATAGTCATTGCCAAATACATGAAGTTTTTCACGCTTACCAATAGCTACTTGCGAAATAAAAGGCATCAGGTTGTTGGGTATACCTTGTGGATCTTCCCCAATGAGTCCTGACTTATGGGCGCCAACAGGGTTAAAGTAGCGTAGTATTATTAAATTCCAATGACGCTCTGCTTGATAAAGGTCTCTTAGAATTTCTTCAATCATAAGTTTTGAGCGACCATAGGGGTTTGTCGCTGAAAGAGGAAAGTCTTCGGTGATAGGAAGGCTTGCAGGATCGCCATAGACCGTAGCAGAAGAGCTAAAAACGAAGTTATATACTTTATGTTGCTGCATTACCTGGATGAGGTTCAGCGTGCCAGTAATATTGTTTTCATAGTAGGTCAGTGGTATTTGAGTTGATTCGCCAACGGCTTTTAGACCAGCGAAGTGGATTACGGCATAGAAAGAATGCTCTTTGAAGATTCTTTCCATGCTTTCTTTATCACGTATATCCGCTTTGATGAAAGTAAGCTCTTTGTTACAAATTTTTTGAACACGATTAAGGGCTTCACTACTACTGTTGCATAAATTATCAACAACAACGACATCATAGTTTGCATTAAGTAGCTCTACACACGTATGGCTGCCGATATAGCCAGCGCCACCAGTAACAAGGATTTTTTTCATAGAATATTTTGTTTTTAAACCGTTGGTTAGTACTACCCATATTATGGGTAGCGCTGATTAAAAAGAGATGTGTAAAGTATATACCCTTAGTGAAGGGTTTTTTTAATACACCAGTCAAATTATGATGTCATAGTAGCTAAAAAAGTGACTGATTGGTGGTATGCAGACAGTTTGTTATTGAAAACGCATTGATAAATCAATGGCTTGGCAGCTTTTGGTTAAATCGCCAATGGATATATAGTCAACACCTGTTTCTGCAATACTTATAATGGTTTCTTTGCTTACATTTCCTGAGGCCTCAAGCTTCGCTTGTTTTTTATTGATGGAAACAGCCTGCTGTAAGTCACTAATTGAAAAGTTATCCAGCATGATGATGTCTGCTTTAGCAGAAAGGGCTTCATGCAGCTCATCTAAATTTTCCACTTCAACTTCAATGTTTTTCCCTAAGTTTAAAGCCTGAGCATTTTTAATAGCTGCGGAGATACTACCACAAGCTGCAATGTGATTTTCTTTTATAAGAAATGCATCGTACAAACCAATGCGGTGGTTAAAACAACCACCTTGGGCAACGGCGTATTTTTGTGCTAGCCGTAAGCCAGGAAGTGTTTTACGGGTATCAAGTAGTTTCACTTCTGTGTGAGCTACTAGTTTGGCGTAGTGGCTACAACGTGTAGCAGTGCCTGACAGCGTCTGTAAAAAGTTAAGAGCTGTACGTTCTGCAGTTAATATGCTGCGAGCAGGACCAGATACCGTGAGCAACAGCTGATTCGGTGTAACGTGTTCACCTTCGTTGACTTGCCAGTGGGTGTTTATTGTCGAGTCCACTTTATGGAATGTGGCATCGACCCAAGGCCGTCCGCAAATAACAGCATCTTCACGAGAAATTATAGTGGCTGTTGCATTTTCGTCAGCAGGAATAAGGTTTGCGGTAATATCACCATTGCCAATATCTTCGGCAAGGGCAAAAGTGGTGATTTGGTCAATACTGTCTTGCAATTGTTGATTGGAATACATAGCCAATTAAGGGTATTTAGTGATGAATAGAAAGTATGGGCAAGAGTATAGCGAGCGAAAAACAGGATGTCTTTATGAAGAGGTTTTTAATATTAATGTATTACCACGCTGAGTAAACTCTAGGTGCTTAAGTGCACTCATACCAAGAAGAACTTCATCATCATCCATGTGGGG
This sequence comes from Zooshikella ganghwensis DSM 15267, assembly GCF_000428585.1. Classification (GTDB taxonomy): domain Bacteria; phylum Pseudomonadota; class Gammaproteobacteria; order Pseudomonadales; family Zooshikellaceae; genus Zooshikella; species Zooshikella ganghwensis. Next base: position 31,630 of record NZ_AUAF01000001.1, on the reverse strand, counting down.
ATTGATATTAGCGGGGACATCATAAAGCTCGATATCACCAATAGTGAGCTGTCGGATGGTTGAATAGTAAACAGTTACTGTTCCATTCGCCGTTTGAACATAACCTTGTCCTTGCTTAATCATGCCAAGCTGTTCTGCTACAGCTTCAGGGACTGAAACGTAAGTAGCACCAGTGACGACCAGAAAGGCGACATCTTTTTGGTTTATTTGCCCTGTCAGCACGTAATGACCATAACGATTTCGTTTTAAATGAACTTGTACTTCGCCATTCACTGTTTGGGTGACTTCAAGCTGTTGGTTAGGATTGTTTTGTGATGACTCAAACTTTGCAAAGATCTACGTCAATATTAGTAAAGCAATTGCCCAACCGGCAATCATCATGCCTTTGCCGAGTTTACTGTGAGGGTTGGTTTGCATCAAAAGCTCTCGTAGACTGTCGAAAACGCAAATTCTATAGTATTACAAATAGCTTAAAGTATGAAATATGTTGGATGTTTACACCACAGTAGCTCCCTTGTTGTATTTTTATCCTTTGTTTGACGCAGATAGATGAGTAGGTAGGATAGCTTGTAAGGTATATAAACTTGAAATAGCGTAAGTCTTTTTTATAGCTTATTGCTGTAAATAAGAGATAGTGAAGTGTTTGCCTGCTTTTGGAGGGTTTATTTAGGAGACACAAACTTTTTACTTACAGTGACCAGAATGAACTCTTATCGTGCTGCTTTGGCCTTTTATCTACCAGTGTTATAGCAAATCAAAATAAACATGTCATTTTGATGGTTTAGATTAAATAAGTAAAGACATGAAAATGACACAAAACCTACAAAAATGTGACTGATTCACCAATATTTTCTTTTTGTGATCTTTTTGCGACAATATTAACGCTATAATTGACTAGGCAGTTTACTTTTTTCTCCTATTAGTCCGGGAAATGATTCTATCAGGAGGGTTAGAGCCTGCTTTGTTAGGTACGTGATACTTCAGGGAATGTGGCGCTAATAACTTATACTTGCTTATGTAGTGAAACAAATCAGTAAGTAACGCATCACTTCAAAGTAGTGCTTGGTTTAGTACGGAGATGCAGAATATGAACCATGAGTCTAAAGTTGTACCGATAAGTAAGATTTCTAATCAGGGTGGTTCAACTGCATTGAATGCAAGACTTTCACCGCTTCTAAATCAGCTTTCTGAAAGCTTTAACAATCACTTACGTAGTGCACTAGGCAACTTGTTTGAAAATGTTGATGATGTGTTGTTTGAGCGGGCTGATCGTGCTGGCAGTAACGCAGAGCAAAACGCATTTTTTGAGGCTATGCGTGAGGTTCGTTTAAAGCGTACTTCTATTATTTCAACCTTTCATGAAGAGTATAAGCGTAACTTCACTCAACTTGTTAAAGCTAAGGACCAGTCTGCGACCCTCGCTTATGATAGCTTTAGTGCTGATGCACTTTCTTTGGTACAAAATGATGATTTAGAAGAAGCTGTTGCTATTGAAACAATGGTTTCTAAAGTGCTAAATCATGATGTCAGCATGAATTTGATGCACTTGTCTCTCCGTATTGACAGTCTAGTTCCTCAGCAAACTATAAATGACAAAAATAATCCACTTGGTCCGCACTCTCTCTGTACTGCTTTTGTTCACGCCTGTAAATCCATTGATGCTGAAATCAAAATTAAGCTTGTCATATTCAAGCTGTTTGAAAAATATGTGCTTGGTGAGCTGGATAAGTATTACAGTGATGCTAATAACCTATTGAAAACAGCAGGTGTAATGCCTCACCTGACATCAGCTCAGGCAGCGCGAAGACCCGGTCAGCGACCAACATTGTCGTCATCCAGAAAGACGCAAACCTCAGCAAGTGACCAGGCTGGAGGTGACACAGGCTTTTCAGCTGCTGGCGGGGACGGGGCTACTGAGTATCACCTGGCTCAAGAGTTTTTTAATGAATTGCGTGGGTTATTGGGTCATTTTCGCCCACAGGTTCAACCAGCAATAGCATCTGATCAACCTGTGATCGATCATGGGCAACTCATGTCGGCACTTTCTCAGTTACAGCATCAGCCAATTTTTCAAGTAGGACGTCTGGCTGATATGCAGAACACGGATTTAGCTGTACAGGTGCGAGGTGTCGTTCAGCAACAAGTGCATAAATCCCTTGGTGAGGTTGATGAGGATGTAATCAACCTGGTATCAATGGTTTTTGAGTATATTCTTGATGATCGAAACTTGCCTGAAAACTTTAAGGCGCTCATTGGCCGCTTACAAATTCCAATACTGAAAGTTGCTATCATTGACAAGGCGGTATTCTGCAAAGCCGCTCACCCTGCCCGCAAACTGTTGAATGAGATGGCTGCTGCGGCACTCGGTTGTGATGAGCATGATGATCAAGCTCAGCAAGCACTTTACAAAAAAACGGATGAAATTGTTCAACGGATACTTAATGATTTCACTGATAATGTTGAGCTTTTCAAAGAGCTATTAGATGACTTTACCCATTTCCTTGAAAAAGAGCGTCATCGCGCAGGTATTCTTGAGCAGCGCACAAAAGATGCTGAAGAAGGTAAAGCAAGATCTGAGGTGGCTAGAGATACTGTTGATAAAACGATACAGGAGCGTTTAGTTAAAGGACAAGTACCTGAAGTTGTCACAAACTTGCTGACAGATGCATGGAGTAATGTCATGTTTCTGGCTTACCTTAAAGAGGGAGAGGAGTCAGAGGCCTGGCAGGATGCAGTAAAAACGATGGACCAGTTATTATGGAGTATTACACCGCATCAGCGTGTAGAAGAGAGAAAAGAATTATTGAGACTTGTCCCTCCTTTAATGAAAAAGGTCAAGGAAGGTTTGACCAGTATTGCGTATGATCCTTTCAATATGAAAGAGCTTTTTGTGCAAATCAGAAATTTGCAGATCAAAAGCCTGAGGACTCCTCGACCAACGCAAGAAACTGAAGTAAGCCCAGTAGCCAATGACCAACCACAAATTAAACAACAAGTGGTGTCAGAAGTTCCTCCACAGTTACCTGTTGCGCCTGAGTCCACAGGGCAAAAAGCTGAACAAGCTCAAGATAATAATGAAAAGGGGCAAGCAATGACGTCAGCAGAAAGTGGGCAGCCGCTTGAGCAAATGCAAACAGCCAATATGGCCACTATGAGGGTTAATACAGAAGGTAATAAGTTACAAGATAACCAAAAGCCCTTGGTCAGTGATGCCAGTTTAGCGAAGCTAGAAAGATTGAAAGTGGGTAGTTGGGTAGAGTTTGGTCAATCAACTGAAAATCGTTATCGAGCTAAGCTAGCGGCCTATATTAAGCCTAATGGTAAGTATATTTTTGTTAACCGTACGGGTGTTAAAGTAGCTGAAAAAACCCATTTAGATTTAGCGCTAGATATTGAAAATGGCAATATTACGCTGCTAGATGACGACCTTCTTTTTGATCGAGCGCTTCAGTCAGTTATTGGTAACCTGCGTAAAATGAAAGTCTAAAATCATTCACGTAGGGTATATTTGAGAGAATCTTATTTTTGCTTATGATAGCCTAACACATGATGTCTAATCATGTGTGGTGGCTTTGTTGTGTTTGAAACAATTGAAAATGGGCTCATTGAGGGGGCAATGTTTTGTCCAAGCCCAAACTGTAACAGTCGTCCTGCCTCAGTAACTATTGACTTACTTGTTATACATAATATTTCGTTGCCACCAGGCCAGTACTGCAATGACTTTATACGTCAGTTCTTCACTAATCAGCTTAATCCCAGTGATCATCCTTATTTTTTAGAAATCTCTAGCCTGAAAGTATCGGCTCACTTATTGATTGGTCGGAAAGGTAATGTAGTTCAGTTTGTTCGTTTTGATCAAAGAGCATGGCACGCAGGGGAGTCTGCATTCTTAGATCAACAAAACTGTAATGATTTTTCGATAGGTATTGAACTTGAGGGTACTGATCACCAGCCTTATGAAAGTGTTCAATATCAGCGATTAGCTAAAATAACACAAACATTAATAAAGTATTATCCTGGTATTACAATGGAGCGGATTGTGGGGCACAGTGATATTGCTCCAGAACGAAAAACGGACCCAGGACCTGCGTTTGACTGGAAATATTATAAGCGGCTGCTGACAAAAAACGGACAATAAAACCAGCGAGGCGACAATGCTTTTTTTGGAAATATTTATTGCCTTTGGGTGCTGTCAATTAAAGCGATGGCGAGAATCAATTCATCATGACAGCTGGTACTTTCAGTGGTTAAGTTTTTTGATGCGCTTGTTTAAGGTAAAGCTGGTACCTGATGTACGACTTTGGTGTCTTGCCTGGAGCATTCCATTACTAGGATTAGCGGCTTTAACCTGGCTGCTTGAAGGTTTTTTATGGAATGCGCCTTTAGTTTTATTAAATGTTCTAGTTTTACTTTATAGTTTTGGTCGGCATGGGTTTGTAAAACGTCTTGATCGCGTGTTAGCGATTATGCGCACAGCAAACCCCGAAACACTTTTTATTCGAACGGAACAAATATTCCCAGAGTTTGCTCAACAGCAAGTCACAGGTATAGAAAATCAATACATTCTTTTAAGGCGTCAATTGTTTTATGATGCCCTACAGCAATTAATTACAGTCGTATTTTGGTTTGTATTATTAGGACCATGGGCTGCATTGCTATATAGACTGAATGCGCTTTATATTGACTATATGGAAAAGCATAGTCCTGCATTGGTTCGTGCTTCAATAGCCTGGGACTGTCTTTATTTACTAGAGTGGTTGCCAGCCAGGCTGTTAGCGGCTTCATTTACCCTTTCAGGTAACTTTGCAGGTGCTTACCATGAGTTAAGACATATTTGGGCAAACTGGACAGAAAAGCCAGGAGAGTTTGTTGCCCGCTGTGGACTCCAAGCACTATCACTGCCACTGAACTTGGAAGAGTTTGTAAAGCTAAATCATTGGCGAGAGCAACAACAGCTTGCAGTTGAAGAGCTTATGGCTATCCGAGATCTGCTGATGAGGACACTTGTAGTATGGGCTGCAGGCTTGGCAATTTTGGTGATAGGTTGGCATTTTAGCCTAGGGTCTGTTAACACTATTTGAATCACCACTGCCGTAGACTATTTATTCGCTTAGCAAGGCACAAGGAATGCCGTGTAGTCATTCTACATAAATGACTTGTAACACTGCTAGGTGGAAAAATAATCACGGCCCGAAGGGTGATGACGGTAAAAGCACTACTCGTTGTTGCTCATTGTTTATTTAGAACAACTAAACTTCACTCTTCGCGCCTAGATTAGTGCTTTTACCGTCATAACAGTGATATTCAAATAGTGTTAACAGGCCCTAGCATCATGAGAGATTTATACTCCTTGTGAATTATGCTGCAATAGATGCTGCTAAGGGCAAACTAATGGTGAACCGTGTGCCTTCTGTAGGGGTTGATCTGACTTGCATCTTGCCTTTGTGATTATTGGTAATGATAAAATAAGAAACCGATAACCCCAAACCTGTTCCTGATCCTACTTCTTTTGTTGTAAAAAAAGGTTCAAAAATTCGGGTTCTGACATCAGCTGTCATACCAACACCATTATCCTCGACAATAATAAGTGCTTGCTGCTCTTTGCGCTCGGTTTTTATATTTATTAACCCTTCCGTTAGAGGGCTTGAACGCTGGTGTATAGCATAGGCAGCATTTTTGATGAGATTTAATAAAACCTGTTCAATTTCATTGCTAATACAAGGTACTTTATCCAGCTGAGGGTCAAAATAGGTTCTGATTTTTATAGTATTAAGTTCAATGCTTTGTTTGATGGCTAAGTCACTATGGGCAATTTCAAGTGTGCGTGTAATAAGTGTATTTAGTTGAGTGGGTTGTAGGACACGGTTGCTTCTTCGGCTGAACTGCAACATGTTATTGACTATTTTAGATGCTCTCTGTCCAGCATCTTGTATATTGTTTAAAAAGCGAGATATACCCCTTTCTTCTAAATACTGGTTCAATGACTGAATATCAATATGCAGTCTTGCGGCCAGCTCTTGGTTCTTGATTAAACTGGGTGATAAGCGTCGTTGAATATTTTGCGCATTATGAACTATCCCTCCTAATGGGTTGTTAATTTCGTGAGCCATTCCAGCAGCTAAGCCACCAACGGATATCATTTTTTCATTTTGTACTATGGCTTCTTCAATAAAAAGACGTTGGGTAATGTCGTCTAACCGAATAACAGCGCCTTTTTTAGATGAGTTATTGGCTGAGGCTGAGTAGGTGAGGGGATAAACAACAATATCGAAATAATGCACTTCCTGGCTGGGATGTTTGATAGCAACTTTTTCTATTGTTTGGGCTTGATTAAGTGCTAAAGCCTTACTAATGGTATCCTGATGTTTTTTTAAGCAGGTAATCACTTCGTAGACAGACTTACCACAGGCGTCATTTTCAGTTATACCAAAGAGTGTGCTGGCTTGTTTGTTCCATTGTTGAATATGCTGGGATTGCTCAATAGCGATGAGTGCGGAGGGCATAGAGTCAATGATATCGCTTAAGTATTTTTTTAAATCCGTTAGCTTTTGTTCTATATGAGTGCGTACCTGAACTTCTAAAGCCAGCTTTTTATTCGTTCTTTGAGTTTCCAGGGCAAGAGCTTGTGCTTGTTGGCTGGCTTTTTCTGCTTGATCTTTGGCATTGATCAGTTGTTGATCCCGTGCCTGTACTTTATTAAGCATTTTATTAAATGACGTTGCCAAGATACCAATTTCATCATTGTTAAACTTGGTCGCACGCACGTTGTAGTTGTCATAGTCTGAAATGGTGTGTGCTTGCTCAATCAGGTGGAGGATGGGATGGATAATGATATGCTTCACTCGACGTATAGCTAAGATACAGATCAAGCCAGCCGTAGCAATAATAGCTAAAATTGCAATATGGATAGCAAGGACTAATACGTTGGATAAAGAAGGTTTGGCGGCAAGCACCAACGTGACGACTTGTTTTTTTTGAGGTAGGTAAACCGCTAACTGACTTTGTTCAGTGCTGAGTTCTGGCTGGCTCTCTGTATTCTGATAAGAAAGTAGCGATGTTTTATTTGCATCAAGAATGTTAAGTGACTGCAGTGAGGTAAGAGAGCTAAGGTTGGCAAGAAAGGGCTTACTTGTCTCGGGGGATTCTAATAGATAGGTAATTAATACAGGGTTACCAAATAATGCTTCAATTTGGTGTAAGGGCTGGGTGATATTGTACTCTTTAGAAATTAAATAGGTTGTGATGGTTAATGCACCACAGGCAATAAGTACCAATGACACTGTCACTGAAATTAACAGCGTGAGCAGCTTGCCGCTGATAGAGTCATTTGCTAAGTACCGGCGAAAACTAGCCATGGTTATAGAAAATACCTAGAAAAATAGACTGATTATTCTCACAGAAAAGGCACAGTTAACTGTATATACCCTTCACGAATCATTTTTTGGGTTTGTTGTCAGCACTCTTGACTACCAAGGATGGTGGGAATGCAGTTTATGCAGGAGCATTTAACTGCCACCCTAGTCACTTATTAATATAACCGCCCAGCAGCGCTGTTATATCAATTAAAGTGGCTACCGCAAGTTTCACAGAAGTAAACTTGCCCAGGGGCTTCATCGCTTGACGGCCGCCCCTAAAAACCCTTCGTTTTGGGTATAGAATAGCAGTTCAGTGATGCAATACCTTTTGCGAAGGACTCTTTTAGAGCTGACTATAGTTATTAACTAGTTGAGTTCAAGCTTTAAAATATACCTTTTTCAGCCAACTGCGCCATTAATGTGGTGTGTGTAGGTAATGATAACCCAAGCCGCTTTGCTTCTGATAGGATAAAACCATTGATGTACATCAGCTCTGTTGAGCGCTGGTGGCTAACATCCATATAGGTTGAAGAGTAATTCTCAGCAGTTTGCTCTAGAACATGACAAACATGTTGAAACAGGGGTTTTGTGTAGGCAATTCGCTTGTAATCTAAAAACTGTGCCGTCTCTTGGCAAAGCGTTTTAACCCACTTTAAGTGTTTAGGATGAGTAAGTAACTCACCATTCTTACATTCAAATAAAACAGTTAGACCGTTGACACATGCATTGACTGCCAGCTTTCGCCATAGAAGAGGAAGAATATCATCAATAAATATTACTTGCTGACCCTGCGTTATTAGTTGTTGTTGAAAAATAGCTGAATATCGAGGGTTAGTCTCAGTGCTTATATACCAAGGTCCAATACAGGTTTGACCTAATCCAGCATGAACCACATGCAGGAAATCCGTCGTATAGGCGCCTTGTGTTGTAGATCCACACCAGAGTGTATACTCTGGGAATTGTTTTTTAACGGCTTGCTGGCTGCCCATACCATTTTGTAACAGTAGTATATGGGCATGGGAATGGAGTGTGTGCTGAATAGTTTCTAAGGCTGCTACTGTATCCTGTGCTTTTGTGGTGACGATAAGTTTGAGAATAGGCGAAGTGTAATTTTGTATATTGGCAAGTTTACATTTACGTGTGTTGGGGGAGGCAAAAGGCGTTTGCTGATAAGCGAGCTGAGTTGTAATTAAGGATTTAGTGGAGCCGCTTGTGTAGTGACGATAGCGTTCAGGTTTAACCAGGATAATACTGTTTGGGGATAAATCATAAGCCCACAAACACCCCATTGCACCACCACCTAAAATAAACCAAGGCGCTGCCTGGAAGTGCTCAGCACAGTGGGCAGTATTCATTTTGATCATTGCGTATCCGTTAGGACTTGTTGGCAATTAGCTCAGGTTTCCAGTGGGTAACCGTGATCATACCTGTTTCAAATGACTTTGCTAATTGACTGCGGGCAATAACTAAAATTTGTTCATGAGTGGGTAATTTTTGTTTATTATCGGCTATACAAATACTGATGCCTACTTTAATCGATAAGTAGCCTACAGACGTCTTGAATGCTTTTAGGTTTAACCCAGCATGAAGTCGTCTAAAGCCTTTCACATTGAATGCTTCAAGATCATCATGTGTGGTGATGACCGCAAACTGCTCTTCTCCAGTACGCGATAAAATGTCCATTGGCCGGATAAGCTGATGTAATCGTCGTGCCATACCACGAATAATTTCTTGATAAATGGCAAGGCCATATTTACTTTGAATCTCTTTGCCATTTTGTAACGCAACCACGAGTAAGCAACAGGCTGCTTCACGAGATTCTACATGGCGTAACGCATCGCTTAATCGTTGCAGGCAATAACGTAAATTACCAAGACCTGTTAGCGGGTCAACCAAGTTGCGCTTTTCAAGCACATTCATATTATCAGTAAGTAGTCTGTTTTCTTCTAATAAACGGTTTTGCATAGAAGAAATACGATCAGCGGCGTAAATTCTTGGGAGTAGTTGGTCATTCATTACAGACTTGTTGATAAAGTCATCAACGCCGCGGTCAAATGCCTCTTTTAATGCGTTGACACCTTCTTTTGCAGTAAGCAGCATGACATACGTAAAGTGATGTGAGTTACTGTCAAGTATGCGCACTTGATCTGTAAGCTCAAGTCCGTCCATTTCAGGCATCAACCAGTCAGCAATCAAAATATTAGCAGCACGCTTTTCAAGTTGATTGAGGGCTTCGTTAGCACTACTGGCAAAACGAATATCTTTAAAACCAGCAGCTGTTAAAGCGCGTCCTATCATAATGCTACTGAACTTTGCATCATCAACCACAAGGATAGGGGTATTCAGGTTCGCCATAATATACTTCTTATGTACCGCTTTATTGTTGTTTACTTTAGAAAATGCTTGAGTATTCGTTTTACAATAGCTTAAGAAGCAGCATAAACTGCTGAAATTCGACAGAAAAGCTGATTATTAAGATATAATAACAGGCCGTGATATCTGTCAAATTATTGTATTGGCTCTAAGTTTAGCTAATTTACCATTAGTTGGTGGAGCTATTTTTGCTTTTATTTTGTAAGTGCTGTGTAAAAGTCAAGTTACTGTTATATATGCGTTATTTATAGGCTTGCATCCACTTATGGAATAGCACATGTTATTAGAACGATAGTTGCTGAATGGCCAAGTGTGTAAACCTTTCTTATTTTTTAGTGAATGGAGAAATAGTTAATGCCTTCGTTTGATATTGTATCTGAGGTAGATTTGCATGAACTTAATAATGCAGTAGATCAGGCTAATCGAGAGCTGGATAAACGGTATGACTTCAGAGGCGTAGAAGCATCCTTTAAATTGCAGGATGAAACAGTATCTCTGACTGCAGATGCGGACTTTCAATTACAGCAGATGATTGATTTACTGCAAACCAGAATGGTTAAACGTGGCATCGATATAAAATGTCTTGAGGTGAAAGACCATTATGGTTCAGGCAAGCAGGTGAAGCAGGATATCACGGTAAAGCAAGGCCTTGATAAAGATATTAGTAAGAAAATTGTTAAGTTAGTTAAAGATGCAAAGCTGAAAGTTCAAGCATCTATTCAAGGTGATAAAGTAAGAGTGACAGGGAAAAAACGGGATGACCTGCAAGAAGCTATTAGCCTTTTGAAAGAAGCTGAATTGGATCTACCACTACAGTACAATAACTTTAGGGACTAAGCGCTCAGTTTGTGGCTTAGTATAAGGGACACACCTTAGTTGTCCCTTCGTGTTAACAGGCCCTAGGTTGACTGTGAAATATTAGCTGGCTTGGCGGTTAATGAGTCTTCATCTTTTGGTGGTATTGGGTACTTTGGGATTGAGCGCGTGGCTCCATTCCACGGTGCAATATAAAAGAGAAGTAGCATGCCTGGAATAGCCAACAGGGTGCAGAACATAAAAAAGTGAGTCCAACCCAGCCACTCCGCAAAAAAACCACTAAATGTGTTGAGGGTGGTACGCGGCAAAGCGGCTAATGCCGTAAATAGAGCAAATTGAGTTGCAGCATGTGCTTTGCTGGTTGTTTTGGCAATAAAGGCAACAGATGCAGCAGTACCCAGCCCAACTCCCAGATATTCAAAGCTGATAATGAGAGCAAGTAGCCATAAGCTTTTTTCTGCTTCGGCTAGCCAGGCAAAGCCCAAAATAGAGACAATTTGTACAAGACCAAAAAGCCAAAGTGATCGATTGATGCCAATACGGATCATAATTAATCCGCCCAGCAAACCACCAATAATCATTGGCCAAAGGCCAGCATGCTTAGCGATCAGCCCGATTTCCGTCAGGCTGTAGCCTTTGTCTAAGTAAAAGGCTGTGGATAATGCCGTCGCTAAGTTATCGCCAAGTTTATAAAGCACCATAAAACTTAAAACAGCTAAAGCATAGCGAAGTCCATGGCGGGTAAAAAACTCATGGAATGGCTCAATAACGGCAGATTGAAATGTAGGGCGAGGTGGTAGTTGGTGCTTGGGTTCAGCAATGCTCAGGGTGAGGCCAATACCAATAAGCAGAAATAATGCAATGACTAAAAAGACGGTTGACCAGGGCATAGTATCCGCAAGGATCAATGCTAAAGAGCCAGGAATTAAACCTGAGAGGCGGTAGGTATTGATATGTAATGAGTTACCCAGGCCAAGCTCTTCGTCAGGTAGTATTTCCCGTCTATAGGCATCAATCACGATATCTTGACTGGCACTAAAGAAGGCAGTCGCTGTGGAAATAATCGCGACCCACATTAAGTCTGTTGGATCAATAAATGCGTAACCACAAACACACAACAATAACGCCAGTTGGGAAATTAACATCCAGCCTCGACGTAAACCCAGCCAGGGTAGCTTGATGGCATCCATGATCGGTGACCAGACAAATTTCCAGGCATAAGGAATTTGTACCAGTGTTAACAAGCCGATTTCTTTAAGGCCAATACCTTCAGTGCGAAGCCATGCAGGCAGCATGGAAATTAATATATATAGGGGCAGGCCAGACACTAAACCCGTAAACAGGCATATCAGCATGCGACGGTTAAGAATCGCTTGGAAAAAAGGCGTCATTTTCATTGATTAACCAAAACAACTTATGTATTGTATTAATAATAATTTTAATATTATTAATACCCTTGAAAATTCTTATTAACACAATTTAAAAATTATACAGCATTTGCTAAGCGCACCCCTCAGTTTGCCATTGATAGCTAGCAAGTGAAACCTTATCTGAAATAAAGTTAATGCCTTCCGCTAATAATAATTGTTTCTGTTTGTTATATTGTGGACTGTTTTGGGGAAATGAAATTCTCCCTTTGCTATTAATAACCCGGTGCCAAGGCAGTCCGGAATGAGGGGGAAGTTGACTAAGTACACTACCCACCATGCGGGAATGATTTTTTAGCCCAGCCATTCGGGCGACTTGGCCGTAGGTAGCCACTTTGCCCGTAGGAATCATACTGACCACCTGCCATATGCGCTCGTGTTTAGATACTTCCATACATTGCTCTAATCGACATTTATACACATTCACCTTGAACATCATAGATGATTCTTAACTCAGACTCTATGACCGACAAGGGTGACATCCAAAAGTGTCGCTGTAGTAATCAGTAGTAATCCTTAATATCAGTGTAATAGTGTTAGTAAACGAATGCAGTTTTTAATTAAAAGCACTCTGGTGTCGTGTTTGCTGAGTATGTCTTGCTTTGTCTTTGCAGACAGTCTTGAGCTCAGTAATGGCGACCAAATTTCAGGTACAATAAAGTATCTTGATCAAGAAGTTTTAGTGATTAAAACCCCTTATGCAACTATTCAGTTGAATTGGTCCAAAGTAAAAAAAATTGAAACTAAAAAGCCTGTAACACTCCTTACGCACAGTGGTGAAACTATTCATGGCAAGTTGCTGGCAGATGGAAAAAACCACAAATTACAGCAAGGAAATGGGCAGGTTATTGAGTTTGCTGAGCTGCGGGGGATTGATCAAATGTACCCCCAAGAAAAAAAATCCAAACCCTTTAAATTTTCAGGAAAGGCGTTGGCTTTTGCTGAGTTAAAGGAAGGGAACACGGAATCAAAAGAACTGAAGCTGGATCTTAATTTAAACCTGGTTCACGGTATGAACCGGCACCGTCTAGAGCTTGAATCAGAGCGTGCAGAGAAAAATGAGCGTTTAACAGAAGACAAGTTAGAAGCGAACTACAATTACGACCGTTTTCTGGATGAGCACTGGTTTGCTAATACCTATTTGTCGTATGAAGAAGACGGTTTGAAAAACCTTAATGAACGTACAACATTAGGCTTTGGTTTAGGTTACCAGTTTTTCAATACGCCACTGCATCGTTTTTCAGTTGAAGGTGGCTTGGCACGTGTGTGGTCTCGCTATCGTGATGCTGGTGATAGCCATGTAGATGTATTTCGTTGGGCAACAGACTACGAAAAAGCCACGGTATTTCTTGATAAGCTGTCTTTTTTCCACAAGCATGAGTTACTTATTCCTCGCACAGAAGGGAATAAGCTACTGTTTGAGAGTGAAACAGGCTTAGAGTACAAGTTGCCCTATAATATATCTGCTGTCGTGCAATATGAATTAGACTACGATAACGAACCTGATGAAGGAAAACACAAGCGGGATTCAGCTGTTTCTGTTGGCTTAGGTTATTCCTGGTAATACCTCCTACCGACACCTGACTTTATTAGAGGTACAGCATGTCGGCAGGAGTAGTTTTCTTTCCTAATGTCTTATTTGATGGCTAACTAATCAATAGCATAAGCGCCATGAAGGTTATAGCCGCATGGCTCCGTCCACTTCAATAACGCGTCCAGAGAAATAATCGTTGGTGAAAATAAATTCAGCTGCTTGCGCTATTTGATCAGGAGTACCCATTCGTTGTAAGGGGATTGCTTTGGTCATACGCTCCAAAGCTTCTGGTTTCATGCTCGCAGTCATATCCGTGGCGATAAAGCCTGGAGCTATTGCGCCACAACGGATGTTGTATCGAGCAAGCTCTTTGGCCCAGGTGGTGGTTAGTGCGATAACGCCTGCTTTGGTGGCAGCATAGTTGGTTTGGCCGATATTACCTGAGCGGGCAATACTGGAAATGTTGATCATGACGCCGGCTGTTTGATGCTCAATCATGTGAGCAGCAACTTCTCGCCCACATAAAAATACACCTGTTAGATTGACATCAATCACCGACTGCCACTGCTCTAAGCTGAGCTTTTTGACAATTTCACCGTTTTTAACCTTTACCAACATGCCATCACGCAGAATCCCTGCATTATTGATAAGGCCGTCAATCGTGCCATGTTGGTGTGCAATGGTATTTACAGTTTCTATAACTTCTGTCTCGTTGGCGACATTAGCCGTGTGCATTGTCACCTTAACGCCCCTGCTTTCACATTCATCTGCAGTTTGAGACAGCAAATCTGCATTTAAATCAACTAAAGCTAAGTTCGCACCTTGTGACGCTAAGTGTAATGCCATAGCTTTTCCTAAGCCTTGGGCGCCACCAGTGATCATAATGGAGCGGTTTTTTAGTTCCATCGTATTTACTCCCTTAATTTGTTTATTCTTATGGGGTTATCCTTCGTTATAGATAAATTTACTCCGTAAACAGGCTGTCATACTACGCATGTTTTATGATGCCATCTACCTTTGTTGACAAGTGAAGAGAGAAGAGTACCGTGAAACCTCTTAATCTTCCTTGCATCGTTGCCCTAGCCCAAAGCTGCTCAGCAAGCAATCACAACAATAGTGGGTCAAAATAGTGGGCCAACATTGCGATAATTTAAGCTTTACCCCTTGAATTTGGGCAAAGCGTCGTCATTTAACAAAACAGCACCCTATGCATTATGCCAATGCCATGGTTAATTGCTGCACACGTTAACAGTTAGTAAGTGAGAGGGGTCATGCGCGTTTTATTGCTTTTATTCATTGTGGTACCGGTTGTTGAAATGCTGGTACTCATTAAAGTGGGCTCCTGGATAGGGGCATTTCCAACTGTTGGATTAGTGTTATTAACCGCGGTTATTGGCCTTAATCTTTTACGTCAACAAGGTTTTAGCACACTGATGCGTGCTCGCTCTAAGCTACAAACGGGTGAGTTACCTGCTCAGGAAATGCTTGAAGGCATTGTGCTGGCTGTCGGAGGTGCCTTGTTATTAACGCCTGGCTTTGTGACTGATGCATTTGGTTTTTGCTGTCTGTTGCCAGTTACCCGACGGGCAATGATTGCTGCAGTGCTCCGGTCGGGTAAATTTATGGCTTATACCTCCACCTCACAGAGCTATTACCAGCAAACAGGGGAGCGTCCTTTAAATGGGGATGTGATTGATGGTGAATTCCATCGAGAAGGTTCAAATGAGGAAAAAAAATAAATTTTTTGGTGGGACCCATTGAAATTATTTTTTGTGATCCCCATTAATGGACACACGAATTTTAGAACTCAAGTAAAGCTTATGAATTAAGCACTTTCCAAAAGGCTTTAAGCTTGCTTTGAGTGAGTAACAGGCGCCCTGGCAAAGGGATGGTGAATAGCTACTCCAATAGCTGTTCACGCTTGGACAACCTTGTTGAGCGTAACTCAGCGAATAGGTAAAAACTGGAGAGATATTAATGAAAATCCGTCCGTTACACGAAAGAGTTGTTGTTCGTCGTCAAGAAGAAGAAAAGACAACTGCTGGCGGTATCGTGCTGCCTGGTAGTGCAGCTGAAAAGCCAAACCAAGGTGAGATTGTCGCTGTTGGTTCCGGCCGAGTACTGGATAACGGCGAAGTACGTCCTTTGAGCGTAAAAGTAGGCGATAAAGTAGTTTTTGGAAAATACGCTGATAGCAACACCATTAAAGTAGATGGCGAAGAACTCATCATCATGAGTGAAAGCGACATCTATGGTGTATTGGAAGGCTAAGCACAGTACTACACCATTCGCAGTTTTATTACACGCTTATATTACGGTTAATTGCACTTAACGTTCTAAGGAATACTAGATATGGCAAAAGAAGTTTTGTTTAGCGATAGCGCCCGCTCACAAATGATCAAGGGCGTAAACGTTTTGGCTGACGCAGTTAAAGCAACACTCGGTCCTAAAGGTCGTAACGTTGTTTTAGAGAAGTCATTTGGCGCGCCAACCATCACTAAAGATGGTGTTTCTGTAGCAAAAGAAATCGAACTGAAAGACAAGTTCGAAAACATGGGCGCACAAATGGTTAAAGAAGTTGCGTCTCAAGCAAATGATAAAGCAGGTGACGGTACAACTACTGCAACTGTATTGGCTCAGTCAATTGTTATCGAAGGCTTGAAGTCTGTTGCGGCTGGCATGAACCCAATGGACCTGAAGCGCGGTATTGATAAAGCTGTATTGGAAGTGGTTGATCACCTACAAGACATGGCAATTCCTTGTGAAGATTCCAAGTCTATTGCTCAGGTAGGTACTATTTCTGCAAACGCTGATACTCACGTTGGTGAAATCATTGCTAAAGCAATGGAAAAAGTAGGTAAAGAAGGCGTTATCACTGTAGAAGAAGGTAGCGGTTTCGAAAACGAGTTGGAAGTTGTTGAAGGTATGCAGTTTGATCGTGGCTACTTGTCTCCATACTTCATCAACAACCAAGAAAACATGAGTGCTGAGCTTGAAAACCCATACATTTTATTGGTTGACAAGAAAATCGCTAACATCCGTGAGCTGTTGCCAGTACTAGAAGCTGTTGCTAAATCAAGCAAGCCTTTGCTGATTATTGCTGAAGACGTTGAGGGTGAAGCACTAGCTACACTAGTAGTTAACAACATGCGCGGTATCGTTAAAGTGTGTGCCGTTAAAGCTCCTGGCTTTGGTGATCGTCGTAAAGCGATGTTGCAAGACATTGCTATCCTGACTGGCGGTACTGTAATTTCTGAAGAAGTAGGCCTTTCTTTGGAAAAAGCTACACTGGACGAGCTGGGCCAAGCTAAGCGCATCCAAATCACTAAAGAAGATACAACTGTAGTAGATGGTGCTGGTTCTGCGGCTGACATCAAAGCGCGTGTTGAGCAAATCCGTGCAGAAATCGAGCAGTCTACCTCAGACTATGACAAAGAAAAACTGCAAGAGCGTGTTGCTAAACTGGCTGGCGGTGTTGCTGTCATCAAAGTGGGTGCTGGCTCTGAAGTTGAAATGAAAGAGAAAAAAGCACGTGTTGAAGACGCTCTGCATGCAACTCGCGCTGCGGTAGAAGAAGGCGTGGTACCTGGTGGTGGTGTTGCTCTGATCCGTGCTCTGCAAAAAGTAACTGTTCAAGGTGACAACGAAGACCAAAATGCAGGTGTATCTTTGGCTCTACGTGCACTTGAAGCGCCTCTGCGTCAGATCGCTGCTAACGCAGGTGATGAAGCATCAGTTGTTGTTGAAAACATCAAGAAAGGTGAAGGTAACTACGGTTACAACGCTGCAACTGGTGAATACGGCGACATGATCGAAATGGGTATCCTTGACCCAGCTAAAGTAACGCGTTCTGCGCTGCAAGCTGCTGCATCTGTTGCTGGTCTGATGATCACTACAGAAGCAATGATTGCTGAAATCCCAGAAGACAAGCCAGCTGCTCCAGATATGGGTGGCATGGGCGGAATGGGTGGCATGGGCGGCATGATGTAATTGCCTGCTTTATAAGCACCTATAAAAACCCCCGCTCTGCGGGGGTTTTTGGTATTAAGGTGTGGTTGATGTATTTTCTATTTTGCTAACTGTACAACAAGTTCTTCTAATTGTTTGGCAAGGTCTTCTAAATTATGGCTGTTTTCTGCAGTTTTATCAGCGTTTTTGCTGTTAGTTGATGCTATATCCGTAATTTCATGTAGGTTTTGGCTAATATCTTCAGCGACAGAGGTTTGTTCTTCTGCTGCAGTCGCAATTTGTTGGTTCATATCGCGAATTTCTTCTACTGCGTGGGTGATGGTTTGTAATGACTCACCTGCTTTAGTCACTTTTTCAACACCTTCTGCTGTTTGATTTCGACCGCGTTCTATTGCTGCAACGGCATCATGGGCACCATTTTGAACATTAGCAATAATATCTTGTATTTCAGCTGTGGATTGCTGGGTGCGTTGGGCAAGTGTGCGAACTTCATCGGCTACGACCGCAAACCCCCGACCTTGGTCGCCTGCACGTGCTGCTTCAATAGCAGCATTAAGTGCAAGCAGGTTGGTTTGTTCTGCAATACCACGAATCACGTCTAACACTGTTCCAATACTTTTTGATTCTTCTTCCAAACGTTGAATAACATCCGAAGTATTACTGACCTCTTTTGACATATCATTGATGGTTTCAATCGTGTTATTCATGATGCCCATTGTACTTTGTGCAGAGTTGTCTGCATTAGTGGCTGCTTCAGCAGCATTTGCCGCATGTTGAGCAACTTCATGTGCGGTTGCGCTCATCTCATTCATTGCAGTAGCGACCTGATCGGTACGCAAATGTTGTTCATTAATACCGCGAGAAATATCCTGAGAAATATGACTTAATGAACGGGAAGACTGTTTTAAGCTTTGTAAAACAGCCTTTAAACTGTCAGTTGTATTTTTGAGTGAGGCTTGCTGTTTTATAACTGACTTTGAGACTAGGCCAAGTTCATCTTCGCGAGATTTAAGTTCACTGTTAAATTCAAGGTTGCCGGATTCTAATGCAAAAAGATGATTTGATAAGGCTCGAAGTGGTTTAATTAATAAGGCTTTTAACCAAAGGAAAGCAACACTGAGGCTAAAAATTAGCACCACAAGCGTTGTAATAAATAAGCTGTTAGATAATGTTAGGCTGCTTGAGGCAAGTAAAGCACTTTTTGATTTTGAGCTATCACTTAATTTCTTTTGAAGCCCTTCTAGTAATGCTGAAGGCTCTCTGTCTATACCTCTTACTTGTTTATCAGCGGCTTTATAATCATTATCACCTTGATTAAAAGTATTATAAGCTTGTTGATATTTGCTAAAGAGCTGCTGATGGGTTTGAGCAAAGGAATTTAGATCATTAGCTGTTGATTTTTCGTTAATAAGAGGTATGAGTTCTTTGACAATACGTTGAATTTCTTGTTGTTGACTTTCAAACTTTACCCAATATTTTTGCCTGTCTCCACTATCATGTCCGCGAAGTAGAACATTTTTCCATTCTTGAACTTGCCTTTTAAATAGCAAGTTCAAATAATCGATTTGTTGGCTATGATAGAAGTCTTCATTAATCAGAGTATTGTACTCTTTTAATGCATTATTGGTTTGCCAAAGGCTGAAAGCACTCAGAGCAAGAAGTATAGCGCCCACTAAAAAAGGAATAAAATAAACCTTTGCTAATAGGCTTTTCTTGAGCCACCCCATGAGCTACCTCAATTTATTATATAAAATCGGTATTGTGTGATATTAAAAGTTTAGCAGTGATGTATCGAGTGGGCGAAATAAATCAACTGTAAAGCAGTTAACTGTCGTGAGCTGCTTTTAGCTATGACCTTTTCAGTGAAATAGCGTTACTCTCTTCGTTAATATTTTTAATGCTTGTTATCGCTTTAATTTTTGAGTCAATACATTTAACAATAAAATTAAGGGTGCCTCTAAAAATAGTGATTTTTTTGCAAGAACAAGAAAGTTCGGCACGGAGAGCCTCAGGGAAGTAAGGAGTACATGAGGGGGCGAATACAGTGCTGGCAATGCTATTAGGAAAATGGTTCATTTTTAGAGGTGCTCTTAAAGTGATCAGTCAATAACTGTAAAGTATAAAGCAAAATGTTATAGATGGATTTAATATGGTGACGGTTTTCTCGTTGAGTATCTGTGACTTTTGCCGTTTAGGTGTTTTAGGGCAGGTGTACATCTTGAGGTGTATTCGTGTAATTCGCCATTAAGGACTATTTGCGCCACACCCATCACAAGGCCATCCTTGGCCTGCAATGGGTACTGCGCTCCCAGCGCGTGTTTCACAAACAGTCCTCAATGGCTCCATCAAGATCGCGTTAACATCTCAAGCTTGCTGGCGTATCTTTGACGCTTTAATTGGAGAAAAGCACGACAACGGTATATTAGCTTGTGGCTGGGGTATCGCACAATGTAGGTTTGAAGTGCTTGAATTTGTTTGTGGAGCGGGTGCTGGGAGCACCGTTAGCAGTAGAGACCAAGGATGCTCTTCTGCTGCGGGAGGAATCAAACTGATTCATGCACTGCATTGGCAATATTTAAGTGATTATCCCAGGCAATATTATTGTATTTTGTGGTGTGTACTTTTTTGATATCCGTTTTACAGTCAAAAATATGTACTTCTCCTGTCCCTGTGGTTATGGCGCAGAGCTGATCATTTAACGCGATAGCGCCTGCAGCATCTATTAGGGAGATTGTTTTTCGTAGCTGCTTCGTTTTCAAATCCCAAAACGTAACTTTGTTGGCTCGTGGTGCAGTAATAGCCGCAGTATTGCAACGAGTCATGACACAGACACTGGCAATATATTGATTAAGTTGAAGCCAGCCGATTTCGTCAGTATGCATAGGCTGTAATTCGCTATTACCTTGCTGATAAAGTACTAGAGGCACAATATCACTTTGATCGCCCTGATACTGTAAACCCACAATTATTAATCCATCCTCACCTACATCTAAATGTCGAATACTCAACTGTTTGGGATTAAATGTCCATTGCTGTTGTACATCGCCTTTTGCTAAGTCGATTAAACTTAAATTCGGCTCCATAGTGTCTATATTCAGTTTACGTCGATCATAGTCTGGATGGGTCTGTATGCCTCCATTAGCGATAATTAACTGATTGCGTTGTGGATGTAGACGTATTTCATGAGGACCTATACCACCACTGCTGAGCGTATCTACTCGTTTAAAGTTATGGGTTTGATATACACCTATTTGGCCGCGGCTGGTTGGCCAGTGCTGTTCAGTGGTAAAGAAATATTCACCATCATGACTAAAGACGCCGTGACCGTAAAAATGGTGATTGGGTAACGCGGTTAGTTGTTGGAGCAACTGATGTTTTTGATAATCAAATATGTATAGCTGTCGGCCAGGACGACGGTCAACACAAACTGCAATGGGTTGGTTTGGGTGTGGTGTTATGCTATGTGCGCGGTGGGGGAGGGCTAAGGAAAAAAGTTGTGACTGCCACGGTGAAAAAATACAAATACGGTAGTTGCCTTTATTGTCTTTTGCTGCGCTAAGAAGAGGTGGTGTTTTAGTGGTTTTATTGAGTATCTGCTCAGTAGCAGACAATGTGGGTGAGCAAAAGGCGGATAAACCAAAAAAGCTGTTTTGCAAAAAAGTACGGCGATTGATGGGCTGTTCAAATGACACAACTAATCTCCATCATTTGCATTAAAGCCGATCAAAACATCAAGTGCTTGAGGCAAATCCACAGTTACTTGTTTTTTTAAACTACGCAGTTGTTGTGTTGCTGTTTGTAATTGGTTTACTGCAGATTGTTTTTCTTGTTGTTTGATTGTTTGCAGCATCTTAAATAAAGACGTTGGTAACGCTTTGAATTGTGTAATAGTTTGTTGGAAATTAGTACTAAGGGATTTCGCTAAAACTTGCTTGGCTTTAGTATCGTTTAGATAAGGTAGAATAAGCTGTTGATACCAGCGGTTAGCAGCCATTAAGCTTTGTTGGACGTTTTCATTTGAGTGCTGGCTACGCCAGGATTCTGCAAAATATGGGTTTTCTTTTAATACGGCTAAGGACCATTTTTTATAGGTTTTTTCCAGGTAAGAGGCTAATGCATTACTGACCAACGCTAGATAATCATGTTGATTTTTGATGCTTAACTGTTGTTTATTCCACTGTTTTTGTAGATAGCGACTATTTTTAACGAGAACTTTGGTTATGGCCACCAAGAGTTGGCAGCGTTGGTTGTTGTCTGCGACAGAGGGGCTATTTTGATCAAAGAGCAAATACTCGGCCGAAGAAAGTCCTTGTAGAATTACACTGGCTTGAGCTACTTGCTGTTCAGTAATGGCATCGGAATGTTGTTGTAAAAACTGCTCGACTTTGCGTTTAACTAAATTCTTTTTATCTGGCCAAAACTGAAAACGCCAAGCAATATTCTCATCAACGACCAGTCCAAAGTTAATTATGTCAGCTTTAATCCAGGCACCCATAACATCTCGCCAGGCCTGCTGGCTAGTGACTAAATGGGCTGGTTGTTGTGTAGCTGGTGATTTACAAAGTTGCTGGCTGGATTGATGTAGTGTTTCTGCGTGAGTTGTTAGGTTGGCATAGGTTGTTTCAATGAGCTTAGTTAAGCTATCGGTGTTAGCTCGTAGTGGTGATGCTATTAAGATGCAGCTTATTAAAAGACACTTAGAGTATATGCGACGATAATGATTGAAGTGTAAGTATTTCATAGTGTCAAACTCATAATCAAATACCACCCAAAAGTGGTATTTGAGTAGATAACTGTAATGTTCTGAGGGCTTGTGAGTTGGGGGGGGCCCTATAGTGAGTTTAGGAAAGCCAGTAATGCCGCTCGTTCTTCTTCATTCATTTTTAATACCTGTTGTTTTGATTGTTCAGCTTCTCCAGCATGCCAGAGAACAGCTTCCATTAAGTTTCTGGCGCGCCCGTCATGTAAAAAGTAGGTATGATCATTAACTGCTTTCGTAAGTCCAATACCCCACAGTGCTGGTGTTCGCCACTCTGTACCTGAAGCTTCAAACTCTGGACGTTGGTCTGCGAGTCCTTCCCCCATATCATGTAACAGTAAGTCGGTGTAGGGCCAAATGACTTGTTCAGATAAGGCTGGTCGTTCAGGGCGGTGAGCTGTTTTTAACTGGGGAATATGGCAACTATTACAGCCACTGTCATTAAACAGCGTTTGACCTTTTATTACTAATGGATCGTTAGAATTTCTTCGAGCGGGAACTGCTAAATGTTGGGTATAAAACTCAACAAACTTAAGAATTTTTTCGCTAACTTCAGGTATTCCACCTGATGGTGCTTTGCTACACGCTTTTTGTGGTGCAGTACAATCATCATGAGGAAACATGAGCGATGTAATGCCCAGGTCGCCATTAAAGGCAGCCGCATTTTGTTGCATTAATGAAGGCTGCCCGGCTTTCCAGCCAAAGCGTCCAACTTGTGTTCTTTGTAAGTGATGATCCCAAGCATAATTAGGGCGGCCAGAGATGCCATCCTGGTTTTTATCTTCTGGATCGGCATGGGCCAGAATGGTTTTTTCATCAATACTTTCGAGCAAGCCTAAACCAATCATGGGTGGGGCAACTCGTGCTGACATCATGGTGGCTGGGTGGAGCTTGCCATAACCAAGTTCAGTAATGGTGAGCGTAGGCTTGCGTAAGCTGACTTGATACCCATCATCGAAAGATACGATGTGTTCTGTGTAGGTAATATTGATTTTACCTTCGTTGGGAACAGGAGCATTGGCAAAGTCTTGTAGTTGTCCACCATAAGTTGGTTCAGGTATAACGCCTTGCTTTTTTAGTTGAGCCTGTTGTTGTTCTGTAAATGCGGGAATGCTTAGTCGGACAAGCATCGAAACAGCATTATGGTCATTAGGCTCAGGAGGGTGGCCACGCCCATCTTTAATGTGACAGTTTTGACAACCATTTGTATTAAATAAGGGGCCTAAACCATCACGGGCAGTCGTTGATGAGGGCGCTTGTACCCAAGGATTTCGAAAGAAACTATTACCCACACTAAAGTCTAGTTTTTGGGTAATGGGTAAATTAGCAGCGGGTAGCGAATATGCATTATGGGTTGTATCTTTTACTGTTGTCTTGCCACCTGAATATACATCACTGGTCGATGGCGTAGCATTAAGAAAAAAAGATGGTAACAGTAGGGTAAGGGTAATAAGAGGCTTCACGGTGGTTTTACTGCATTAGTGTTATAATAACTAGCCCTTTAACAGGGCTAGGGTATATAAGTAGCTTTTTTAATTAACAATATTTTTTCAATTAAAACGAATGGTCAGCATTATCTGGATTTAAGTTATCAATGCCAATTACTTTTGCGGCTTTTTCTATGCCTTCTGTTTGAGCAACCAGTGACTGAATGGCATTGCGCACAATGGTATGACCTTGTTTATTGTTTGCGGCAATCATTTGGTCAAATGCCATACCATTTTCAGCTTTATCAACAAGCACTTGTAGCGAAGATTGAGTCGCGTTAAATAGCTTTTCAATTTCTTGAGCAGTTTTTGGCTGCTTAGCTTTTACCAGATCAGCCACACTAGGCCCTGTTAATTTTGAACCATCAGTGCGTTGGTATCTGCCAAAGAAAATATTGTTAACACCTTGAGCATTAAAGTAGTGGGAGTTATGGGTGTTATCACTGAAACAGTCGTGCTCATCTTCAGGTGAGTTTGCTTCCAGTGCGACTTTCATTCGCTCACCTGCAAGTTCACCTAAAGCCAAGCTGCCCATACCATAAAACATTTTACGTAGGCCTTGTTCAGGTGACTCGTTGAGTAACTCATGTCGATAATTGTCGTTCTTTTTAGGTGCCCATTGGTTGACCATTTCGGTTAAATCACTGATCAGCAGTGTAGATGCTGCTTTAAGATAGGCCACACGACGATCACAATGTTGGTTTGTACACTGTTTGCCTGGTATAAAGTCCGTTGCTTTGCGTTCACCAGCACCTGCTTGCGTGCCGTGCAGATCTTGTCCCCATAGTAAAAACTCGATTGCGTGATAGCCTGTTGCGACATTAGCTTCGGAGCCACCCAGTTCATTGAGTGAAGCTAATAGTTCAGGAGTAATGGTTGTTGCATCAATGGTTTTACTGCCGACTTTGATTTGTGTATTAGCAATGATGTTGGCACTCGCGCCAATGTTGCCAAGCTCGTGTTCGTAGTTTTTATTATCAACATAATCAATCAACCCCTCGTCAAGGGGCCAGGCGTTGACTTGGCCTTCCCAGTCATCAACGATTTTGTTACCAAAACGAAATACTTCTGTTTGCTGATAAGGAATACGTGCTTTAAGCCAAGCTTGTTTGGCTTGTTTAAGCGTGTCTTCATTAGGGTTTTTGGCTAGCTGATTGATTGTTGTGTGCAGTGCTTGAGCTGTTTGTAACGCATCACTGTAATTTGCATACGCTAAATCAGCATATTGTTTTACAACGGCTTTTAGCGATGGTGTTTGACCTTTTTCAGTTTTGGCTTGTACAGATAGTGGCAAGGCCACTACTGACGTAAGTAAACAGGTAAGCACTGTCTGACGTAGCATGCGGGGTACACTCCTTAAGAAGTACATCGTGTTCAGATATAAAGATAATAATAACGATTTACATATTATAATGATAATGATAATGCTTATCGTTTAAAAGATGGTCAGTTTGTTATGGTGCTACTTTATTAAGCTGTTTTGAATAAAGGTGGTATTTGTCGCCTCGTCACATCCATTTGGTGAGTTTTGTCTCAAAATTCATTCTATAGTAAAGATTAATCAGGTAATGTGTGAAGTAGTTTGTATAACTGATTGATTATTCATATGAAGACAGTAATAGCATTTCTCATAAGTAGTTTGATGATATCTGGCTGTGACATGACGTTGGATACGACAGAAACAGCACAGTTTAGCCAGGATGGAATATCGTTTCGTTATCCTGCTTCATGGGATGTGGATTATCAGAACAGTGATGGACAGCATCAGTGGATTTCATTGGAAGGTGTTTTTTCATTAGGTGTTGATATAAACATTGAGTCACGTAACCAGGAGATTCCACGTGCACTTTATGAAGACACCATAAACATCATGGCTTATGCACAGGGTTATTCTGATACGTTCAAGCAGCTTGAAATACCTGGTGCATCAATAGAGTCAAAACGCTTCGAAGTGATAGACGATATTAAAGAGAGTGAACTTGGTAATGTGCAGTGTGTTCGTGAGTTTTACCAGGTTAAAGGCTATACCCGGGAGGCTTTTCTTCGTGATTATTGTGGAATGCAAACACCTTCGCACTCCATATATTTTGTTATGCAACGTAATCAACGGGAAGAGACAAGACTTGAGCCAGGTATAAAGCTGGTGATGGGTAGCTTTGCGATGCGTTCTGATTTGTCTGAAAATGCTGCTACCCAAACCGTAAGCTTATAGCCAGTTTCACAATTTTTATTAGCTAGTGCCTTAACGTGGTTTTCTATAGGGCAAAGATAAAGATTAAGGAACTTGGGTTAATGATTGTTGAGGTACTGTTTCAGGTGCCTCTAATTCTTCCAATCGAGCTTGTAATCTCGCCATTTGCTCATCTTTTAGGACTAATAAGCGTTTTAATGTATTAATTTGTGCCTGTAAATCATTTAACCGCGATTTTAGCTCATCATTTTCGCGCTTGGCTTTGTCTAATTGTTCTTGAGTAACTGTTAGCGTTGAGTTGTAAGCTATCTCTGATGTATGAGTCTGTGATGCTGAGTTACCTCTGGCGGTTGGATCTACACGGGTAACTATAGTAAGCCGGTCAGCGCTATTTGAACTTTTGGAAGCAACTGGAGAGGCTTGATGTGTTGCATCTAAAGGAGGGGCCGTCAAGGTGTTCGGATCATTTGTCTGAGCTGCTAATAATTCCGATGACTCTTGTGGGGTAATGACAGCAATTTGCGCTGTGTTGGGCACACGCAGTACTTTGCCACGTTTTAGTAAATTAATGTTGTCATTGATAAATGCATGAGGGTTGAGAGCCTGTAAGGCAATCATCATTTGTTGAATACTGATTGACTTATTTGGACGAACATCTCTTGCGATTTCCCACAAGGTGTCGTTTGCTTTAATCGTGTAGGTTTCTGTTTGTGTAGATGACGGCTGATGATGTTGAGAGGCTGCACTGTTAGTCTGGGACTCTGATGAACTGCCTGCTATCTGATACTGTGTAGCATCAAGGTCAAGGGTCGGTGGTGTAGACGTTGGTGCTGGCGGGTCAAGCAGCAAAGTATACTGGCGTAGTAGACGTCCTGTTGGCCATTCTGTTTCAATCACAAAGTTGAGAAAAGGCTCGCGTATAGGTTGAGTACTGGAAACTTCAATATATGCCTTGCCATTAGGGTGAGTAACTGTCTTAAACCGCAAGTGTTGTAAGATAGTTACTGGCTCAACACCTGCCTGGTAGAAAGCCGGCTGACTTGCTAGACGTGCATGGATAGTGTGAGTCGGTGTTGCACGATCGTTAGGTAGAAGCACTTCAATATGGGACTTTAAAGGTTCATTCATAACGGAAAAGAGGCTTGCATCCCCCAACTGTAAAGCATGTAGCGGTATGGTGAATACAGCTGTAATTGAGGATAAAATTCCTGAAAGTAGAACGGCTTTTTTGTTTGTCATGGTATTTTCTAGCAAGCTGTAAAATATCTGGTAGTCTGCTTTTGGTATCACAATAAAACACTGTTGTACTACAAAAGAAGACTATGCTTTTCCGTGCCAAAGACTTACTTAAGTATAAGATGCTTGTCGTAAACTGTTAAATTCTTACAGTAGCGATTCTTGCCATTAAGGATGTATACAACATGAAGTGTTCATCTGTAAAGCTTGAGTATGCCTTTAATAGATAAAATTCTGTATTTACTTCGTGAAAGACATTGGGGAGACTCTAAAAATAGTGATTTTTTGTGAGGGCAACGAAGCACTCCATGGAAGATCACTGTATATTATTAGCTGGCGGTAGATGGCTCTAACCCATTGTTGTTTTCATTCTTCAGGCTGCTTTGTTGTTTTTTTTTACGTACTGTTGAAATTGTTCGGGTGAAACTGGCTTGCTATAGTAATATCCTTGGCCTTCCTCACAGCCTTGGCTGATAATATAGCCTTCATGCTCCTCGGTTTCTACACCTTCTGCAATAACTTTAAGTCCCAAGCTTTTTCCTAGTTGGATGATTGCTCTCACAATGGCTGAATTATCTTCATCGTGAATAACATCCTGCATAAATCCTTTGTCGATTTTAATTTTATCGAAAGGTAATTTTTTCAAGTAGCTTAGTGATGAGTAGCCTGTACCAAAGTCATCAATAGCGATCATTACCCCAGACCGCTTGATACTCTCAAGACGTGCTGCAGCTAGTGATACATCATCCATTATACTGGTTTCAGTGACTTCTAATTCCATACAGTAAGGTGGGATAGAATATTTTTGTAATGTTTCAGTAATAAGTTCTTCAATATTCTCCTGGCGTAATTGTACCGCTGACAAGTTGACGGCCATGCGGAATTCTTCAAAGCCCATATTATGCCAAAACTGCAGTTGTTGTGCGGCTTGTTGTAGCACCCACTCACCAATGGGAATAATGGATAAATTCTTTTCGGCTAATGGAATGAATAAATCAGGAGAAATAAAACCTTTATCAGGGTGAATCCAGCGTAATAATGCTTCTGCACCAATGACACGGTTTGTAGTGTAGTCAATTTGAGGTTGGTAGACTAAGTGTAACTCTTTATTTTCCAGTGCTTTAAGCAGATCTTTCTCAAGCTGTTTGCGGATACGCATTTCAGTATCCACACTGGCAATATAGAACTGGAAGCGGTTTTGGCTGCGCGATTTTGCCAGTGTCATTGTTTGCTCTGCTTTTTGCAGTAGTTTTTCTGGATTGCTACCGTCCTCAGGGAATAATGTGATCCCTATTGTGGCTCGAATAGCAATGGGTTCATTGTTTATGACAAAAGGCTCTTCTACATCATTTAACACATTTTGTGCTAGTTCAGCAGCCTCATAAGGCTGTTCAATATTATCCTGGATGATAGCAAACTGATCGCCACCCAAGCGGCCAACGGCACGAACGCTACTTCGCTGGTTACGTAAACGGTCTGCCAGTGCCATTAAAATATGGTCACCCACTTTATAAGTGAACTGTTCATTGACGCCTTTAAAATCATCAATACCACAACATAAAATGGCCACCAGACAGTTTTTACCACCTGCTTCTTGTAGTATTCGCTGTAACTGTTTTTGCAACATAACACGATTAGGCAGCCCAGTGAGAAAGTCGTATTGGGCTAAACGAAGCACGTGTGCTTCTGCTTTTTGGCGCTTGGTGTTATTGCGATCTATTGACTCCAGAAGCTGATTAGCGGTTCGTATCCAAATTCCCATCTCATTTTTTTCGTTGCCTTTAAGCATTGGAATCTTTTTTTGGCCAGGATGGTCTGGATTAATATGGGATAAGTTATCAATGATTCGGGTAAGCGGTTTCGTCAATAGAATGGTGTAGATTAAATAGAGTACAGTCGCCATGGCTACGGCACGTAAAATACCAGACATAAAAATGATAATACTGCGATTGACAAATTCTGAGCCACTAAGCGCAGTATCAATGGTAATCATTAGATCACCATAATATTCACTGTAGGGCAGTCGTCCAAATAAATTAACTTTGTAAGTGCGCTCAGTATTAAAGATTTTATCGGTAAACCATCGGTAAGGTGTGCTGATAAGGGGGCGACGCTTTTCAGCCAGCATTGGTTCATCTGGGTGACCGATGGCAGCATAGCGGATAGATTGGTTTTCGAATAAACCCTCAACAACCTGTGATGCCATTTCTTTATCCAAGCTATACACGGCCTGAATAGCTGGATCACGCACCATAGCTAGCATTGCGTAGGCTTGGTTATCAATGGTCTCGTCGGAGCTATATGCATCAAAAACGATTTGCGCGACACTCAAGACTACACCCACGAGGAATGCAGAAAATAACACCACGCGCAGTAATTTAACAGATAACCGATCTCTTTTAGGTATTGTTAAAGCCAATCACAGTCCCTCTTTTACAACGTGACGTTCTTGGGGTCTGTACCATTTCCAGTATGCGAAATGTTTTATCATTCGTCAAAACGCTTAAATATTTAGATTTGTAATAATACTCGACTTTGGCCATTTAGAAGCTAAGGCATTGCAGGTAAAGCAATACTGTTAGTGGTTATAACCTGAATTAACTCATGTCTAATGAAAACCATGATATGAATTAATTCTAACCCGTTGTTTCTAATAGCTTATTTTTAGCCGTCATGTGTATTCAATAATGGCCAAAGCCGAGATAATAAGCAATTCATTAAACTCAACTACTTATTCAACAAAGTAAAAATTGAATAAGTATATCCTGTGTTATAAGTATATTTTATTTTGTTTTTGCAATTAAAGTTTGTCCTTCTCATAGCGTTTTTTTTGCAAAAGGGTATTACAACTACTGAATACCTCATAAATAACTTACTAATCAGATTAGCTAAATACTGGATATAAGAAAGTCAAAAATACTAATTTATTCGTTGTGTGAATAGCTTGCTATAATAGCTGCTCTGTGTTCGGACTAGGTTTTAGTGAAAGCACTAAGATACCCTCAGTGATCCGTATTTTTGAGGGCATCTTTAAACCTTTATTTTTGTTTTTATTGCGTTGCGTTATGTGATAAAGAATGAACAATCAATCATAGGTTATGCAGTAGCAATGGCCCCTTTTTTGTACCCCTCATAGGCATGAACAGTAACTTGATGACTAGGGTAATCTTTTTTTATTTCTTGTGCTAAGTGTTGGGCTATTAGCTCAACAGTGGTGTCCGTTTGGAAAAAATAACAGCATTTTTTATTAATTGTCAATTCAAAATAGCCCTGTGGGGCTTGGTAGCCACATTTGATATATGTAAAGCCTTTATTTTCAAATTCATCCAAAATATCTGCTTCAGTAACAAGATAAATATCCTGCCATTTTTTAGACCACTGAGATGCTAGCTTTGGACTGGTTTGACCATCTAGCTTAACTTTGAGTGGCGATCGATGTCCATGAGCAATACGTTGGCAGTCGCCATGGTGTTTTTTTAAGCCGTGACTGTAATGATAATAGGCTTCTTGAATGGATTGGGGATATAGGTTTACAGATACTGAGTCCACATTATCGGGTACCACACTTTTTAGATGCTCTTCAACAACGGCCTTTAATGTTGATGGTGTGATTACATCAACAGGAATTGGCACAATGGCAGCATTAGGTGCTTGACAGTGAAGGATACCGTTTTGGGAAGTCTCAAGCGTTACTTCACGAATATCTCCATGATCAACGAGCTGTATCGCTTTGGACTTTGAAGGAACAACCAGTGTATGGTCAATAGTGCTGTCAATCGCTTGTTTGATATCTTTTTTGACATTACCAAAGTCAAACACCATACCTTGTTCATTAAGTGAGCCATCAAGTACCACGTCGACTAACCAGCTTTCGCCAACGAGACCACGCTCAGGGCATAAATAGGAGAAGTCTATAACGGTCAACTGTTCAACAAATAAAGAGGCCATAAAACTAAAGTCTACTGATTAAACAAGTGATTTTACCTTATTCTGAGGTAACGAAAACACCCTCACTTTGTGTTGACTGTGCCTTTATTAAAAATAGTTCAATACACGGTAGATAATAAGCTACGCCTATTAGCTATTGAATCAGGCATCCAGGGAAGGATTTACGGTGTGTTCGGTGGGTGTTTTGCAGACTTTGGACATGGAGCTTTAAAAAGTGGTTTTGGTTTTAAAGGAAAATTTATATGCGATCGCCCTGGTTATTGATGAAGTGGTTGAGATATCAGTAATCAGTCGTTAGCATCTTTTTTACTGATGTGTCTTTTGGTTTAACGCCTCAACATTAAATACTTATGGTAACGCGATGCTCGACTTTTATTAGTTTGAAATGACAACCCCTGACCCCAACCTTTGTTTTGCCGAAACAAATTCAAAGGGACAGGGGATGTCAGTAGAAGAGTTTATCATAGCAGTTTATTGCTGGGTTGATGATACCTTTAATGATTTACTTAAAGGCCAGCGATTACGTGAACGAGGG